>NZ_JABWRZ020000001.1:1321795-1645993 GCF_014269185.2 Pseudomonas oryzicola
TGCCGGCAATGACAAGGTCGCCGGCTGGCGTTCGGACTGGTTGCCGCCAGGGTTCGAACTGGTCAACAGTTCGGTGCGCCGCGATCCGAAGCAGGGCGGTGTGGTCAGCAGCCTGATGTATGACGATGGCCTGACGCGCTTCTCGGTGTTTCTGGAACCGGTAAGCGATGATGGCGGGACCGACATGCGCACCCAGCTTGGCCCGACGTCGGCGGTATCGCGGCGCCTGAACACGCCCAAGGGCAAGGTGATGGTCACCGTGGTCGGCGAAATTCCGCTGGGGACTGCGGAGCGCGTGGCGCTGTCCATGCGCCCCCAGGACGCCCAGGCGCGCCAGTGACTGCGCGCCTTGCCGGGCAGGCATGCCGGCTGTGCCAAGGCGAGCGGACAGGCGCCTGAAATGAAATTAAAGCATTGTCATTTGCAATCCTTCGGCAAATTTTCTATAGGTCAGGCTTCTTGGAGCCTGGCCTTTCCTGCTTTGGGCAGGGCCTTTCTAAACTACCGCTCGTTGTGACGGGAGCCGTATGTCAATACCACGCTTGAAATCCTATCTATCGATGTTCGCCGCCGTGCTGATGCTCGGCCAGGTGCTCACCGCCCAGGCCGAGGAAGCCCTGCCGGACTTCACTACCCTGGTCGAGCAGGCCTCGCCAGCCGTGGTCAACATCAGTACCAAGCAGAAACTGCCGGACCGCCGTATGGCTGCTGGGGAGATGCCCGACCTGGAAGGCCTGCCGCCGATGTTCCGCGAGTTCTTCGAGCGCAACATGCCGCAGCAGCCTCGCTCGCCACGCGGTGACCGCCAGCGCGAGGCACAGTCGCTGGGTTCGGGCTTCATCATTTCCAGCGATGGCTACGTGCTGACCAACAACCACGTGGTGGCCGATGCCGACGAGATCATCGTCCGCCTGTCGGACCGCAGCGAGCTGCAGGCCAAGCTGGTCGGCACCGACCCGCGCACCGACGTGGCCCTGCTCAAGGTCGAAGGCAAGAACCTGCCGACGGTGAAACTGGGTGACTCCGAGAAGCTGAAGGTGGGTGAATGGGTGCTGGCCATCGGTTCGCCGTTCGGCTTCGACCACTCGGTGACCAAAGGCATCGTCAGTGCCAAGGGCCGGACCCTGCCCAACGACACCTATGTGCCGTTCATCCAGACCGACGTGGCCATCAACCCGGGTAATTCCGGCGGCCCGCTGTTCAACATGAACGGCGAGGTGGTGGGCATCAACTCGCAGATCTTCACCCGTTCCGGCGGTTTCATGGGGCTGTCGTTCGCCATCCCGATCGATGTGGCGATCGATGTCTCCAACCAGCTGAAGAAAGACGGCAAGGTCAGCCGTGGCTGGCTGGGTGTAGTGATCCAGGAGGTCAACAAGGACCTGGCTGAGTCCTTCGGCCTGGACAAACCGGCCGGCGCCCTGGTGGCCCAGGTGCTGGAAAACGGCCCGGCAGCCAAGGGCGGCTTGCAGGTCGGTGACGTGATCCTGAGCATGAACGGCCAGCCGATCATCATGTCGGCAGACCTGCCGCACCTGGTGGGCAGCCTCAAGGATGGCGAAAAGGCCAAGCTGGAGATCATCCGCAACGGCAAGCGCCAGACCCTCGATGTCAGTGTCGGTGCGTTGCCGGATGACGATGCCGACATCGCTACCGGTGCCGAAGGCAGCGCTGAGCGCAGCAGCAACCGCCTGGGCGTATCGGTGGCCGACCTGACCGCCGAGCAGAAGAAATCCCTGGAGCTCAAAGGCGGTGTGGTGATCAAGGAGGTCCAGGACGGTCCGGCTGCAATGATTGGCCTGCGTCCAGGTGACATCATCAGCCACCTGAACAACCAGGCCATTGGCTCGGCCAAGGAATTCACCGAAATTGCCAAGGAATTGCCGAAGAACCGTTCGGTGTCGATGCGTGTGCTGCGTCAGGGGCGCGCGAGCTTCATTACCTTCAAGCTGGCTGAATAAACGGCTCGTCGTTTCAGTAAGAACCCGGCGCATGATGCGCCGGGTTCTTTTATGTGTTCAGGAAACTGAATACCATGCCTGTCGGTCCGGTCGGGCCAGTAGCGTTTACGGCCAGCAGCGTATCGTTCAAGCGCCAGAGGGATTCAATCCGGTCTGTAGCGGTCAAGATCACTGCCAGTTTGAAAGAGTCATCCACGTTACCGTCGGCGTTGAAGCGCCTGGCGTAAACCGTATCAGTTGCTGAACGGCCAAATGCCAGCAACTTTCCCTCTGGCTGAACAACGGCCGAATACCAGCCATCGTCATTGCCTTCATCGAAGCTCATCAACAGTGGTTCGCCTTGGTTGAAGCTCGGGTCGGTTGCTCCTTGGGCAGTGAATTGCCAGATCAGTGCTCGTTTCGCCTCGCCTGTGGCATCGTCTGATTGGCCAAGCACGGTCAATTGCCCCGATGGTCGGACCACCAGCCCGTAGCTCCAGGTATTGTTCTGGTTTGCTTTGAACACGTGAAACCCGGCCTGGTTGCCGAACTGCGTATCGAGTGTGCCGTCCGGATGGAAGCGCGCCAAGAAGCCTGCGTAGCTGCCGTCTGGTTTTTTCAGCGAGCCGCAGGCGAGGATGGCCTTGCCACTGACGGCCAGGGCGGCAATTCTGACTTCATCCGTTGCGAATTTGACCTGGATGTATTGTTTGCCGCCGAAGCCGGGATTGCCGTGGGCATCCAGCTTGTAGACGCGGGGCAGCCCGACGTCGAAATTGGCGGAAACCAGGACGTGATCGTCGTGCAGGGCCAGGCGGGATTGTTGCCTCAGAGGCGAAGCACCTTTTTCGACTTCCAGTGTGTGCTCGGCGGGCGAGGCTTGGCCGTCGCGATCGAATTTTGCCAACAACAGCCGTCCGGGAGTGAAAGGGTCCGGTTGCGCGTGTCCCAGAAGCCAGATTGCATCGCTATCGCTGGGCGAGCTGGTGATGTCTTCGCAACTGGAAAGTGCACCAGCGGAAAACTGGCCTGCAACCGCTCCATCTTTTCCGAACGTCAGATCAGGCTTTCCGTCCGCACCGAAGCGCGCCATGGCGTAGTTTTCTCGCGGGGCCAGGAATGCCCGTGCTCCTACCAGAATTTTGGATCCCTGGAGTGTCATGCCGGTGCTGTGCCTGTCGGTCCAGCCATTGAAGGAAGGGAGTTCTGCGATGCCTTCGGTGCCAAACCCAGGATTCAATGCGCCTGCTTGATGTGCCTGTTCCACTGGATAGCCCTCATCTTGTCTGGGCATCCATTCTAGGAATGGCATGTCAACGAGCTCTACTGATAGAACTGATAGGTCGGTGTCGCGGCAGAAGACCATGCGCGCCGTTTGGTCGGTCAGTGGTCGTGGCGGCCTGCTGCGGCTTAAGGTACAATTCCCGGCTATTTTTCGGCGGGCGTCCGGCTCGCAGCCTTTTCGAGTGTTGACCCGTGAGTGATTTGAGTCATATCCGCAATTTCTCCATCATCGCCCACATCGACCATGGCAAGTCGACGCTGGCCGACCGTTTCATCCAGATGTGCGGTGGCCTGTCGGCGCGCGAAATGGAAGCTCAGGTGCTCGATTCCATGGACCTGGAGCGCGAGCGCGGTATCACCATCAAGGCCCACAGCGTCACGCTCAACTACAAGGCGCAGGACGGCAAGGTCTACCAGCTGAACTTCATCGATACCCCCGGCCACGTCGACTTCACCTATGAAGTCTCGCGTTCGCTGGCGGCGTGTGAAGGTGCACTGCTGGTGGTTGACGCCGGCCAGGGCGTCGAAGCCCAGTCCGTGGCCAACTGCTACACCGCCATCGAGCAGGGCCTGGAAGTCATGCCGGTACTGAACAAGATGGACCTGCCCCAGGCCGACCCGGACCGCGTCAAGGACGAGATCGAGAAGATCATCGGCATCGATGCCACCGATGCCGTGGCGTGCAGTGCCAAGAGCGGCATGGGCGTGGACGAGGTGCTCGAACGCCTGGTGCAGACCATCCCCGCGCCGGAAGGCGATATCGAGGCGCCGCTGCAGGCGCTGATCATCGACTCCTGGTTCGACAACTACCTGGGCGTAGTCTCGCTGGTGCGCGTGCGTCATGGCCGCGTCAAGAAAGGCGACAAGATCCTGGTCAAGTCCACCGGCAAGGTGCACCTGGTCGACAGCGTGGGTGTGTTCACCCCGAAACATACCCAGACCGCCGACCTGAAGGCCGGTGAAGTGGGCTTCATCATTGCCAGCATCAAGGACATTCACGGTGCCCCGGTTGGTGACACCCTGACCTTGTCCTCCACCCCTGAAGTGGAAGTGCTGCCAGGCTTCAAGAAGATCCAGCCGCAGGTCTACGCCGGGCTGTTCCCGGTCAGCTCCGACGACTTCGAGGACTTCCGCGATGCTCTGCAGAAGCTGACCCTGAACGACTCGTCGCTGCAATACATGCCGGAAAGCTCCGATGCACTGGGCTTCGGTTTCCGTTGCGGCTTCCTCGGCATGCTGCACATGGAGATTATCCAGGAGCGCCTCGAGCGCGAATACGACCTGGACCTGATCACCACCGCGCCAAGCGTGATCTACGAGCTTGAACTGAAAACCGGCGAGACCATCACTGTCGACAACCCGTCGAAGCTGCCGGACGTCTCGGCTGTCGCCGATTTCCGCGAGCCGATCGTCACCGCGACCATCCTGGTGCCGCAGGAGCACCTGGGCAACGTCATCACCCTGTGCATCGAGAAGCGTGGCGTGCAGCGTGACATGCAGTTCCTCGGCAGCCAGGTGCAGGTGCGCTACGACTTGCCGATGAACGAGGTGGTGCTGGACTTCTTCGATCGCCTCAAGTCCACCAGCCGCGGCTATGCTTCGCTGGACTATCATTTCGATCGCTACCAGTCGGCCAACCTGGTCAAGCTGGACGTGCTGATCAACGGCGACAAGGTCGATGCCCTGGCCCTGATCGTGCACCGCGACAACGCGGCCTACAAAGGCCGAGCGTTGACCGAAAAGATGAAGGAACTGATCCCTCGGCAGATGTTCGACGTGGCGATCCAGGCAGCTATCGGCGGCCAGATCATCGCGCGTACAACCGTCAAGGCACTCAGAAAGAACGTACTGGCCAAGTGCTACGGTGGTGACGTCAGCCGTAAGAAGAAGCTGCTGGAGAAGCAGAAGGCCGGTAAGAAACGCATGAAACAGGTGGGCAACGTGGAGATTCCACAGGAAGCCTTCCTCGCCGTGCTCAGGTTGGATAGCTAGGTCCTATGTCGCTAAATTTCCCGCTGTTGCTAGTCATCGCCGTCTTCGTCTGCGGCCTGCTGGGCTTGATCGACCTGCTGTTCCTGGCCCCGCGCCGGCGTGCGGCAATCGCCAACTACCAGGGCAGCGTCAGCCAGCCCGAAATGGCGGTGGTCGAGCGCCTTGGCAAGGAGCCGTTGCTGGTCGAATACGGCAAGTCCTTCTTCCCGGTGCTGTTCATCGTGCTGGTGCTACGTTCGTTCCTGGTCGAGCCGTTCCAGATTCCTTCGGGGTCGATGAAGCCAACCCTGGAAGTGGGCGACTTCATCCTGGTGAACAAGTTTTCGTACGGCATCCGTCTGCCGGTGATCGACAAGAAGGTCATCGAGGTGGGCGACCCGCAACGCGGTGATGTGATGGTGTTCCGCTACCCGAGCGACCCGAACGTCAACTACATCAAGCGTGTGGTCGGCCTGCCGGGCGACCAGATCCGCTATACCAACGACAAGCGGTTGTTCGTCAACGGCCAGCCAATTGCCGAACAACTGGTAGGCACCGAGCCGGGCACCCTGGGCAGCGCCGAGTTGTACAAGGAAAAGCTCGGCGAGGTCGAACACCTGATCCGCAAGGAAATGAGCCGTTACCGCATGCCGCCGGACCAGCAATGGACCGTGCCGGCGGGCCATTACTTCATGATGGGCGACAACCGCGACAACTCCAACGACAGCCGTTACTGGGATGACCCGAACATTCCCAAGGAACTGCACGGCATGGTTCCGGACCGGAACATCGTCGGCAAGGCTTTCGCAGTATGGATGAGCTGGCCAGAGCCCAAGCTCAGCCACATGCCCAACCTGTCGCGGGTCGGTCTGATCCATTGATACCCATCGGCGCTGGCCAGCAGGCAGCGCCGAATGCATTTCTGACATAGGCTGTGTTCTCAAGGATCGGGAGATTCGCCGTACGTCGCGGCGGACCACAGCCAAACAGTCTTTCAGGATGTTGATTTGAACAACGCGTTGAACAACGAACGGGTGGCTGCATGAGTGCTCCCCTTGCCCGTCTGGAGCGAAAGCTCGGTTATACCTTCAAGAACCAGGACCAGATGCTCCTGGCGCTGACTCATCGCAGCTACGCCGGGCGCAACAACGAGCGCCTGGAGTTCCTCGGTGATGCCATTCTCAACTTCGTCGCCGGCGAGGCGCTGTTCGAGCGCTTCCCGCAGGCCCGCGAAGGCCAGTTGTCGCGCTTGCGCGCGCGCCTGGTCAAGGGCGAAACCCTGGCCCGCCTGGCCCGTGGTTTCGACCTGGGTGACCACCTGCGCCTGGGGTCTGGCGAACTCAAGAGTGGTGGCTTCCGCCGTGAGTCGATCCTGGCCGATGCCCTGGAGGCGCTGATTGGTGCCATCTACCTGGATGCGGACATGGAAACGGCGCGGGAACGCGTACTGGCCTGGCTGGCCGACGAGTTCGAAGGCCTGACCCTGGTCGACACCAACAAGGATCCGAAAACCCGCTTGCAGGAGTTTCTGCAGTCGCGCAGCTGCGAGCTGCCGCGCTACGAAGTGGTGGATATCCAGGGCGAACCGCACTGCCGGACCTTCTTCGTCGAATGCGAAGTGGTGCTGCTGAACAACAAGAGCCGCGGCCAGGGCGTGAGCCGGCGTATTGCCGAGCAAGTCGCCGCCGCGTCTGCACTGATCGCCCTGGGCGTGGAGAATGGCAATGACTGATAGCAACCCGACCCGCTGCGGCTATGTAGCCATTGTCGGCCGCCCCAACGTCGGCAAGTCGACTCTGCTTAACCACATCCTGGGGCAGAAGCTGGCGATCACTTCGCGCAAGCCGCAGACCACCCGCCACAACATGCTCGGTATCAAGACCGAGGGTGATGTGCAGGCGATCTATGTCGATACACCTGGCATGCACAAGGCCAACGACAAGGCCCTGAACCGCTACATGAACCGCAACGCCTCGGCGGCCCTGAAGGACGTCGACGTGGTGATTTTCGTGGTCGACCGCACCCGCTGGACCGACGAAGACCAGCTGGTGCTGGAGCGCGTGCAGTACGTGACCGGCCCGGTCATCCTGGCGGTCAACAAGACCGACCGCATGGACGAGAAGGCCGAGCTGATACCGCACCTGCAGTGGTTGCAGACGCAACTGCCGAATGCCGAGATCGTGCCGATTTCCGCACAGCAGGGGCACAACCTGGAATCGCTCGAAGCACTGATCGCCAAGCACCTGCCGGAAAACGAACACTTCTTCCCGGAAGACCAGATCACCGACCGCAGCAGCCGCTTCCTGGCCGCCGAGCTGGTACGTGAGAAGATCATGCGCCAGCTGGGCGCGGAGCTGCCGTACCAGATCACCGTGGAGATCGAGGAATTCAAGCAGCAGGGTCATGTGCTGCACATCCACGCGTTGATCCTGGTCGAGCGTGACGGCCAGAAGAAGATCATCATTGGCGACAAGGGCGAGCGCATCAAGCGCATCGGCTCTGACGCGCGCAAGGACATGGAAGTGCTGTTCGACGCCAAGGTGATGCTCAACTTGTGGGTCAAGGTCAAGGGCGGCTGGTCCGACGACGAGCGCGCCTTGCGTTCGCTGGGCTACGGCGACCTCTAAGCCTTGCACGGCCCCCAGCAGGAGCGGCCCACGGGGCGAGTGATCTTTCATGGAACAACCTGTCGGCCAGCCAGCCTACGTACTGCACAGCCGTGCCTACAAGGAAACCAGCGCGCTGGTGGATTTCTTCACCCCGCAGGGCCGCATGCGCGCTGTGTTGCGCCGGGCGCGCGGCAAGGGCGGCAGCCTGGTGCGGCCGTTCGTGCCGCTGGAGCTGGAACTGCGCGGGCGCGGTGAGCTGAAAAATGTCGGGCGAATGGACAGCGCCGGCATCGCCGCCTGGTTGCACGGCGACGCCTTGTTCAGCGGCTTGTACCTCAACGAGCTGCTGATGCGCCTGCTGCCCGCCGAAGCGCCTTACCCGGCATTGTTCGAGCACTACAGCCTGACCCTGCAAGCCTTGGCCGCCGGTCGTCCGCTGGAACCGCTGCTACGTGCTTTCGAATGGCGGCTGCTTGACGAGCTCGGTTATGCGTTCTCGTTGCAGCATGATGTCAATGACCAGCCGATCGCGGCTGATGGCCTGTACCGCTTGCGCGTGGATGCCGGCCTGGAGCGAGTTGAACTGGCTCAACCCGGGCTGTTCCGCGGTATCGAGCTGTTGGCCCTGGCCGAGGCCGACTGGGATGCCCCCGGAGCCTTGCTGGCTGCCAAGCGCCTGATGCGCCAGGCGTTGGCGGTTCACCTGGGAACAAAGCCATTGGTCAGCCGGGAACTGTTTCGCAAGCGTTGATCACGACGTATGCTGTGGGGCTCAATCTTCAGGAGAGCCTTTCGTGACTCACAGCAACCGCATGCTTCTCGGCGTAAACATCGACCACGTGGCGACCCTGCGCCAGGCCCGGGGCACGCGTTACCCTGATCCGGTCAAGGCTGCCCTGGATGCCGAAGAGGCGGGCGCCGATGGCATCACCGTGCACCTGCGTGAAGACCGCCGGCATATCCAGGAGCGTGACGTGCTGCTGCTCAAGGATGTGTTGCAGACCCGCATGAATTTCGAGATGGGCGTCACCGAAGAGATGATGGCCTTTGCCGAGAAGATTCGCCCGGCGCATATCTGCCTGGTACCCGAGACCCGTCAGGAGTTGACGACTGAAGGTGGCCTGGACGTGGCTGGCCAGGAGGCACGGATCAAGGCGGCGGTGGAGCGCCTGGCGCGTACCGGTGCTGAAGTGTCGCTGTTCATCGATGCCGACGAGCGGCAGATCGAGGCCTCGCGCCGAGTGGGAGCGCCAGCCATCGAACTGCACACCGGGCGTTACGCCGACGCCCAGACCCCGACCGAAGTGGCCGAAGAGCTCAAGCGTATTGTCGATGGCGTGGCGTTTGGCGTGGGCCAGGGGTTGATCGTCAACGCCGGCCACGGGCTGCATTACCACAATGTCGAGGCAGTGGCGGCAATCAAGGGTATCAATGAACTCAACATCGGCCATGCGCTGGTGGCGCACGCCCTGTTCGTTGGGTTCAAGGCTGCGGTCGCCGAGATGAAGGCGCTGATCGTCGCGGCTTCGCGCTGATCCTTCGGTAGCTTGTAGCGGCCTCTTCGCCGGCAAGTCCGCGAAGAGGCCGCTACAGGCAGCTGATTATTCGGCAGGAAACACCAGGGTAAAGCGGGTAGGCCCCAAGGGGCTGCTGCTGACCTCGACCCGCCCGCCATGCAGCTGCATGATCGACTTCACGATCGCCAGCCCCAACCCTGTCCCGCCTTCCAGCCGCGAGCGCCCCGAGCCAACCCGGTAAAACCGCTCGAACAGGCGCGGCAGGTGTTCTGCGGTAATGCCAGGCCCCTGGTTCTCCACTGACAGCCGAACTTCACTATCCAGCCGCTCGATGCGCAGTTCCACGGACGTGCCATCAGGGCAATGGCGAATGGCATTGCTCAACAGGTTCGACAATGTCCGTTGAAACATCAACCGATCCGCCATCGCCGTGCCCCAGCCCTGGACGCGCAATTCAACCTCTTTCAACTCGGCGCTGAAGGCGAACAGTTCGACCACCCGCGCAGTTTCGTCGGCCAGGGCCATGGGCTTGAGCGGAACCTGGGCCTGGGGCTCGCTGACCTGGGCGAGAAACAGCATGTCGTTGATGATGCGGTTGAGCCGGGTCAGCTCTTCAATGCTGTCTTCCAGCACTTCGCGGTAATTGGCGTTGTCCCGTTCACGCGCCAGGGTCACTTGCGCCTTGCCCATCAGGTTGCCTATCGGGGTGCGCAGTTCATGGGCCAGGTCGTCGGAAAATTGCGACAGCTGGCGCACACCCTGATCGAGGCGATCGAGCATCACGTTGATGCTGCCGGCCAGCTCCGCCAGTTCCAGCGGCAGGCCGCTGGCAGGCAGGCGATGTTGCAGGTCCTGGGCCGACACTTGCCCGGCAATGCGCCGGAAGTGTCGCAGCGGCTTCAGGCCACGCTGCATGAGCCACCAGGCACCCGCGCCGATCAGCAACAACAGCAGCGGCAACGCGAACAAGGTGGACTGCAGGTAGGCTTGCAGCAGGGCGTTATCGTCGGCACGGTTGAGCGTCATCATCACCTTGACCGGGGTGTCGTCACGCAGGCGCATCAGGCGAGTCACGGTGAGCAGCTGGTTGCCGTTGCTGTCGCGCCAGGTGTGGAAGGCCAGGCGGGTGCCGGTACCCAGCTCGCCGATGCGTGATTCCAGGGCCGGGCCGAGGCTCAGCAGGTGCGGGTGGCGCCCTTCGATGGCCAGTACGTTGAGGCTGAGGTTATCGTGCCCCATCACCAGGTCGAGCAGCGGATGGGCGCGCGCACCCAGGTCTTCGCTGCGCAGGTCGACGCGCAAATTGTGCTCGACCTGCAGCATCTTGCGCGCCAGGTCCTTGCGTGCGCGGTTGTCCAGTTCGTGATCCAGGGCGAATACGGCCAGGCAAGCCAGTAGCAACACCAGCGCGGCGCCCATCAGCGTCACGCTCAGGCCCAGGCGCAGTGACAGGCTGGCGTTGTTCAAAAGCGTGCCTCCAGCACGTAGCCGACACCCCGCAGCGTGTGGATCAGCTTGTTGTCGAACGGGTCGTCGATCTTGGCCCGCAGGCGTCGGATCGAGACCTCGACCACATTGGTGTCGCAGTCGAAGTTCATGTCCCATACCAATGAGATGATCTGGGTCCGCGAAAGCACCTCGCCGGTCTGGCGCATCAGCAGGTGCAGCAGGGCGAACTCCTTGGCGGTCAGGTCGATACGCTGGCCGGCGCGGTAGGCGCGGTGGCGACCGGGGTCCAGCTCCAGGTCGGCGACATGCAGGGTGCTGGGCTGCAGTTGCTGGTCGTTGCGGCGTAGCAGGCTGCGAATGCGCGCCAGCAGTTCAGGGAATTCGAAGGGTTTGAGCAGGTAGTCGTCAGCGCCCAGGTCCAGGCCCTTGACCCGGTCTGCCAGGCGGCCATGAGCCGTGAGCATCATGATGCGCGTGGCCGATTCGGCACGCAGCCGCTGCAACACGGTCCAGCCATCGAGTTCGGGCAGGTTGACGTCGAGGATGACCAGGTCGTAAGGCTGCTGGCGGGCCAGGTGCAGGCCGTCAGTGCCGGTGTGGGCGCAATCGACGATGTAGCCGTTCTCGCGCAGGCCCTGTTGCAGATAGTCGGCGGTACGCAGTTCGTCCTCGATGATCAATAGGCGCATGAGCGGGCTCAGTGTAATGAAAGGGGCAATTTTCGACCCTGTAGTGACATCAGGGTCAAGGGGGCTGGATGTTACGGCATGAGGAAGGACGCACGGCGCAGATAACGGATTTGTAATGCTGGTGTTATCTGACTGTCTGTTCCGGCGATAGGCCGGAACAGGCGAAACAAGGCCACATTGCAAGACTGTAATCTCAGCCTCACCTTGCCGTTAGCTACCCCTCGCTACGATGGCCCTGTCTGATCGGTTATCACGAGGCAAACACGATGAACCTGACCAAATACCTGCTGTTGGCCATCCTTGCCCTGGGCAGTGCGAGCGTATATGCCGAAGGCGGTGCGGAGCGCTCCATGCAGTTCTGGCAAGCGTTTCGCGAGGACCAGCAGCGCCTGCACGGTGACAAGCAGCAAGCTGTTGCCGAGCGCGAGCGCAAAGTGCAGGAGAAGGCCCGCGAGCTGGCCAAGGACTGAAACAACGTTACCCACGACGTGAAAGCTCCCCGTCGCAAGTGTATTCAGGCGCCAACCAGGCGCCTTTTTATTTACGCGCCAGCAGGGTGGCGCGGCGAGGGGCTGGCAGCCCTTCGATGGTCTTGCTGTGGTCATTCGGGTCGAGGAAGTCGCCGAGTGACTGATAGCGCATCCACTCGGTGCTGCGCTGTTCCTTGACGCTGGTCACGCTGACATCGACGCAACGGACATCGTTGAAGCCGGCGCGGCGCAGCCAACGCTCCAAAGCTGGTACCGACGGCAGGAACCAGACGTTGCGCATCTGTGCGTAGCGGTCTTCCGGTACCAGCACCTGGTTCTCGTCGCCCTCGATCACCAAGGTTTCCAGCACCAGTTCACCACCCTTGACCAGGCAATCCTTCAGCGCCAGCAGGTGCTCGATGGGCGAGCGACGGTGGTAGAACACCCCCATCGAGAACACTGTGTCGAAGCCTTCAAGGTTGGCCGGCAGGTCTTCCAGGGCGAACGGCAGGTGCCAGGCGGGCAACTCGGGCAGGTATTGCTGTACGGCCTGGAACTGGCAGAAGAACAACCAGTTGGGGTCGACGCCAATGACCAGGTCGGCGCCCGCACCGAGCATGCGCCACTGGTAGTAGCCATTGCCGCAGCCCACATCGAGCACACGCTTGCCCTGGAGGTCCAGGTGTGGGCCGACTCGGGACCATTTCCAGTCGGAACGCCATTCGGTATCGACATGCACGCCGAACAGATCGAACGGCCCCTTGCGCCAGGGCGACAGGCCCATCAGCGCCTGGCGCATCTGCGCGCGGGTCGCGTCGTCGCACTCGCAGTCCAGGCGCAGCCCATTGACCAGGTCGATTTCGCTTGGCTGCAAGGTGGGCAAGGCGTCGAGCGCACCGCGCCAGCGGTCGAGGTCGCCATGGCCCTTCTCCAGCTTGGCTTCCAGTTGTGCCTGCAGGCCTTGCGACCACGAAGCCAGGGGCGTGCCCGCCAGGCGGCGGACGAGGGGGGACAGATCGATCATGGCAGGGCTATCAACGAGGCGAAGTTAAGGCACTGGAACCAGGGCACGACTTTCGAGAAGCCGGCGGCGCGCAGACGTTGTTGATGGGCTTCGAGGGTGTCGGGGCGCATCACGTTTTCAATGGCGCTGCGCTTCTGGGCGATTTCCAGTTCGCTGTAGCCGTTGGCCCGTTTGAAGTCCAAATGCAGTTCATTGAGCAGTTCCTGCTCGTGTTCGTCGGCGAAGCGCAGCTTCTCCGAGAGAATCAGCGCGCCGCCAGGCAGCAGCGCTTGGCGGATGCGGCCCAGCAGTTCCAGGCGCTGGTCGGGGGCGATGAACTGCAGGGTGAAGTTCATTGCCACCACCGAAGCGGGCTCGAACTGCAGGGCAAGAATATCGGCTTCCAGCACTTGCACCGGCAGCAGTTCCTGGAACATAGAGTCCTGGGCGGTGAGGTACTGGCGGCAGCGTTCGACCATGGCGGCGGAATTGTCCACTGCAATCACCCGGCAGCCGTCGCTGCGCACATGCCGCCGCAATGACTGGGTGACAGCACCCAGCGATGCGCCCAGGTCATACAGCGCGGTGTGCGGCTGGGCGAAGCGCGCAGCCAGCACGCCAAGGTTCTCGACAATGGTCGGGTAGCCCGGCACCGAGCGCTTGATCATGTCCGGGAACACCCGCACCACGTCTTCGTTGAAGACGAAGTCAGGCACTTGCTCCAGGGGCTGGGCGAAAAGGCGGTCGGGTTGTTTGCTCACGGCGGGCTCGATACAGGGTGAAACGGAGGCGCATTTTAGCCAAAGGCCGCGATTCTTGCTATGGCAGCGCTTCATGGGTAGCGCCTCCATGGCGGTTGCAGTGAACTTTCCCACAGCATCAGGTTATCTCGGCTAATTTCGGCGCTTCAATAAACTCCGACACTGGCGGGGCACCTGAAAATTGAGAACTCAACAGTGCCATGAGGACCCCATGAATATCGAAACTCAGATGGAACAACCTTCCATAGATGAAATGGATCTGGTAGCCAAAGTTAAAAATTTGCCGGAGCGCTATTTCCAGTTTCTTGAAAGCAGAGCGGGGGCTGGTCAGCAAGTCGGCAGCCTACTGACAGCGGAAAACCTGAAGGTCATAAAACGCTATGCCAATACCGTGAACCTGTTGCCGCGCACCCTGGATCAGGTCAGGGAGGAAGCGGATTACGAAACACTGGGGGTGGATGCCTCGATGGTATATACCCTTTACGAAGCGTTACACAGGCATGTGTATGAATGGGACAAGCTGGAGCGGAGCATCAAGCAGCTAGGGCCTGAAATCGAACTGTTTGCCGAGAGCCTGGTAGAGCGTGGCCATGCCCTGTTGGGAAATCTTGAACGCAGTGAAGTCTTCCTCGCATTGCGGAGCCGCAAGGATGAGCAGGGTGACGATTCTTATGCACTTGAACTTAGCCACGACGAGCAAGCGCAGATCGCCAGTATCGTGACGCCCGGCATCAGTGGCCTGGTCAGGGAAATCGAAGACACCCGGCGCCGAATTGAAGAGGTCGACCGGCGTGCCCACTGGTTCTACGCTGAAATCAAGCGTGAACTCAAGCCGCGCATGGGGCGGCTGTTGAAGCACTTCTCGGAGAAGATTTCCGATGACGTCCTGCTGGAAAAACGCCGGCAGATCGATTTATGGGATGAACAGATCGACCAGCTGCAAGGCGAATATGACGCGAATGTAGGCTATGCATTCACCGGCTTGGTGCTGGGGCCGCTCGGCCTGATCGTCACCGGTGGCGTGTTTGGCAGCAAGGCGGAAAAAATCCGGGCCGAAAAGAATGAACTGATCGACAAGCGCGAGGAACTGGCATCCCTCGTAGGCAAGATGGTTCCTGCATTCGAGGACTACGAGCGGGTCTCGACCTTGATCCGGGATTTGCAATTCAGATGCAAGGATTTGTCGTCAGCGACCAGGCGCCTGGCAGATGTCTGGTTGTTCCTGGCGTCCTATGCCAATAGTTCGGTGAACGAAGCCAAAGAACTGAA
The DNA here is from genome assembly GCF_014269185.2 of Pseudomonas oryzicola. Lineage (NCBI taxonomy): Bacteria > Pseudomonadati > Pseudomonadota > Gammaproteobacteria > Pseudomonadales > Pseudomonadaceae > Pseudomonas > Pseudomonas oryzicola. The sequence continues at coordinate 1,336,758 of NZ_JABWRZ020000001.1, forward strand.
CACGATCCACCAGCTTGATACGTTTGTTCATGATTTTGCTGAAGTTATCAAACCGTGGACCAAAATCGGCAATATTTGTCACCGGTTGTCGGCGCTGTTTGAAGAGCTGATTGAAGAGTGTGGAGAAGCCTGACATGGATGTTACCAATATTGATACGGTTACTCCGGATTTTATAAAAATGCAGAAGGCGCAGGACGAAATTTTCCAGCTGATAGACACCTGGGATATGAAAGTGCTCGCTGGTGCGCGTGAACAACTTGGCCTGCTTCGTACATTGATGTTGGCTGTCGAACGCTCTTTCAACGAATTCCTGATTGGTGCAATTGTATTACTGGATGACCGTGCCTTCGTTCCGAGGCGGCGAGACGCCGATGCCCATGACGGGCTTTCCAGCGTTCTGAGTCGCTTGTCCCAGCTTTACAAGGAGTTGACCAAGCAAAACCAGCGACTGGAGCTTTTCTCGTTATCCTCGTTCGAGGAGGCGCTACCCGCGTTGCAACGCCTGGCCACCAGCAAGCAGCAACAGGCAGTGATATTCAGCCAGCGGCTGGCAGAACTCCGGCAGCAGAAGGCAGACATCCTGCAAGCGATAGAGGTGTTCGATAGCCCCTCCATTGCCACTGTGCTGAAAGGTCAGATACCGAGCGAAGAGGAAATCGACCAGATAGCCGGTTTGATTTCGAACCCCAAGATCGACGCCGGGCTGATAAAGCTGGTGACACAGAAGCTTGCCAAGCACGCCGATGCGTTGCAGGGGGCGAAAACCTTCAGCGACCTGAGTGCAGCCCGGATCAGGCTCGATGCAAAAATCGAGGTAGCGCTCGCGGATCAGCAGCAAGCGCTGCACATGCAACAGGTTTCACAGATGGAACTGGAGGCCATGACGGCTTTGTGCGCCATCGAGCCGCGGCGTAATGAGTGGCTGGCGGAACTGCGCAAAGTCGAGCAGGAATGCGATGCTCAAACTTCGAAGCTAAGCGCGATCATGGACCTGGAGGTTGCCACGGGCGCGCTGCAAGAGCTCTGCGCGTATTTGAAATCGGTGCACATGGCTTACGATCGCAGCTGATCTTCAGCGGACAATGACCTTGCAATCAAAGCTCTGTACCGGGGCGACGTCTGCGGCCCATGGCTGTTGGTAGACCAATACCAGTTGGGCCTCTCCGGCACGGTTGGCCTGGTAGCGCCAGGTGGAGACACCGGCGCTGCCGACCACATCCTCTTCTTCTGGGGCGCTGTACACCTCCGGTCCGAGGCTGCGCAGCACGTTGGCGGCAGGGTTTTCGACGCGCCAGCGATAGCCGGTGGACGGGTTGCTGGGCAGAGTCAGGGTCAGGGTCTGGCCCACCTGCAGGCGCGTCGGGCACTCGCTTTCGGCGTCCAATTCGATGGGCTGCGTGGGTTGTTGGGCGCAGGCAGAAAGCAAGGCGAAGCTCAGGGGAACGAGCAGACGAGGGGCGGTCATGTTGGCTCCGGAGGCTGGCGATGGACCTGAGGATAACCGATGATCGAGGAGATTTGTGTTGCCTGCAGCGGCCTCTTCGCGGTTTTGCCCGCAAAGAGGCCGGAACAGCTCAGAACAGCACTTTTGCCACGTCGGCAAAGCGCTTGGCGAAATGCACTGTCAGGCCCTCACGCAGATAGTCTGGCAGCTCTTCGAAGTCGCCACGGTTAGGCTCCGGCAAGATCAGCTCGAAGATTTTCTGCCGCCGCGCTGCAATCACCTTCTCGCGCACACCGCCAATCGGCAGCACTTGTCCGGTCAGGGTCAGCTCGCCGGTCATGGCTACGCCTTTCTTCGGGGCCTGGTCACGGGCCAGCGACAGCAGGGCACTGGCCATGGTGATGCCGGCACTCGGACCGTCCTTGGGGGTAGCCCCTTCGGGCACGTGGAGATGGATGAACGCCTCGTTGAAGAAGCCAGGATCACCGCCAAACTGCTTGAGATTGGCGCTGACGTAGCTGTAGGCAATTTCGGCGGACTCTTTCATCACGTCACCCAGTTTACCGGTGAGCTTGAAACCGCGGTTGAGGGTGTGGATGCGGGTGGCCTCGATCGGCAGCGTGGCACCACCCATGCTGGTCCAGGCCAGGCCGGTGATCACGCCTTTGCCGGCCAGCACCTGCTCGCTGCGGAACACCGGCATACCGAGGGCGGCTTCCAGGTCCTTGGTGCCGATCTTCAGCCTGGCCTCAGGGTTTTCCAGCAGCTTGACCACCGCCTTGCGCACCAGCTTGCCCAGTTGCTTCTCCAGCTGGCGTACACCGGCTTCGCGGGCATAGCCTTCGATGACCGCGCGCAGGGCGCTGTCGCTGATGGCGAGGCTGGCCTTGGCCACGCCGGCCTTGTCCAGTTGCTTGGGCCACAGGTGACGCTTGGCAATCGCCAGCTTTTCCTCGGTGATATAGCCGGACAGGCGGATCACTTCCATGCGGTCGAGCAACGGTCCCGGAATCGAGTCGAGGGTATTGGCGGTGCACACGAACAGTACCTTGGACAGGTCCAGGCGCAGGTCGAGGTAGTGATCAAGGAAGTCGACGTTCTGCTCCGGGTCGAGGGTTTCCAGCAGCGCCGACGCTGGGTCGCCCTGATAGCTCTGGCCCATCTTGTCTATTTCGTCGAGCATGATGACCGGGTTCATCACTTCGACGTCTTTGAGCGCCTGCACCAGCTTGCCGGGCTGTGCACCGATATAGGTGCGGCGGTGGCCCTTGATCTCGGCCTCGTCGCGCATGCCGCCAACGCTGAAACGGTAGAACGGCCGGCCGAGTGATTCGGCGATGGACTTGCCGATACTGGTCTTGCCCACCCCGGGCGGGCCTACCAGCAGCACGATCGAGCCGCTGATTTCGCCTTTCCAGGCCCCTACGGCGAGGAATTCGAGAATACGTTCCTTGATGTCGTCGAGGCCGGCGTGGTGCTGGTCAAGGACTTTGCGCGCGTGCTTGAGGTCGAGCTTGTCCTTGCCGTATACGCCCCAGGGCAAGGCGGTAGCCCAGTCCAGATAATTGCGGGTGACGGCGTATTCGGGCGAGCCGGTTTCGAGGATGGCCAGCTTGCCCATTTCTTCGTCGATGCGCCTGCGTGCCTGGTCCGGCAGGGTCTTGCCTTCCAGGCGCTGTTCGAACTGCTCGAGGTCGGCGCTGCGGTCGTCCTTGGTCAGGCCCAGCTCCTGCTGGATGACCTTGAGTTGCTCCTTGAGGAAGAACTCGCGCTGGTGCTCGCCAATTTGCCTGTTGACCTCGGCCGAGATCTCGTTCTGCAGGCGCGCGACTTCGACCTCCTTGCGCAGCATCGGCAGGACCTTCTCCATGCGTTTGAGCATGGGCACGCAGTCGAGCACTTCCTGCAGCTGGCTGCCGGTGGCCGAGGTGAGGGCGGCGGCGAAATCGGTGAGCGGCGACGGGTCATTGGGGCTGAAGCGGTTGAGGTAGTTCTTCAGTTCTTCGCTGTACAGCGGGTTGAGCGGCAGCAGCTCCTTGATCGCATTGATCAGCGCCATGCCGTAGGCCTTGACCTCGTCGGTCGGCTCGGCCGGCTGGCGCGGGTATTCGACCTCGACCAGATAGGGCGGGCGGTGGTGCTTGAGCCAGGTGCGGATGCGGACCCGGCTCAAGCCCTGGGCGACGAACTGCAGCTTGCCGTTTTCGCGGCTGGCATGGTGCACCTTCACCAGCGTGCCGTATTCCGGCAGGGCCGAGGTGTCGAAGTGGCGGTGGTCTTCTGGCGGGGTGTCCATGAAGAACAGGGCCAGGCAATGGTCCGGCGACTTGGCCACCAGGTCCAGGGTTTCTGCCCAAGGCTCTTCATTGACGATGACCGGCAGTACCTGGGCCGGGAAGAACGGGCGATTGTGGATCGGGATCACGTAAACCTTGTCCGGCAGTTGCTGGCCGGGCAGGGCGAGGGCGTGGCCGGCTTCGGCCTGGTGGGTGGTGTGTTCGACTTCGCTGTGTTCGTCGGGATGTTCCGGGAAATCCTGCTGGTCGCTCATGGGGCACCTGCGTGAATGACTATGGTGCTTAGATGGGGCGGGGAGGGACGGGTTTCAATGGTAGACGAAGGGCGCGAGGGAGGGGTTTCATCTGGTGGGCATGCAGCGGCTGGGTAGGAGCGGCCTTGTCTCGCGAAAGGCCGCCCCTACAGGTCATGCCTGCAGAAGCGGGCAGTTACTCAGCCAGCTTGTAGGCGATGATGTAATCGCCCATGCGGGTTCCCAGCGAGCCATGCCCGCCGGCGGTCACCAGCACGTACTGCTTGCCATCCTTGCCGGTGTAGGTCATCGGCGTGGCCTGGCCACCCGCTGGCAGGCGGGCCTTCCACAGTTCCTTGCCGTTGTTCACGTCATAGGCGCGCAGGTACTGGTCGAGGGTACCACTGAGGAAGCCGACGCCACCGGCGGTGACAATCGAGCCGCCCATGCTCGGCACGCCAACCGGCAGGCCGATCGGTACCGGGGTGCTGTCGCGGGTGGTGCCGTTCTTGTGCTTCCATACCACTTTGTTGGTGAACAGGTCGATGGCGGCGACATAGCCCCAGGCCGGGGCCTGGCACGGTACGCCCAGCGGCGACATGAACGGGTGCATGATCACCGCGTAAGGGGCGCCGGTATTTGGCTGAACGCCGCTGGTCTCACTTTCGCGCTTGCTGCCTGCGGCCACTTGCTCACGCGGGACCATCTTCGACACGAAGGCCATGTAGTTGGGCGAGGTGAACAGCAACTGGCGTACCGGGTCGACCGACACGCTGCCCCAGTTGAATACACCGACGTTACCTGGATAGACCAGCGACCCTTGCTCGGATGGCGGGGTGTACTGGCCTTCGTAGCGCAGCTCGCGGAACTGGATGCGGCACAGCATCTGGTCGAACGGCGTGGCCCCCCACATGGCCTGTTCGGTCAGCTCAGGGCCGAGCAGGTTGAGGTCGGAGCGGGCCTGGGTTGGCGAGGTGTGGTCGCCCTTGACGGCGCCTTGCGGGGTGGGGATTTCGCGGATCGGCACGATCGGCTTGCCATCGCGACGGTCGAGCACGTACAGGCTGCCTTGCTTGGTCGGCACAATGATCGCCGGTTTCACGCCGTCATCGGTCTTCAGGTGGACCAGGGTCGGCTGGCTGCCGACGTCCATGTCCCACAGGTCGTGATGGGTGAACTGATAGTTCCAGCGGGCCTTGCCGGTGGCCAGGTCCAGGGCGACCACGCCGGCGCTGTACTTCTCGGCGCCCGGAGTGCGGTTGGCGCCCCACTGGTCGGGGGTCTGGTTGCCCAGCGGCAGGTAGATCATGCCAAGGTCTTCGTCGACGCTGGCAACCGACCACATGTTTGCCGAGTTGCGGCTGTACATCTTGCCGGGGGCCAGTGGTTGCGTGTCGTCCGGGTTGTTGCTGTCCCAGTTCCACACCAGGTGGCCATCGTGTACGTCGTAGGCGCGGATCACGCCGGATGGTTCGTTGGTCGACTCGTTGTCGGTGACGTGGCCACCAATGATCACCAGGTCGCGGGTGACTGCGGCAGGTGAAGTGGAGTAGTAGCCGCCGGCGGTGAACGGGCCGATGCCGGTGGTCAGGTCGATTGCGCCCTGGTTGGCGAAGCCTTCGCAGACCTTGCCGTTGTCGGCGTTGATGGCAATCAGGCGGGCGTCCGCAGTGGGTAGGTACAGGCGGCGTGGGCAGGCCTGGGCCACGGCCTGGCCGGCGTCGCTGATCTTCGGCGCCGGGCTGCCGTCGCGGCTGACGTAGCGGTTTTCGTCATAGTACGAAACGCCACGACAGGTCATGTGGGCAAAGCCCTTGAAGGTGCCGACCGGGCTCTTGACCTGGGGGTCATAGCGCCAGATTTCCGCGCCGGTGTCTGGGTCCAGGGCCAGCAGGCGGCTGTGCGCGGTGCAGGCATAGAGCATGCCGTTGACCTTCAGCGGGGTGTTCTGGTTGGTCAACTCCACCGGGTCGTTTTCGGTTGGCAGGTCACCGGTACGGATGCGCCAGGCCTCTTCCAGGCGGTAGGCGTTCTGCGGGGTGATCTGGCGCAGTGGCGAATAGCGGTCGCCATGTTCGGTGCGGCCATAGGCTTGCCAGTCGCCGTCGGGCATGGCCGGTGCGGCGCTGGCCATCTCGCTGCTGTCGCGGCCCAGTTCGCCGAACACTTCACCCGGGTGGGTGAACTGGCTGGCCAGCGCACAAGCGCCGGAAGCGACCACTGCAACGCCGAGAAGCGCGCTATTGGCCTTGCTGGCCGGGCCGATCAGTGGTCGACGTGCCCAAGGCAGCAAAAGCACCACGCCGATGGCAAACCAGATGGCCAGGCGCGGCACCAGTTGCCACCAGTCCAGGCCCACTTCGACCAGGGCCCACACGGTGCTGCCCAGCAGAACCAGGCCGTACAGGCCGAGGGCGATGCGGCGTTGGGCCAGCAGCAGGATGCCCGCCAGGGCAAAGCCGATACCGGCGATCAGGTAGTACAGCGATCCGCCCAGCTGGCTCAGCTTGATGCCGCCGGCCAGCAGGGCCAGGCCCATCAGCAGCAGCAACGCGCCAATCAGGCGCGGTAGCCAGCGGCTTCCAGTGTTGGCACCTTCAGTGCTCATCGTAGGTTCTCCGTCAGGTCAAAAAGGGGTTAGAAACTGCTCTGGATCTTCAGGCCGCCGATCAGGGCATCATCGACCTGCGACACCCCGCCCGGGTGGCGGATGTACTGCAGGTTGGGGCGTACCGTGAGCCAGTCGGCCAAGTGGATGCCGTAGTACAGTTCGGCGCTGTACTCGGTGTCCTGCACCGGCAGGAAACCAGGGTTGTCGTAGTCATCGAGGCCCGCGGCCTGGTTGGCCAGGCGGGCGTTCTTGCGGTAGGCAGGGTTGACGTGCACGCGAGCCAGGGCGAAACCGATGTCGTCCTTGGCGCGGGCGTCGAAGGGCCCTTTGAATACCAGTCCTGCCTGCACATAGTTGTCGATGGCATTGGTCTTCTTGTCGTGTACCGTGGCATTGGCGAACAGGCTCAGGCCACGTGACTGGTCGGACGCCAGCGAAGTCACCTGCTGCTGCGCGCCGAGCCACAAGCCGTGCTTGCTCGAGCTGCTGCGGTAGGCGGCGCCGCTGAGCGCTGCCGGCTGGCCGTTGTTGTCCTTGAGAACATCCTGAGCTTTGGCATTACTGTAGTAGTAGCCGGCGCGATATTCCCCTTCAAGGCCATTGACCCGTGGGCTCCACACCAGTTCGATCGGCATTACCGCGCCCTGGGTGCCGCTGCCGCTGAGCTTGAAGCCGTTGCCCGACTCGAGGTTGGAAGGGTTCTGCTCGAACACGCCGACCTGGGCGTAGAGGGCGTCGCTGAGGTTGTAGCGCACGCGCAGGGCCCATTGGCTGACCGGCCAGTTGTACCAGATGCCGCCGACCCAGTTGCCCACCTGCGAGCCGCAGAAGGCCAGGTTCTGGAAGTCGCAGGGGAAGCTGTTGAAGTCCTCGCCTTCGCCGAAGCGGCCGAATTTCACGTCCAGTGCGCCGTCGAAGTACTTCTGCTTGATCCACATCTGGGTCAGCCGCCAGGTTTCGCCACGGCCCCAGACCTCCTGGGCCGAGGTGAAACCGCCAACGCGCGGGTCGTTGATGCGGTCGTTGCTGATGTTGTCACCGTGGCGCTCGGTGATGGTCAGCTGGAATTCGCTGTCGTGCCAGCCGAGAATCTTCTCCAGGTCCAGGTGGCTGCCGAAGGTGAACTGGTCGCTATAGCGCGCGGTGCGATCGTGGTCGTAGCCACCGTGCAGGTTGCTGCCCATCTCGCCGGTATAGCCGAGGGTGAAATCGTAGCCTTTTTCCAGCAGTTCGCTGCGGGTGCCTCCCCAGTCGCCGAGCATCCATGGGGAATCGCTGGCGAACATTTCACTGGCGCCGGCGGGGGTCGCCAGGGCGCTGAGGGCAAGGCCGATGTAACAGGTTTTGGGCAGTTGGAACATGAGATAGCGCTATCTTCTGATTATTGAATAAACGGCAAGCGCATCGAAGGGCAGGGCCCCCGATGGAAATGGCGACAGGATTGGTTAAATGAAGCGTTTCAGCTTGCGGCGCGGAGGATATAGGGGAAGTTACAAGAAAAAAAGACAAATTGTCGCAGTGAATTGTTTTCCTATCGGTAACAATTGGCTGCAGAGGGGCTGCAAAAGCAGCCCCCGCTATTTCAGAAGCGGGTACGCAGCCCGACTTCCACGCTACGCCCTGGTGCCGGCGCGATATCGCGCAGGATCGAGCTGGCATAGCGCACGGTCTGGTCGGTCAGGTTTTCGCCGCGCACGAACGCCAGCCACTGGCTGTTGCCGATGTCGAAGCGATAACCAACGCTCGCCCCCAGCGTGGTGTAGCCATCGGTGCTGGTTTCGTCGGCCGGCTTACGCTGCTGCGCTGCCGCATGCTGCACATCGACCCGCGCCTGCCAGCGGTCCAGCTCCCAGACCAGGCCGCTGTTCAGGCGCAGCGGAGCGATGCGTGGCAGCGGCTCGCCACTGTCGAGGTTTTTCGCTCGCGTGTAGTCGCCAGACAATTCCAGGGCGAAGCTGCCGTAACGGTTTTCCAGCAGTTGCCAGCGGTCCTGGGCCTCGATGCCATAGAAGCGTGCGCGCACGCCCTGGTATTGGTATTCCGGGAAACCGTCGTGATCGTGGTCGTGCTCATCCTCGTCATGGTCGTGGTCATGCCCGCCCTCGCGAAGGTTACCGGTGCCGATCAGGCCGATGTAGTTGCGGAAGTGGCTGTAGAACACCCCGACGCTACCCTTGTGGGTACCATTGTCGAAGCGCAGTGCCAGGTCTGTGGCAATGGCTTTTTCCTTGTTCAGGCCGGCATCGCCGATTTCAAAGGCGCCAGTGGCCACGTGGGCGCCATTGGCGTACAGCTCGTAGAACGTCGGGGCACGCTCGGTGTAGCCAAGGCTGGCGGCGAGCGACCAGACCGGGTCGAGCTGGTACACCGCCCCTGAAGACAGGCTGAGCGCGTTGAAACTGCTGGCGCTGTCGGCTTCGGCGAAGTTTTCGTTGCCCTTCGCGTCCGGGTCTACGCCGGTATGTTCCAGGCGTGCACCCAGGCTCAGGTTCAGGCGCTCGGTGGCTTGCCACTGTTCGAGCATGAACAGTGCCAGGCTGTCGGTGTCGGTGTGCGGGACGAAGGCTTCCTCGCCCAGGGCGGAGAACTGGTTGCGGCTGACCTGTGCGCCGACCACGCCCTCCACGGGCCCGAGCGGCTGGTGGCGGGCTTCGATGCGCGCTTCATAGCCCTTGTTCCGGAAGGTGGTATGAACCTCGCCTTCTTCAATTTCGCGGTGCTCGTAATCGGTATAGCCGGCATTGACTTTGACCGAAGTAAACCGGCCATCCAGGTCACGCAGTTCGGAGGCGAAGGCGTAATGGTCCTGCTTCATGTCCAGGCGCACGCCAGGCTCGGCCACGGAGCCATAGTTGCTGTCGTAACGGCTGTACGACAGACCGGCGTAACCGTGCTCCCAATGGTAGGCCCCCCCCAGCGCACCGCCCTCCTGGCGGCCGTCGCTGTTTTCCAGGCGGTGTTTGCTGCCCGGCTCGTCGGCATCGCGGACCTTGGCACTGCGGGCGTAACCAGGGATTCGCAGGTCATTGAACTGGCGGCTGTTGGCATCCAGGTGCAGGGCGAAGGCACCGTTGCCAGCCTCCAGCTTGCCGGCGCTGCTGCGGGTGGTATCGGCGCCGCCGTAGCGCAGTTCACCGGCACCGTGGATGCCGTCGACGGGAGCGTCCGGAATGCGATTGTCGAACGTGTTGACCACGCCACCGATCGCGTTACCCCCATAGAGCAGGGCGGCCGGACCGCGAACGATCTCGACCCGGTCGACGGTGACCGGGTCCAGCGGTACGGCGTGGTCGTAGGACAGCGACGAGGCATCCAGAGCGCCGACACCATTGCGCAGGAGGCGGATGCGATCGCCATCCAGGCCACGGATGACCGGGCGGCTGGCGCCTGGGCCAAACCAGGTAGAGGCGACACCAGGCTGTTTGTTCAGGGTTTCGCCGAGGCTGCCGTGCTGCTGTTGCAGCAGGCTGTCGCCGTCAAGCACGGTACTGGGGGTTGCCAGTTGGCGGTTGCCCAGAGGATTGGCAGTGATGACCTGAGGCTCGAGTTCCACGGCCTGGCTGGGCGGGGCGGCCAGCCATAGAGCGACGGCGAGGGGCGAGAGGCGAAGCGGTGCGTACAGCATGGGATGAGTCGTTCCTTGGCAGATATTCATGTAATGTTACAACATAACATATCTATTTCAGCACAGAGCTTTCGCGCCAGGCCAGCGCTTGCTCTGTTGATACGGCTGATCCCACCCACCGCTACACTCGTGTAAGGTGCGCATCTTTCCTATGGAGCACTGGCATGAGCACGGCCCAACACAACGCGCTGCACGGCAAGACCCTTGAGCAGATCCTCACTGAACTGGTGGCGCATTACCAATGGCAGGGCCTGGCCGAGCGCGTCGATGTGCGTTGTTTCAAGAGCAACCCGAGCATCAAGTCGAGCCTGACCTTCCTGCGCAAGACACCGTGGGCGCGGGAAAAGGTGGAGCAGCTGTACGTGAAACTGCAGCGCAACGCCTGACATGCCCCGTCGTCCCTGGTTGACCGGCATGGCCGTGCTGGGCTGGTTCGGCCTGACCGTGCAGGTGTACCTGGTACTGCTGGCGCGTTGGCAGGAACAGGCCAGCCTGATTGGCGGCCTGATCAACGTATTCGGTTATTTCACCGTTTTGACCAATACCTTGGTGGCGACGGTGTTGAGTTATGCAGCGTTTGGTCGGGAAGGGGCTGGCAAGCGCTTCTTTCTATCGCCGTCGGTGAGTTCGGCGGTGGCCACCAGTATCGTGCTGGTGGCGCTGGCCTACAGCGTGTTGCTGCGCCATCTGTGGCAACCGCAGGGTTGGCAGTGGCTGGCGGACGAGTTGCTGCACGATGTGATGCCCGCGTTGTTCGCTGTGTACTGGTGGATCGAAACCCCGAAGGGCACGCTGCGCTTATGGCACTTGGCGGTGTGGGCCTTTTACCCGGTGGTGTATTTCATCTATGCGCTGTGGCGGGGAAGCGAAATTGGTGTGTATGCCTACCCATTCATCGATGTGGCCAGCCTGGGATATGAGCAGGTGTTGTGCAATGCCCTGGGGATGCTGGCGGGTTTCTGGGGTATCGGGCTCGTATTGCTGGGACTGGACAGGTGGCGTGGGGTGCACAAGTTCGCATAGCCGGTATCGGCCCCGCGAAAGGGCCAGTGCCGCCACAAACATCAATCGTCGTCCGCTGTCCCTTCGGCACGCCAGTAGGCCGCAGCCTTCAGTGCATTTTCAGGCACCCCCTTTTCCAGCAACAGCGCCTTGGCCTGGCGGGTCAGGGCTTTTTCCAGTGCCACCCAGCCGTACAAGCGGCCTTGCGGCAAGCCAAGGTTCTTCACCAGGGTCAGCAAGTCTTCCTGGTGCCGACGTACCCAGATCACTTCCACCTGTGCCTTGCTCGGCAGCGGCTGGCGTTCCTGCTCGTCCTCGATCTGGATGACCACCAGCACCTGGCGGCCTTCGGGTAATTCCTCCAACCGGCGGCCAATGGCCGGGATGGCGGTTTCGTCCCCGATCAGCAAGTAGCTGTCGAAGATATCCGGTACTACCATCGACGACCGCGGCCCGGCGATGTCCAGGGTTTGCCCTGGTGTGGCCTGTGCCGCCCAGGTGGAGGCAGGGCCGTCGCCGTGCAATACGAAATCGATGTCCAGTTCGTTGGCTACCAGATCGACGCGCCGTGGCGTGTACTCGCGCATGGTTGGCCGTGCGCCACCGTCTTTGCCCAGATTACGGGCCTCGAGGGTCTGTTGCTGCTCGGGCGTTTCAGCGAATAGCAGCTTGATATGGTCATCGCTGCCCACACTGGTAAAACCTTGCAGCTCGGCCCCGCCCAGGGTGATGCGGCGCATGCGCGGGGTCAGCTCGGTAACCCGTACTACCTGCAGGCGGCGTTGGCGGATCTCATGGTTGACGCGGTGAATGGTGTCATTCATGGGGTGTCTCCCTGACAGGCTCGGTCGGCACGGAGGCGATGTCCTTGGCGGCATGATTGAGCAGGTCGCGGACCCGCTCGATTTCTTCAGGCGTCCAGCGGCCACTGTGCATGTGCAGTGCATGGCGCAGATTGCCCACCGCTTCATGGATTTCTGGCGGGCGGTCGTGGCCGCGCAGAGCTCGTTTGCTGACCTCGATGCGCATGCGCACGCCGTCCAGGGCGACGGCCTGTTCGGCCAGGGCGGTGCGGCCGGCATCGGTGATGACATAAAGGCGTTTGCTGCCCTGCGCCTGGCCGCTGATCAGTTCGGCCTCTTCGAGGAAATTCAGCGTGGGGTAGATAACACCTGGGCTTGGGCTGTAGCTGCCATCGAACAGGTTTTCGATCTGGCGGATCAGGTCGTAGCCATGGCCGGGCTGCTCGGCAAGCAAAGCCAGCATCAACAGTTTGAGGTCGCCTGGGGCGAAAACGCGTGGGCCGCGTTCGCCACGGCCGGCGCGCCGCTCGAAGGGGTCATGAGGGGAATGTTCGCGCATGGGGCAAGGCTCCGTCGTTTTCGATATATCGTAAGATATTACTCAAGATATATCTAAAGACAAACCCGTAATTGCGGATGATTATCATCTAATTTTTAGATGCGTCCTCAGCCGGTTTGCCGGCCTGCGCCGCCATCTGTGGCGGTTTGCACTCATTCGGATTGCCCGGCTGCAAGTAAGGCATGAGGATAGGAGCCATGCCCTTGAGCACCTGCACTGGCAGCGCCGAGGTGAACGTGAAGGCTTCCGCCGAGCGCCCTGGCACGAACGCGGTCAAGGTGCCGAAGTGGTTGTCGCCCAGGTAGAACACGAAGGTGGCGGTACGGTTCAGCGAGCGTGAGCCGATCAGTCGGCCACCGGCGCCGAAGCTTTCGATGCGGTTGTCGCCGGTACCGGTCTTGCCGCCCATGACCAGCGGCGTACCGTCCTGCAGCTTGAAGCTGCCGGAAATACGCCGCGCGGTGCCCGCATCCACCACTTGCGACATGGCGCCTTTGAGTGCCCGTGCCACCTCGACCGGCAGAATCCGCACGCCGCGGTCCGGGTCGCTGACCAGCTTGGTCTCGTACGGCGTGTTGGCCGCGAAATGCAGGGTGTCGATGCGCAAGGTCGGCAGGCGCACGCCGTCGTTCTGAATGATGCCGACCAGTTCGGAGAGGGCGGCGGGGCGGTCGCCCGAGCTACCGATGGCAGTGGCCAGCGAGGGCACCAGGTGGTCGAATGGATAGCCCACACGCTTCCAGCGCTGGTGGATATCGAGGAACGCTTCGATCTCGACCATGGTACGAATGCGGCTGTCGCGAGCGCCCTGGTGGCGGCTCTTGAACAACCAGCCGTATACCTCCTGGCGTTCGAAGCGGCTGGCGTTGATCATTTCGCTCAACGTCGAGCCGGGGTTCTTCAGCAAGTAACCGAGCAGCCACAGGTCCAGGGGGTGGACCTTGGCGATATAACCCTGGTCCGGCAGGTCATACTTGCCAGGCCCGTAGGCGTCGTACATCTCCGACAGCCGGCCGTCGGTCAGTTTGCCCAGGGCAACCTTGTCACCTTTGAGGTGGGCGCGGACGAAGGCGTTGAAGGTTTCCTGCCCGGCTTCGGGGAACAGGTAGCGGTGCACCGCCGCCAGCCGTTGTGGGGTCACGCGCATGCTGTCGAGGAAGGTGTCCAGGCGCTGTTGCGAGGTTTTACGCTGGTATTTCTTCCAGAAGCGCATCAGGTAGTTGGTGCCTTCCTTGTCGGCGAAACGGGCCAGGTATTCCTGGCGGCGGGGGTCGCTGTCATCCTTGAGCAACGGCACGCGGTTGTACGGTTGCTGGTAGGTCACGTAGCGCACCAGGTCGCGCATCAGGCGGATGAACGGCAGGTTGATCGACTCACGCAAGGCGTCCTTGAGGGTTGGGTTGCGGTTGTTGTCCTCCTTGCGGAAGTTGTTGAACACGTGCATGCCGCCGCCGGTGAAGAAGGCTTCGCCGGTGTTGGCCGAATACTTGCGCTCCAGCGCGGCATCGAGCATGGCGTCAAGGCTCTGGTTCTTGCTGTTTTGTGCGAGCCATTCCAGCGACCACTGGGTGATGCGGTCGAGCTCTGCGACTTCGACTTTCTTCAACTCGGCGGCAGTCTTGCCGGCATATTTGTCGTGCAGCTCGGCGATGATTTCCAGATAGGTCGTAAGCACCCGCAGTTTGGCGGTGGAGCCCAGCTCCAGCTTGCTGCCTTCGTTGATATCGAAGGGCTGGTCGGTGCTGTCGGTTTGCACCCGCACCCGCGAGCCGTCAGCAGTACGCTCGAACAAGGTAAAGCTGTAGCTCACCTGGTCGGTGGTCTTGGGTGTCAGCAGGCGCTCACCGATCAGGCCCATCTGCGCGGCGAAGGCGGGGTCGGCAAGATTTTTCAGGTACTGGCTGACCTGCACCTGCAGGTCGGCCTGCAGGGTGCTGGTGGCTGACAGGTCGAGGCGGTCGAGGTCGTACAGCGGGCGGTTGAGCATGGCTGCCAGGCGGTTGCGCGCCAGGCTGATGCCCTTGTTGGTGACGATCGGCACGATGGTCGGTTGCGCCACCCAGTCGCGGTATACCGCCTTGCTGGCCAGTGCGGCGTTGGCCAGCGGCTGGTCGATGACCTGGTTGGCGGCCAGCACGCGAATGTGCGCATCGGTCAGTTCCGCAAGTTCGACCCGCCCCTTGGACAGGTAGTGCGAGGGGCGACGCTGGGCAATCATCAGTGACAGCACCTGGCGCAGGGCCAGGCCGCGCGTGGCCATGCTTTCGGGGTCGCTGGCGCTGGAGGTCAGGGCCTGGTTGACCTGGTCGAAATCGGCGCCGTACCACACCCGCAGGCCTTCGGCCATGCCGTGCACCTCGCCATGCCCAGGCACGGCCGACAGCGGCACACTGTTGAGGTAGTCACGCACGATACGCTGGCGTGCCTCGGTGGTGTCCGGGCCGCCCTGGTAGGCGCGCACGCTGGCAGAAACCATCTGGCGGATCTTTTCGGCGCCCGACACCGTCAGGCCGTCCGGTGAGTGCCGGTACTTTTCCAGCTGCGTGGCCAGGGTGCTGCCACCCGCGGACTGGCCTGGCAGGGCCAGGTACTTGGCCACCTGGCTGTAGGCCGCTTTGGCGAAGCGCGGCCAGTCCACGGCCGGGTTGTTGCGTGGGTCCTTGGTGTCCAGCAGGTCGCGGTTCTCGATGAACAGCAGGCTGTTGACCATCACTGGCGGGATCGACGTGAAGTCCGGGTACAGGTGTTGCGGGTACTTGTACTGGTACAGCATGTCGCCGCGGCAGTCGGTGATCGACAGCCCGGCCTGGATCTTTTCGATGTAGGGGGCGAACAGTCCATGCTCGACATAGTTCATCAATGCCGGCGAAAACCGCACCTGCTCGCTTATCAGGTAGTCGCGCTTGAGCAGACGCGGCAGGAATTCGCCCAGGGCGCTGTAGCCCAGGCGTTTGTCGAACGGGCCCTCACCGGGGTAGGCGATGGCATCGCTTGGGCCTGGCTGCAGCGAGTAGGTGAGGGTGGTGGCCAGCTTGCTGAATTCCCGCGATTGCAGGTTGGAGGTGCGGAACTCGTCATACGCAGCGAAACCGATGGCCACCAACGCCACCAGCAGGATGAGGATGATCAGTCGCCACCATAGCCGCCGTTGGCGGGGTGACTTGGGGTGTGGCGTCTCGGCCGGAGGTAGGTCGGGTGCTTCCGTTCTGGTTGGTTCCGATTGCCACAGTGCGCCCATAGTCTTGTATCCGGCCAGGTAATTTCGTCTTGCTTGTCTGAAGCTTAGACGTTGAGTGGGGCAGGTGAAAAATTTGTAAGAAGCGGAGAAAAGTGCCATGGGGCTATGCGGCTTTGGTGTGGGTTTCTTCGTCGAGCGATGTTGCTATGGTGCCGGGGCGGTTTGCAGAGCCACTGTGTGCCCCCGGAAAACTCGCTGATTATTCCGCTATATACAGCGACAATCCCTACAACGGTCTTCCTATACTGCTTGCCCCTTCGCCCAGCCGGACGCTCTATTCCGGCACCCGGACCGGCCCACAAGGTCAGTTCGGCAAGCCAACGCCACGTCTATCGGCCTGGCCGGTGCTGCACGAAGGTCAAATCCAATAACAAAACGAGGTTGTATTGCTATGCCAGTCGGCAACCACCCTGCCCACGGCCAGGCCATTGAAGGCGGCCCGCTCAAGCGTGAACTGGGCGAACGGCACATCCGTCTGATGGCGCTGGGCGCCTGTATCGGTGTCGGTCTTTTCCTCGGTTCGGCCAAGGCCATCGAAATGGCTGGCCCAGCCATCATGCTGTCCTACATCATCGGTGGCCTGGCCATCCTGGTGATCATGCGCGCCCTTGGCGAAATGGCCGTGCACAATCCTGTTGCCGGTTCGTTCAGCCGGTATGCCCAAGACTACCTGGGCCCGCTGGCGGGTTTCCTTACCGGCTGGAACTACTGGTTCCTGTGGCTGGTGACCTGCGTTGCGGAAATTACCGCGGTAGCCATCTACATGGGCATCTGGTTCCCCGACGTACCGCGTTGGATCTGGGCCCTGGCGGCGCTGGGCAGCATGGGCGCGGTCAACCTGGTGGCGGTGAAGGCATTCGGCGAATTCGAGTTCTGGTTCGCCCTGATCAAGATCGTCACCATCATCGCCATGGTCCTTGGCGGCATTGGCATCATTGCCTTCGGCCTGGGCAATGACGGTGTAGCGGTGGGCATCTCCAACCTGTGGAGCAACGGCGGTTTCATGCCTAATGGCGTGACTGGCGTGCTGATGTCGCTGCAGATGGTGATGTTCGCCTATCTGGGCGTCGAAATGATCGGCCTGACCGCTGGTGAAGCACGCAACCCGCAGAAGACCATTCCGCACGCTATCGGCTCGGTATTCTGGCGCATCCTGCTGTTCTACGTCGGTGCGCTGTTCGTGATCCTGTCGATCTACCCGTGGAACGAAATCGGCAGCCAGGGCAGCCCGTTCGTCATGACCTTCGAGCGTCTCGGCATCAAGACCGCCGCCGGTATCATCAACTTCGTGGTCATTACCGCCGCGCTGTCGTCGTGCAACGGCGGCATCTTCAGCACCGGGCGCATGCTCTACAGCCTGGCGCAGAACGGCCAGGCCCCGGCGGCCTTTGCCCGTACCTCGAAGAACGGCGTGCCGCGCAATGCGCTGCTGCTGTCGATCGGCGCGTTGCTGCTGGGCGTGCTGGCCAATTACCTGGTGCCGGAGAAGGTTTTCGTCTGGGTCACTTCGATCGCTACCTTCGGCGCGATCTGGACCTGGGTGATGATCCTCCTCGCGCAACTGAAGTTCCGCGCCGGCCTCAGCAGCGCCGAGCGCAAGGCACTGAAGTACCGCATGTGGCTGTGGCCGCTGAGCTCCTACCTGGCGCTGGCCTTCCTGGTGCTGGTGGTTGGTCTGATGGCGTACTTCGAGGATACCCGCGTGGCGCTGTATATCGGCCCGGCGTTCCTGGTACTGCTGACGGTGCTGTATTACGCCTTGCGTCTGGCACCGAAAGAAGAGCAAGGTGTGGCGAGCACGGCTTCATGACCTGAAATCCCCAGGGCCGCTGCGCGGCCCATCGCGACACAAGGGCGCTCCTACAACGAACAGCATATCCCCTGTAGCAGCGGCGTTGTGTCGCGACGGGCGGCGTAATAGCCCGGGTTCTGTCAGGCCGCCTTTTCTCTGCAGGGCTGGAAACTGTCCGCCCGCGAACATCGGCACAGCTGGTGCCATACACCGTGGTGCATTCTTCTCGGGTAAATCCGCTCCCACAGGGTGCGAGCGCTTGTCAGCGCGCGTCGCGCAGCAATTTCTGCCGCCAACCGTCCTGCTCCTGGGCCGACGCCTCGACCAGGAACGAATAGCGCCCGGCCACCCTTACCGCCACCGGCACCCCGTCGCGATACAACAGGCGGTTGCCAGTGACCGCCGGCACTTTCGCCCCCGGCAACAACGACCCGATCAGGTTCAACGGGTCACTGGCACTCACCGCCACCAGTGCCCCGTCCCGTTCACGGCGCCGTACCTGTCGTAGCAGCCCCACCGCCTCCGGCAAGGCGAATTGTTCGCCCGCCAGCCCGGCAATGAAGCGCCCGCCACGAATCTCGCCGCGCGCCTCCAGCCGGTGGTAGCAGCGCAGCAGCTCGCGCCACGGCGGCAGCACGTCACTTTCGCGCTCAAGCAGTCGCCAGCAGACCACGCCATAGCGTCTCAGCAGGGCCCGGGCGATGTGCTCCAGGCGCTGGCTGTCGTCCACCGCACCCCGGCGCAACAAGGCCCAGCGCCCGGCATGCGCCATGCTGCTGGTCAGCGGCGGGCGGCCACGTAGGCTGTTGCGGGAGGCACGTTTCGCCGCCGGGGTGAT
This sequence comes from Pseudomonas oryzicola, assembly GCF_014269185.2. Lineage (NCBI taxonomy): Bacteria > Pseudomonadati > Pseudomonadota > Gammaproteobacteria > Pseudomonadales > Pseudomonadaceae > Pseudomonas > Pseudomonas oryzicola. The sequence goes on from NZ_JABWRZ020000001.1 coordinate 1,355,201, forward strand.
CAGGCTGCGCAGGCCGGCGAAACTGTCGGCCCCCACAAGGCCTGCGCCTACCAGTTCTTGCAAGGCCGTTTCCAGTTCGCTGGGCAGCAGGTGGGCATCGTCGGTCAGTTCGTCGAAGAACAGCGCGCCCTGTACCTGCAGCACCTCGTGTACGCGCTGCGCCCGCGCGCCAAGGCTCTCCAGCGCGGGCACCGGAGCAAGGCTGCGCCACACATTCAGGTGCTCGCGCGGTAGCAGCACCAGCGGTGTGCTGGACAAGGTACTGCTCGACACCGTGGTGGCCAGGCGGCTCCAGGCAAACTGCCCGCTGCGACAGGCATCGTCGAGCCAGTGCGGGCTGTAGTCCTGGATGCGTGCCGGCAGCAGCTCGGCTTCCCAGGCGCCGGCAGCACTCGGGAAGCCTTGTAACTGACCCAGTACCTCGGCCACGGCTTGCGGCCCGCGCAGACGCTGCTCAGCGGCCAGGTGCTGCCAGTCGAACAGGAAACGCATGAAGTCCTGCAGGCTGACCGGCTCGATTTCCCGGCGCAGGCGTTTGACCGTGTAGCGGTGAATGCGCGCCAGCAGATGGCGCTCGCACCATTGCAGTTCGTGCGCACCAGGGCTGAAATGCCCGCGCAGTACATAGCCATCGGCTTCCAGGCGGGCCAGGGCCTGTTCGATGGCCTGTAGCGGCTTGCCCAGCGGTGCGGCAATCTGTGCCTGGGTCAGCGGGCCATGGGCGCTGAGGCGGGCGCGCAGCAGTTCGACCAACGCGTTATCCGGCTCACTGGTCTGATCGAAGCCTGGTAGAAGCGGCAGTGCAGGTTGCAGACGGGCGCCGGGGTACAGCACCTGTAACAGGCTCAAGCGCTCACGCGCCAGCCACAGCCCTTCGTCCACCAGGCACATCGCCCGTCCGGCGTTGGCCAACTGGCGCAGCAGCATGTCCCAGCCGGGATTGCCCTGTACTTCCGTCTGGCTGATGGCCCCCAGCCCCATCAATGCTTCATGCATTTCGTCGGCATTGCCTGGCTGTGGCCAGGCTTCAGCAGCCACAGCAGCAATGGCATCGGCATCCAGCGCGCCCAGATCGTCGCCGCTGTGCACGTCGTTCCAGCGTCGGTTGAGCACCGCCTGGGTGCGCCGTTCCTCCAGCGGCGCGTCATCCAGGAAGGCATACGGGCGGGCATTGAGGATGGCTGAAGCCAATGGCGAAGGGGCCGGCAGGTCGCGGCACAGCAGGCGTACCGTACCGCTTTCCATACGCCGCAGCAGCGCCAGCCAGCCTTCGCTGTCCATCGCTTCGTGCAGGCAGTCGTCCAGGGTTTGCTCGACCAGTGGGTGATCGGGAATCTGCCGCTCGCCGACGATATTTTCCAGGCAGGCGATCTGCTCGGGGAACACGGCGGCCACCAGGTCTTCACTCTTTATCCGCTGAACCTGTGGCGCCACCTTGCGCCCGCCGACGAAGCGCGGCAAGGCCATGGCCACGCTGGCGTTCCAGCGCCAGCGTACGCCGAACAACGGCGCATCGAGCAGGGCCTGGACGAGGATCGGCTCGGCGCTGCGGCTGTTCAGGTAACGCCACACCTCGTCCAGTTCGAAACTGTGGCTGGTAGACAGCGACAGCACGATGGCGTCCTCGCTGGCGGCTGCCTGCAACTCGAAGTTGAAGGTGCGGCAGAAGCGCTTGCGCAGGGCCAGGCCCCAGGCGCGGTTGATGCGGCTGCCGTAGGGTGAATGGATGATCAGCTGGGTACCGCCGGACTCATCGAAGAAACGCTCCATCACCAGGGTCTCTTGCGAGGGCAGGGCGCCGAGTACTTCACGGGTGCGGGCCAGGTAATCCAGCAACTGGCTGGCGCTGGCCTGGCTCAGTTCAAAAGTTTTCTGCAACCACGCCAGCACCTCGGCTTGGTTGCCGCCGGCCTGCGCCAGGTGCTGATCGATCTGCGCCTGCAGCCGCGCCACTGCGGCAGAGAGCTCATCGCTGCGCCCCGGCGCCTCGCCCAACCAGAACGGAATAGTCGGCGGCAGGCCATGCGCATCTTCCACCCGCACCCGGCCCGGTTCCACGCGCAAGATGCGATAGGAGGCGTTACCCAGCTGGAAGATATCGCCGGCGATGCTCTCCACGGCAAAGTCTTCGTTGACGCTACCGATGTTCAGCGCCTGTGGCTCGAGCAACACGGCGTAGTCGGCGTTGTCGGGGATGGTGCCGCCACTGGTCAGCGCGGTCAGCTGGCTACCTCGGCGGCCACGCAGGGTGCCACTGACCGCGTCGCGGTGCAGGTAGGCACTACGCACGCCCTGGCGGCCGTTGTAGCCTTCGGCGAGCATGCGCAACAGGGCCTGGTAGTGTTGCAGATCGAGTTCGGCATAGGGCGTGGCCTGGCGCAGGCAGTCGTACAGGGCCTGTTCGTGCCACGCCTGGTTGCTGGCCTCGGCAACGATCTGCTGGGCCAGTACGTCCAGTGGCGCCCGGGGGATGTGCAGCTCATCCAGTTCGCCACGGCGGACGCTGTCGAGCAGGGCTACGCATTCGATCAGGTCGTCGCGCGAGGTGGGGAACAGGCGCCCCTTGGGCACGCCATCGACCTGGTGGCCGGCGCGGCCAACCCGCTGCAGGAAGGCTGCGATAGAACCTGGCGAGGCAATCTGGCAGACCAGGTCGATGTCGCCGATGTCGATGCCCAGCTCCAGCGATGCGGTGGCCACCAGTACCTGCAAGTGGCCGTTTTTCAGGCGTTGTTCCGCGTCCAGGCGCAGTTCCTTGGCCAGGCTGCCATGGTGCGCGGCCACCGCCTCCTTGCCCAGCCGATCGCTGAGGTGGCGAGTGATGCGCTCGGCCAGGCGCCGCGTATTGACGAACACCAGGGTGGTACGGTACTCCCGCGCCAGCTCGGCCAGGCGGTCGTAGACCAGGCCCCAGACGTCCGTTGCCATCACCGCGCCAAGCGGTACCGGTGGCACTTCGATGGCCAGGTCGCGCTGCCGTGCATGGCCGACATCGACGATCGCGCAGGGGCGCCCGGTGCCGACCAGGAATTGCGCCACCCGCTCGACCGGGCGCTGTGTGGCCGACAGGCCGATACGCCGCAGTGGCTGCTTGCACAGGGCCTGCAGGCGCTCCAGGGTCAATGCCAGATGAGCGCCGCGCTTGTTGCCGGCCAGGGCATGGATTTCATCGACGATTACTGTGTGCACACTGGCCAGGCCTTCACGGCCCGAAGCCGAGCCCATCAGCACATAGAGCGATTCGGGGGTGGTTACCAGGATGTGCGGTGCCAGCTTGCGCATGGCGGCGCGTTCCTTTTGTGGTGTGTCGCCGGTGCGCACGGCCGTGGTGATGCGCGGCGCGTCGAGGCCCTGTTCGGCCAGGGCCTGGCTGATGCCTTCGAGCGGGGCCTGCAAGTTCAGGCGGATATCGTTGGACAGCGCCTTGAGCGGCGAAACATAGACTACCTGGGTTTGCGCAGGCAGCGCGCCCTGGTGCTCCAGGCCTTGACGGAACAGTTCATCGAGCACCGCCAGAAAGGCGCTGAGTGTCTTGCCCGAGCCGGTCGGTGCCGCCAGCAGCAGCGACTGACCGGCTTGGATCAGCGGCCAGGCACGGGCCTGAGCGTCGGTGACCGTGGCGAAATAGCGACGGAACCAGGTGCGCACGGCAGGGTGGAACAGTTCGAGCACCGGGTGGTGTTTGGCGGGCAGGTTCATGTGGTGGTTATGGAGGGGGCGGGCCGGGTTGGCAAGGGGCCGTTCGTCAGGCAGGCACAGGGACGACTGGGCTTGTCAGGGCAATGAGCTCATGGGATCCTCGCCGGCCATTGATTCAAGTGAGCCGAGCCCATGCCCAACACTATCCGCATCGCCGCCGCCCTGCTGATCGACCCCCAGGGCCGAACCCTGCTGGTGCGCAAGCGTGGTACCCAGGCGTTCATGCAGCCCGGTGGCAAGATCGATGCCGGTGAGTCGCCGGTCGAGGCGTTGGTGCGCGAGCTGCATGAAGAACTTGGCCTGCACGTCGACCCGACCCAGGCTGTGCATCTGGGCCAATTCAGTGCCCCGGCCGCCAACGAGCCGGGCTTTCAGGTGCAGGCCGAACTGTTCCGTGTCGACAGCGCTGCAGCCGTGGCCCCGGCTGCAGAAATCGAAGAGGTGGTATGGCTGAGCGCTGAGCAGACGCCCGCCATGCAGCTGGCCCCTTTGACCCGCGACCTGATCCTGCCGTTGTTCTACCAGGCGCTCAGCGCACCGCGCTGACGCCATCGAGAGTGGCGAACGAGGTGTCCTTGGCAGTCAACAGGAAGTCACGCATGTACGGCGCATCCAGCATGTCGGTGCGCACCGCGGCATAAAGCGTGGCGAACAGGCCTTTCTCGCCCAGGCGCTTGCCCTTGACGTAGCCGCGCGAGCTGTACTCATGCAGCGCCCAGTGTGGCATGCCGCATACGCCACGGCCGCTGGCCACCAGTTGCATCATCATCACCGTCAGCTCCGAAGTGCGCACGGCCGCCGGCTCGATGTCGGCGGGTTCCAGAAAGCGGGTGAAGATATCCAGGCGATCACGTTCTACCGGGTAGGTGATCAGCGTCTGGTCGAGCAGGTCCTGCGGCACGATGTAGGGCTTGCTGGCCAGTGGATGCTGGTTGGCCACCGCCAGCATCGCCTCGTAGGTGAACAGTGGCACATAGGTGATGCCCGCCAGGTCCACCGGGTCGGAGGTCACCACCAGGTCGAGGTCGCCGCGGGCCAGCGCCGGCAGCGGGGCGAAGGCAAAACCTGAGGCCAGGTCCAGTTCCACTTCCGGCCAGGCATCCCGGAACTGGTCGATGGTCGGCATCAGCCACTGGAAGCAGCTGTGGCATTCGATGGCCATGTGCAGGCGCCCGGCGGTGCCACCAGCCAGGCGGGCAATGTCACGTTCGGCACTGCGCAGCAGCGGCAGGGTGGCATCGGCCAGTTGCAGCAGGCGCAGCCCGGCGCTGGTGAAGCGGATCGGCTTGGTCTTGCGCACGAACAGCGGCATGCCCAGGCGCTCTTCCAGTTCCTTGAACTGGTGCGAAAGCGCGGACTGGGTCAGGTGCAGGCGTTCGGCTGCCTCCACCAGGCTATCGGCCTCGCGCAGGGCATGAAGGGTTTTCAGGTGGCGGATCTCCAGCACAGCTGACTCCGGGGGATCGATTTTGGAAAACAGGGAATGAGTTGAGTTTCCCTCATGTTGCAACGGCTGTCGACTGGGCGTTTGGTCACACCGTCCGGCGGGCGTCATCAAACTGTCACCGAACTGTGGCAGCGCGCCCGAACAGAATTCATCAGAATCGCGCTCTACTGGGGATCTGCATTCTGGTGTTTCTTTCATGCGGGCTTTTTGGCTTGTTCTTTTCTTTGTGCTCGGCGCACCTGCGAGTTTCGCCGAGCAGCGCTGTGACGCCCAGGTGCCGGTGCAGCGCGCCGACCTGGGTGCGGTGAGCCTGGTCTACCAGAGCGTCGGAGCGCCGCGCGACCCTGCCTTGTTGCTGGTCATGGGCCTGGGCGGGCAGCTCATCCATTGGCCGGACGATGTGGTCGAGGCGCTATGCCGCCAGGGCTTTCGAGTGATTCGCTACGACAACCGCGATGTCGGCCTGTCCCGCTGGAACCAGCTGCCACCGTCGGCCAACCTGACGGTCGAACTGCTGCGCTACAAGCTGGGGCTGCCGGTGGCAGCGCCCTATACCCTGACCGACATGGCGGACGACGGCCTGCGCCTGATGGACGCGCTGGGGGTGCGTCAGTTCCATGTGCTGGGGGTGAGCATGGGCGGCATGATCGCCCAGCACCTGGCGGCCATGGCGCCAGGGCGTGTGCGCAGCCTGACGCTGGTCATGTCCAGTTCAGGGGCGGCGGGGTTGCCGGCGCCGGCCCCGGCGCTGGTGCAGTTGCTGGCTCGGCGGAGCGCACCTAACCGCGAAGTGGCCATCGAGCAACAGGCCGACCTGCTGGCCGCGCTGGGCAGCCCCGAGGTGCCAGACGACCGTGCCGCCTTGCTGCACCAGGCGGCCGTGGCCTACGACCGCGCGTTCAACCCAGAGGGGGCCAAGCGCCAGATCATGGCGATACTGGCCGAGCCGAGCCGGGTCGAGTTGCTCAACCAGCTACGGGTGCCGGCCCTGGTGGTCCATGGCACTGCCGACCCGTTGCTGCCGGTGATGCACGGTGTGCATCTGGCGGCGCATATCCAGGGCAGCCAGCTGCGCTTGATACCGGGGCTGGCGCACCGCTTTCAGGAACCGTTCAAGGCGCCATTGCTGGGGGCGGTGCTGCCTTATCTGCAGGCGCACCGGCAGGATGTCACGCACATCGCCGGGCTTTGAATCGGCGACGCCTGCTTGGCGGGCGAGCCCGCGAAGAAATCCACGCCAATAGGGATCAGTGCATCCGTACCCACAAGGTTACCAGCACCGTCGCGGCCATCAGCCAGGCCACCGTAGCCAGTGCTAGCGACACCTCCAGGCGCATGCGGTCGACCAGTACATATAAGGTCGCCAGGTACACGAAGTACGGAATGATCGACCACATGCCAAACAGGATGGTGGTTTTCAGATCGGCAATGCTGCGCCCCTTGCCGACGATGTAATGGGCGATCAAGGCGAAAGTAGGAAACAGCGGTACCAGCCCGGCGATGTAGTAGTTGCGCGTTTTCGACAGCACCGCCAGCAGCACTACCACGCCAGCGCCGAGGGCGGCTTTGAAGACCAGGTCCACGTTGTCTTTCCGGATTGAGGGTTGAGGTCAGCCGAGGCCGTATTTCTTTACCTTGTCGAACAGTGTGGTCTTGGCCATGCCCAGCTCCTGGCTGGCCTGGCTGAGGTTGCCGCCGGTACGTTGCAGCGCATCGCTGAGCAGATTGCGCTCGAACGCTTCCACCGCTTCGGCAAAGCCCAAACCCTGGCTGGCGCCACCGCTGGGGCCTTTCTTGAATGCTGGCAGGCCAAGGGCATAGCGTTCGGCCACGTTGCGCAACTCCCGCACGTTGCCTGGCCAGTCATGCGCCATCAGGCGCGACAGGGTCTGGCTGTCCAGCGTCGGTGTTTCACGGTCGAAGCGCAGCGCCGACTGCTGCAGGAAGTGCTCGAACAGTTGCAGGATGTCTTCGCGTCGCTCGCGCAGCGGCGGCAGCTCCAGGGTCACCACGTTCAATCGATAGTACAGGTCGCTGCGGAACTGGCCACTCTGGCCCATGGCATCCAGGTCGGACTTGGTCGCGGCGATCACACGGCAGTCCACCGGAATGCTCTGGTTCGAGCCCAGCCGTTCCAGGGTGCGCTCCTGTAATACTCGCAGCAGCTTGATCTGCAGGTTGATCGGCATGCTTTCCACTTCGTCGAGGAACAGCGTGCCACCGTTGGCGTGTTCGATCTTGCCGATGCGCCGTTTGCCTGCACCGGTGAAGGCATTGGCCTCGTGGCCGAAAATCTCGCTTTCAAACAGGTTTTCCGGCAGCCCGCCGCAGTTCAGTGCCACGAACGGCTGGCCGTGGCGTCGGCTGAAGTCGTGCAGGCAGCGGGCGACCAGCTCCTTGCCGGTGCCGGTCTCGCCTTCGATCAGGACGTTGGCCGAGGTATCGGCCACGTTGGCAATCAGCTCACGCAGGTGTTCCATGGCCGGCGAGCGGCCAATGATGCGACCCTCGAGGCTGCTTTGCTCCGCCAGCTGGCGGCGCAGGGCGACCACTTCGCGGGATAACCCGCGCTGTTCCAGGGCGCGGCGCACCACGTCAACCAGGCGCTCGGGGGAGAAGGGTTTCTCCATGAAGTCGTAGGCGCCATTGCGCATGGCGCCTACGGCCATGTCGATATCGCCGTGGCCGGTGATCAGCACCACCGGCAGGCTGCGGTCACGGGCCTTGAGGCGGTTGAGCAGCTCCAGGCCATCGATGCCGGGCAGGCGGATATCGCTGACGACGATGCCGGCGAAGTCGTCGCCGATGCGTTCCAGTGCCTGCTCGGCGCTGCCCACGCCTTCACAGGCGATGTCTTCCAGGGCCAGTGCCTGTTGGCAGCCGAGCAGCACATGCGGGTCGTCTTCGACGATCAGGACGGTAAGAGGCGCTTGGTTCATGGGTGCTCTGCCGGTTCGCTAGGGGAGGGGACCAGCGGCAGGGCCAGGACGAAGGCCGTGCCGCCGCTGGCGGGATGCTCGACGTTGAGGCTGCCCTTGGCGGCGGCGGCAAGGCTCGCCGACAGGGTCAGGCCCAGGCCCAGGCCGTGTTCGCCCGGTTTAGTGGTAAAGAAAGGTTCGAACAGGTGCTTGCGTGCCTCGCTGTCGATGCCGTGGCCATTGTCGCGCACCTGCAAACGGTACTTGTCACCCTGCAGTTCACCTTCGAGCCACAGTTGCGGTAGCGGCTGCGCCGCCATGGCATCCAGGGCGTTGCCGATCAGGTTGACCAGGATCTGCTCCAGGCGGGTCTGGTCGATGGCCAACTGCTGGTCCTCGAACTGGTGGTGCACTTGCAGGTGGCAGGCGTTGATGCGGTTGGCCAGCACTTGCAGAGTGGCATCGACCGCCTTGGCCAGCGAGGCCTGGCCGCTGTCGTCGCCGCGCCGGGCGAACGAGCGCAGGCTGGCGGTGATGCGGCCCATACGGTCGATCAGGTCGTTCATGGTGCGCAGGTTGGTGCTGGCGGTTTCCAGCGCCCCACGTTCGAGGAAGCGCACGGTGTTGCCGGACAGGGTGCGCAGCGCCGCCAGCGGCTGGTTCAGTTCATGGGCAATGCTGGTGGACATCTGCCCGATAGCGGCCAGCTTGCCGGCCTGTACCAGCTCATCCTGGGCGTGGCGCAGGGTCTGCTCGGCATGCCGGCGCTCGCGAATCTGGCCCTTCAGGCGTTCGTTGCTGGCGCGCAGGTCGGCGGTGCGCTCGGCAATCCGTCGCTCCAGTTGGCTGTTGGCTTCCTGCAGTGCTTCGCGGGCCGCCAGGCGCGTGGCGATCACCTTGCGCCGCTCGTTCCAGGCGATACCAAGGATCGCCAGCAAGGCGAAGGCCACGCCCACCAGGATACCCTGCACCATGGATTCGCGGCGCAGGTCCTGCAGCGGGGTCAGCAGGGTGAAGTGCCAGGGCGTATCGGCCAGGCGCCGGGTCTGGGCCAGGTAGGTCATTTCGCGGACCTTGCCCTGGGCGGTTTCGCTGTTGGCCGGGAAGGTCAGTTTCTCCACGCCATCGGCCAGGATTTCGCGGGCCAGCGGCTGCAGCTCGTTCAGCGGCCACCAGTAGTATTGCAGGCTGCGCGCCAGGCGCTCCTTGATCTGTGGTGTCAGTGGGCGCACCGACTTCAGGCGCCGTGCCGGGTCGCTTGAGAGGATGATGATGCCGTTCTCGTCGCTGACGAACGCCTCCAGGCGGGCCCGTTGCCAGCGCTCTTCGAGGGTATCCAGGCGCACCTTGATCACTGCCACGCCAATGATCTTGCCGTGTTCCTCCAAGCCATGGGCCAAATAATAGCCGGCCTCGCCGGTGGTGCTGCCGATGCCATAGAAGCGCCCTGGCTCGCCGCGTACGGCAGTCTGAAAGTAAGCGCGGAACGACAGGTCTTCGCCGAGGAACGAGTCGGCATCGCGCCAGTTGCTGGTAGCCTGGACCCGGCCATTGGTGTCGAGCACGAAAATGGCCCGGCTGCGGCTGCGCCGGTTCAGGCCTTCGAGATATTCGTTGACGGTCTGACGTGAACCGCCATCAGGGTCGGTGAGCAGCTGCGAGACGCTGTCTTCCAGCTCAAGCAGGCTCGGCAGGTAGGTGTACTTGCTGATTTCGCTTTCTACCGTGCGCGCATGCAGCTCCAGCTGGCGCTCGCCGTTTTCGCTGAGAATGCGGATGCCGTTGCTTTCGCTGACCAGGTAGCCAGCCAGGCCTAGCCCGACCATCAGCAGGATGATCAAAGGCGGCAACAGCAATTGGCGGAGCAGGCGGGATTTCACGGCGGGCTTGGCAGGGAGAAGAAGCGAAGGATCGCATTTCATCACAGTGGCCTTGTCACGACCAGCGCTGCTGCTGGAAAGGGCTGCAGCGCCGACCGGTTCAGTGAGGCAACATCAGTGTTGCAGGATCTTGCTGAGGAAGTGCTGGGTACGCTCGTGACGGGCGCCCGGGTTGCCGAAGAAATCTTCCTTCTGGCAGTCCTCGATGATGTGGCCCTTGTCCATGAAGATCACGCGGTTGGCCACTTTGCGGGCGAAGCCCATTTCGTGGGTCACGCACATCATGGTCATGCCTTCATTGGCCAGCTCGACCATCACGTCCAGTACTTCGTTGACCATTTCCGGGTCCAGTGCCGAGGTCGGCTCGTCGAACAGCATGACGATCGGGTCCATCGACAGGGCGCGGGCAATCGCCACGCGCTGCTGCTGGCCGCCGGACAGCTGGCCGGGGTGCTTCTTGGCGTGGGCACCGAGGCCGACGCGATCGAGCAGGGCCAGGCCCTTCTTGGTCGCTTCCGCTTCGCTGCGGCCAAGCACCTTGCGCTGGGCGATGGTCAGGTTCTCGGTAATGGACAGGTGCGGGAACAGCTCGAAGTGCTGGAACACCATGCCCACACGCGAGCGCAGCTTGGGCAGGTTGGTCTTGGGGTCGGCGATCGAGGTGCCGTCGACCACGATGTCACCTTTCTGGAAGGGTTCCAGGGCATTGACGCATTTGATCAGTGTGGACTTGCCCGAGCCCGACGGGCCGCAGACCACCACCACTTCACCCTTCTTGACCTCGGTGCTGCAGTCGGTCAGTACCTGGAAGTCCCCGTACCACTTGTTGACGTTCTTGATGGAAATCATACGGCGATCCTTTTTTGCAGGCGCTTGACCAGCCACGAAGCGGAGAAGCTGATGAGGAAATACACGACACCGGCGAAGATCAGGAACTCATGGGAGCGCCCGATGATGTCGCCGTTGGAGCGTGCCGAGTTGAGGAAGTCCACCAGGCCCACGGTGTATACCAGCGAGGTGTCCTGGAACAGGATGATGCTCTGCTGCAAAAGCAGTGGCGTCATCTTGCGGAAGGCCTGGGGCAGGATGATCAGGCGCATGGTCTGGCCGTAGGTCATGCCCAGGGCCTGGGCGGCGCCCATCTGGCCCTTGGAGATCGACTGCACGCCGGCGCGGACGATTTCGCAGAAGTACGCGGCCTCGAACATCATGAATGCCACCACGCAGGAGGTGAAGGCACCCACCGGGGTGTCCTCGCCGGTAATCCAGCGCAGCACGAACGGAACCGCCAGGTAGAACCAGGTGATGACCAGCAGCAGCGGGATCGAGCGGAAGTAGTTGACGTAGGCGCCGGCCACGTTCGACAGCAGCTTGCTCGACGACAGGCGCATCAGGGCCAGGATGGTCCCCAGCACGATGCCGCCAACCACGCCCATTATCATCAGCTGCAGGGTCATGACCATGCCTTCCCAAAGGGCAGGCAGGGCCGGAGTGATTTCGCTGAAATCCATGTCCATTTATTTGCCCCCTACGGAAATCAGGCCGGGCACCGAGACTTTCTTCTCGACCATGCGCATCAGCAGCATCAGGCCCATGTTCAGGGTGAAGTAGATCAGCGTGGCCAGGGTGAAGGCCTCGAACAGGTTGGCCGAGAATTCGGCGGTCTGCTTGGTCTGCGCCAGCAGCTCCATCAGGCCGATCAGAGATGCCACCGAGGAGTTCTTGAAGACGTTGAGGAATTCCGAGGTCAGCGGTGGAATGATGATCCGGTAGGCTTGCGGCAACAGCACGTTGGTGTAGATCTGCGACAGGCTGAAGCCCATGGCCCGGGCAGCGGCTTCCTGGCCGCGCGGCAGCGCCTGGATACCGGTACGCACTTGCTCGCAAACACGGGCGGCGGTGAACAGGCCCAGGCAGATGACCACGCTGATCAACGCCGAGGTGGTCGGGTTGAGGTCCTGCTTGAACCATTCCTGCAGGCCCTCGGGCAGCAAGTCTGGCACCAGGAAGTACCAGATGAACAGCTGCACCAGCAGCGGCACGTTGCGGAACAGTTCCACGTAGACGGTGGCGATGCCTGATACCAGACGGTTCGGCACGGTACGCATGACGCCGAGGAGCGACCCCAGCAGCAAGGCGATGATCCAGGCAGAAATGGCGATGGCGATGGTCCAGCCCAGACCGGTGAGGTACCAGTCCAGATAGGTCTCGCTGCCCACGCCGGTGGACTTGAAGAACACGCCCCAGTCCCAGTTGTAATTCATCGGGATTTCCCCTCAGACGGTTGTTTCACGGGCACCTTCCAGCATCCGAGGGCATACGGCCCTCGGATGAAAGGTTAGACACTAACGGGTGGCCTGCCGGTTTAATTGGCGCTTTGCAGCGCAACAGGCCACGGGCTGGGGGTCAGGATTTCTTCTCGTCGGCGGCCTTGTCGGTCGGCTCGGCGATCAGTTTCTTCAACTCGTCGCTCATCGGGAACTGCAGGTTCAGGCCCTTTGGCGGGATTGGCTGCTGGAACCACTTGTCGTAGCTCTTGTTGACTTCGCCCGACTTGAAGTAAGCGATGATGGCGTCATCCACCGCTTTCTTGAAGGCGGCGTCATCCTTGCGCACCATGCAGCCGTAGATTTCGTACGACTGTGGGGTACCGGTGATGACCCAGTCCGACGGCTTGCGGGCCTTGGCCATTTCGCCGGCGAGCAGGGCGTCGTCCATCATGAAGGCCACGGCGCGGCCGCTTTCGAGCATGTTGAAGGCTTCACCGTGGTCCTTGGCGGAAATCACGTTCATCTTCATTTGCTTGTCGGCGTTCATCGCCTTGAGGATGCGCTCGGAAGTGGTACCGGCGGTGGTCACCACGTTCTTGCCAGCCAGGTCCGGGAAGTCCTTGTAGGCCGGCTGACCGTCCTTGACCTTGGTCAGCAGGCGCGTGCCGACTTCGAAGATACCGACCGTGAAGCCGACCTGCTGCTGGCGTTCGACGTTGTTGGTGGTGGAGCCGCACTCCAGGTCAACGGTGCCGTTCTGCACCAGCGGGATGCGAGTCTGGGAGGTGACCAGGTTGTAGCGTACCTTGAGCTCGGGCACGTTCAGTTGTTTCTTCAGGGCTTCGACGACAGCCAGCTGGATGTCATGCGAGTAGCCCACGGGCTCGGGCTTGCCGGCCAGATAGGAAAACGGGATGGAGGAGTCGCGGTGGCCCAGGGTGATGGTGCCCGATTCCTTGATCTTCTTCAGGGTGCCGGTCAGCTCCTCGGCCATGGCTGGCGAAGCGATCACAGCGGCCGCGATGGCGGCGCCCAGCAATTGACGAACGATGCGCATCAAATTTTCCTCGACGTGTTTGTTTTTTTTATGGAGCCGTTGGCGGACTCTTTCGTTCAACGAATACAGCAAGAAGCGAGTGCATTCGGCTACCAAGTGTAGAGCATGAGTCGTGCCAAGCTCAGATATCGATCGTAAGGCCGCAAGATTACAGGGCGTCCTTCGATCGTGAACATTTCCATGTCACGGAAAATCGCCGGTTTTCCGAACGGGCTCGTTCTGTTCGTTCGGAAATCCGAACGAACGGCCTGGCGCCGCTGCCCAGCCATAAATACCACCGGTGCCGTTACTGCGCGTGATGTCCTGCGAGTTTTTAAAGCCAGGAGTCAGCGCCATGCCATCTGCCGATCTTTTCCCGTCTGCGTCGGTCGATCATTTGATAGCCCGTCAGTTGCCCACCTGGCTGAACGCAGCCGAGACGCGCCATCTCGAACCCTACCGAAAGGCCTTGCGTGCGCAGCAGCAGGTTGCCGACCAACTGCATCACCTGTTGGGCCGCATACCGAGCATCGAAGACTTTGCCGCGCCGTTGCTGGAAACGGCCCTGGTCGAGGCGGGGCTTGGCCATGTCAATCCACGGCACGCGTTCACCGTGGTCACTGAAGCGTTTCCTCTCCCCTCGGCGGCGGAACGGCTTCACCGCCCGAGCATTACCTACACCACCCGCCAGTCGCTGCTTGCATCGGCGATGCACAACTTCGAAGCGCAAGAGGCCGAACCCTGGCTATTGCGCCAGGCGCATCTGACCGACGCCAAAAGGGCGCGCTTGCCCATGACCTACGAACGCTTTGTCCAACTGAGTCGTCGGCTGGACATCGGCGGGCGCTACCAGGCACTGCTCAAGCGTGTGCTGCAACCCAAGGCCGGCCGCGGTCAACCGGCGAATCGGGCACGCCAGGCGATCGACCAGCTGTTTCAGGACAGCCTGCGCACGCAGATGAAGACCGCACTGTATGAGGGGAGGATCAACGGTCAGCTGGATGAGCGGGACTTGCAGCGCCTGCTGCCAGCGCTGGAGCAACCGCCGCTACCAGCCTACCAGGGCGGCACGCTGACTCCGCGCCAGTTGTTTCTGCTGGGCAGTTGCATGGTCGGGATCATTACCCTGGAATGGCGACCTGCGCCCGGTGCGGCCCTCGATGAAGTGATCGTCTGGATACCTGGTGACCCCGAGAAAAGCCTGCGTCATTACGACTCGTGGGAGGCGCTCTATGACGACCTGGCGACACGCCTGAAAAAAGAGCCATTCAAGGCCTTCATCCGCCGCTTCGTCAGGGCCCGGGAGCGACAGCGCTTCGAGGCGGCACTGTCGCGTGCGCAGACGCGTGCCGTGGCAGGAGAGCCGATGGAGCTGGATGGGCGCAACCTGCCGGTTGACGGCGAGGTATTCAGCCATGCCCAGGCTCAGGTGCAAGCCAGAATCTACGACGATGCCCGATTCATCGCGGTGCCTACCGATGAAGAAGACCGCTTGAGCAGGCACAAGCGCTTGCAGGACATGCAGTCCGCAGGGCTGGAGCTTCTGGGCTTGGCGGCCTTCGTTGCACCAGTGCTGGGTGAGCTGTTGCTGGCGGTAAGCGCTGTGCAATTGCTCGATGAGGTATACGAAGGCTACCAGGACTGGCGACTGGGTGATCGCCAGGGGGCATTGGACCATGTATTCAACGTAGTCCAGGGCGTGGTGCTGGCAGGTGCGACCGCTGGGCTGCTTCACGGCATCAAGCGTGTGCCATGGGTGGATGCGCTGGAGCCGAAGGTGGTGCCGGAAGGCGCGGTGAGGCTGAGGCACAACCCTCATTATCTGCCTGCCGAAGACAACCCGTTGGTGCTGCTCCAAGGCCTGCCGGGCGGCCATTTCGACCATTTGCTCTCGTCCAGGGCCCGTGTGCTGATGGATGCGACGGGCCTGCATATCGACCAGTTGCGGCGCTTGAACCTCGAGCGGGGGGCCGTGCCAGCCCGATTGCTCGACATGCACGAGCGTCTTGAGCTGCATGCAAGCCGACCCGATCTGCGTGGTCAGGCGCTGGAGCAGGCGCTGCAGCAGATGCGTGAGCCGCTTGCAACTGGGCAAGCGAAATTGATGGCGGTGTTCAGTGGTTTGACCCCCAGGGGCGCACAGGAAATCATCGACCACAGCAGCTCGTCCCTGCAGCAGCAACTGCTTGCCGGGCCCAGGGTACCGCTTGGGATGGCAGAGCGCGCGCGCTGGTACGTTCGTGACAGCCGGCTTGACCGGGCCAGCCTGGGGATCCGGCTGCCGGCATTGCTTAATGCCGATGGCGAGAAGCTGATCCTGGGACTGATCGAGCGCAAGGCGCCGTGGCCTGGTTCGGTTCGTGTCGAATTGCGTGTGGCCAGCCGCGAAGGCCCGTTGTTGTTCGCAAGCCAGGGCGAGGCTGCAAGCGAGACAAGGGTAATCATCAAGCATGAGCAGGCATATGCACTGGCTGACCAACCGACAGGCAATCCCGGCTCTTTGCTGCAAGTGTTGTTGCAGACTCTGGAGCCTGGCCAGAAGGCAGCTCTGGGCAGCGCCGATCTGCAAGTGACGCAATTACGGGATGCCTTGCTAGAAAGTGTCGCGAAGGAGCGTGAGCAAGCCGTCAGGCTGATCGGCCTCGTCCCGGAGGGCGCTGGCGTGCGTCCGCCACGGCGCTTTGCCGATGGACGCCTGGCCTACCGGCTCAGCGGCGGAGGTGAAAGTAGCCGCCAGGCAATACGGCGAGGTATCCACCAGATCTTCCCGACCCTGAGCGAACTGCAGCTGGATGTGTACATGGATGCGGTGCGCCAGCGCGGTGAAAACCTGTGGGATCACTATCAGGTGCTGCAGCGCCAGCTCACCCAACTGCGCGACACGCTGCGCCAGTGGCAGGCCGATTGGCAAACGCCGATCGACGCCATCCGCCGCCGTCGCGTCGCCGATACGCTACGCCGTAGCTGGCGGCGCAAGCTGGTAGACGCTAACGACCAGTATGAACTGACCATAGACGGCGAGCATGTCGACGCGTTGCCCAGCCTGCCCGCAGGGGTCGACTACGTGCATGTGCGCAGGCTGGTGCTGCGCAACATGCAACTGCAGAACATCGATGCATCATTCCTCAGGCTGTTCCCGAATGTTGTCGATCTTGATCTCAGCGGCAACCGGTTGAGCCGCGTGCCTGAAGGTATCGAAGGGCTTACCCAGCTGAGAAGGGTTGATCTGGGCAGCAACCAGATTACCCTGGATGAGGCCGGAAGCCGCCGTCTGGCAGGGCTGCACCTGCTGGATACCTTGATCCTCAACTACAACCCGCTCAACGGCATGCCCGATCTCTCGGCTTTGCCGCACATTCGTGAGGTGCGTCTGCGTGCCACCGGGCAGGCTGATATCGGCCAGATTCACCAGCGTGTCGCATTGCGTGCGCACATCGATCTTCGGGATAACCGGATCAGCGAGCTGCAACGGGAAATGCGCGGCTTGCGCCTGCGTTTGCAAAGGCTCAACCTGCATGAGAATCCGCTGAGCGAGAGCAGCGTGCAGTTTCTCGACGAGGCCCGCGGCGTCACTGAAACCCGGGCCAGGAATGGGGCGTCGTATGCCCATGAAGCGGTGGACGCCGAGACGCGCGCCAAATGGGTGGCCAGCCGCAACGAAGCGCTGCGTGCGCGCCGCGAAGCCACATGGGACCGTTTGCAGGAGGAGCCGGGTTCGGCAGGGCTGTTCCGTTTCCTTGCCGATTTTGCCGAGAGCGAGGATTTTGAAGCGTATCCGCGCCATTATCGCCGGCGGGTCTGGCATATCCTGGACGCCTGTAAGTACAACGAAGCCTTGCGCGAGCAATTGTTCCTTGAGGCCGACGCCCCGCGCAGTTGCGATGACCGCTTGCTGTTGATGCTCAACCAGATGGAAGTGGGTATTCTGGCTTACCAAGGAATCGAAGGCGTCCCTGTTGAGGCACGGGAAGCCCGCTTCCTGCGCCTGGGCCGGCAACTGCACCGTATGGACCTGCTGGACCAGATTGCTGCCCGCCATGTGCAACGCATGCGCGCGGAGCGCCTGGTTGAGGTCGACGAAATCGAAACGCGGCTCTATTACCGCTCACGCCTGGCTGCCGCCCTTGATCTGCCGGCCTCTGCGGAGCAGATGCATTTTGCCTCGTTTGCCCACGTAAGCCTCGCCGACCTGAGCCGTGCGGAACTGGATGTACTGAGGGCCGACACGCCGGTGGCCATGCTCGATGCGTTGGTGGAGCGTCCTTACTGGCAGAACTACCTGCGCGAAACCTATCCAGAGCGCTTCCAGGCCCTGGCTGCGCCCTTCCATGAGCGCCTGGAAGTGCTTGAGATGCAGGCTGTGGCTGGCCAGGAAGGCGACTATGTCCGGCGTGCCCAGGCGTTGATGCGTGAGCATGAGGCAGACGAGCTGGCGTTGATGCGCAACCTGACCACCGAAGCCTGGGCGCGTGAGAGATTGCCTCGCAGCTGAGCGCCACGAGGCATGTACCGTCAGGCTGCCTGGACGCGGGCCTGATTTTGCGCGCGCTGCTGCAGGTAATCCTTAAGCAATTGCTGTTCATTCGCGCTGGTGAACAGCCCCAGCTTGGTGCGACGCCAGAGGATATCGTCGGCGTCGCACGCCCACTCCTGATCGCACAGGTATTCCACCTCGCGGCCGAACAACCCGCCGCCGAGTGGCTGGCCCAAGTCTTCCGGCCCATGCACACCGTCGAGCAATTGCCACACGCGGTAGCCATAGGTAAGTGCCCAGCGTTTGGCAATGTCTACAGGCAGCCAGCCGCAGCGCGCCAGTACGGCATCCACCAGCGCTTGTACGCTCGTCATGTTTTCACCACCCGGCAGCGGCGCATGGGCCGTCCAGCTGCCACGCATCTGCGGAAAATGTGGCTTGAGTTCGGCCATGGCCGATTCGGCCAACTTGCGGTAGGTGGTCAGCTTGCCGCCGAACACTGACAGTAACGGTGCCTGGCCTTCGCTGGCGGACAACGCCAGGGTGTAGTCGCGGGTCACTGCCGAAGGGTTGTCAGATTCGTCATTACACAGCGGGCGAACGCCGGAGTAACTGTGCACGATATCGCTGCGACCGAGTTGATGATTGAAGTGCTCGTTGACCACTTTCAGCAGGTAGTCGGTCTCTTGTTCGGTAATTGCCACCTTGGCCGGGTCGCCGCTGTATTCGCGGTCGGTGGTGCCGATCAGGGTGAAGCGTTCCAGATATGGAATGCAGAACACGATCCGCTGGTCTTCGTTCTGCAGAATATAGGCGTGTTCGCCTTCGTACAGGCGCGGCACGATGATGTGGCTGCCCTGGATCAGGCGGATGCCGTAAGGGGCTTCGAGCTTCAGGTCATCCTTGATGAAGCTGGCAACCCATGGGCCTGCGGCGTTGACCAGGGCACGGGCACGAATGCTCTGCAGACTGCCGTCGGCGTGTTGCAGATGTACCTGCCACAGGCCGTCCACGCGCTCGGCGCGCAAGCAGCGGGTATGGGTGTGGATATGCGCGCCGCGTTCGCGCGCAGCCATGGCGTTCAGCACTACCAGGCGGGCGTCATCGACGGCGCAATCGGCATACTCGAAACCGCGGGTGATGGCCGGCTTGAGTGGGTAGCCCGGGCCGAAGCGCAGGCTGCGCGATGCACCCAGGCGCTTGCGCTTGCCCAGGTGGTCATAAAGGAACAGGCCGGCGCGGATCATCCAGGTCGGGCGCAAGTGTGGGCGGTGGGGGAGCACGAAACGCATCGGCCTGACGATGTGCGGGGCCTTTGCCAGCAGCACTTCGCGCTCGGCCAGCGCTTCACGCACCAGGCGGAATTCATAGTGTTCCAGGTAGCGCAAGCCGCCGTGGATCAATTTGCTGCTGGCCGAGGAGGTGTGCTGGGCCAGGTCGTCCTTTTCGCAGAGGAATACCTTGAGGCCGCGCCCGGCGGCGTCGGCAGCGATGCCCACGCCATTGATGCCGCCACCGATCACGGCGAGGTCATAGCAGTCGGCGAGTGGGGGCTGAGACGAAACGGGCTGGGACACGGGCAAGGCCTCCTGGGCGCTGTTCACATCGAATATGAACATTGATGTTCGTTTTCGAAAATACTAGCGCAATAGAACGCCAGTCGCCAGTCAGTCTTTATAGAAAAAACTGATCAGATGACAATGAAGTGAACATTTACGAAAATGGCGGGCCCTTGCACAGCCCGCTGGCGGCTCAGACCACCTCGAGGCGGATCTTGTATTGGTTGAGCAACTGGGTGAGGGCGGGGGTAGGTGTCTGGTCGGTGACCAGGCAATCGACCAGGCTGATCGAGCCCAGGCGAACCATGGCGTTGCGCCCGAACTTGCTGGAGTCGGCGGCGAGGATCACCTGGCGGGCATTGGCGATGATCGCCTGGGAGACCCGCACTTCCTGGTAGTCGAAGTCGAGCAGGCTGCCGTCTTCGTCGATGCCGCTGATGCCTACCAGGGCAAAGTCGACCTTGAACTGGTTGATGAAGTCGACACTGGCCTGGCCAACCACGCCACCGTCGCGACGCACCGTGCCCCCGGCCACCAGCACTTCGAAATCATCCTTGGCGGCAAGGATGGCGGCGACATGCAGGTTGTTGGTGATGACTTTCAGGTGGTTGTGGTTGAGCAGCGCCCGGGCGATGGATTCGGTGGTGGTGCCGATGTTGATGAACAGCGAGGCATGGTCGGGGATCTGCCGGGCCACGGCTTCGGCGATGCGTTGCTTCTCGTCGCGCATCTGGTCGGCGCGCATCGCATAGGCGGTGTTCTCGATACTCGAATCATAGGCCGCGCCGCCATGGTAACGGCGCAGCAGGTTGAGCTCGGCAAGCTGATTGATATCACGGCGGATAGTCTGCGGAGTGACGACGAACAGCTGCGCCATTTCTTCGATACTGACGTAACCACGCTCGCGCACCAGTTCGAGAATTTGTTGCTGGCGGGGGGGCAGATTCATGGGCGGTCCTTTGGGGCTGCCGGACAAATGCTGCAATGATGCCGTAGGACGCGGACTACGACCAGTAGCCTATAGGGGCGGCCTTGGGTCGCGACAGGGCCGCAAAGCGGCCCTGCCAGCAGAAGCTGAAGGGGTGTGGCCGCTTCGCGTCCCTAATGCGGCACAAGGCCGCTCTTGCAGAGACCGCGACGGCGGCACCCTTTGATGCGCAATCAAGCCTCGTGGTCTTCCCAGTCGCGAGTGCGCTCGACCGCCTTTTTCCAGCCGGCATACAGCTTCTCTTTCTGCACTTCGTCCAGCTGCGGGCTGAATTCACGCTCGATGATCGCCTTGTCGCGCAACTCATCCAGGCCGCTCCAGAAACCACAGGCCAGGCCCGCCAGGTAGGCCGCACCCAACGCGGTGGTTTCGCGCATTTTCGGGCGTTCCACGCAAGTGCCAAGGATGTCGGCCTGGAACTGCATGAGGAAGTTGTTGGCCACAGCGCCTCCGTCCACGCGTAGTTCGGAAAGGCGCTGGCCGCAGGCCTGCTGCATGGCGTCAAGCACGTCGCGGGTCTGGTAGGCGATCGATTCCAGCGCGGCGCGGATGATGTGATCCACCTTCACGCCACGGGTCAGGCCGAACAGTGCGCCACGCGCATACGGGTCCCAGTACGGTGCGCCCAGGCCGGTGAAGGCTGGCACCAGATATACACCGTTGCTGTCCTTGACCTTGCTGGCGAAGTACTCGGTGTCCAGTGCGTCGTTGACGATTTTCAGCTCGTCACGCAGCCACTGCACGGTGGAACCACCGTTGAACACCGCGCCCTCAAGGGCATAGGCCACTTCCCCGCGCGGGCCGCAGGCGATGGTGGTGAGCAGGCCATGGGACGACTTCACTGCCTGGCTGCCGGTATTCATCAGCAGGAAACAGCCGGTGCCATAGGTATTCTTGGCCTGGCCCGGCTCTACGCACATCTGGCCAAACAGTGCCGATTGCTGATCGCCGGCGATACCGGCAATCGCGATGCCGCTCTTGGTGTGGCCGTATACTTCCGAAGACGGGCGTACCTCGGGCAGCATCTGCCGCGGAATGCCGAGGATCTCCAGCAGCCGGTCGTCCCATTGCAGGCTGTGGATGTTGAACATCAGCGTGCGCGAGGCGTTGGTGTAGTCGGTGACATGCACCTTGCCGCCCGAGAACTTCCAGATCAGCCAGGTATCGACGGTGCCGAACAACAGCTCGCCGCGCTCGGCGCGTTCGCGGGCACCCTCGACATTGTCGAGGATCCACTTGAGCTTGGTGCCGGAGAAATACGGGTCGGTGACCAGGCCTGTGGCTTGGCGGATGTAGTCCTCATGGCCGTCGCGCTTGAGCTGGGCGCAGATCTCGGTGCTGCGGCGGCACTGCCAGACAATGGCGTTGTATACCGGGCGACCGGTTTCCTTGTCCCACACGACCGTGGTTTCGCGCTGGTTGGTGATGCCCAGCGCAGCCACCTGGGCATGGCTGATGCCGGCTTGGGCCAGCGCCTCGACCATGGTCGCGCTCTGCGTGGCGAAGATTTCCATCGGGTCGTGTTCGACCCAGCCTGCCTGCGGGTAGTGCTGGGCGAACTCGCGCTGGGAGGTACCCACCACGTTGGCGTCGCGGTCGAAAATGATGGCCCGCGAACTGGTGGTACCCTGGTCCAGGGCGATGATGTAGTTCTTATCCTGGGTGTCTGTCATGGTCGTAGGCCTTGCGCAATTAGGGGTTCAGGGCGGGGCGTGATGCCGTCATCAATTGACTTGAGTATCGCCCTGGCGATTGTCGTTTGTCTCAGGGTTCACGGCGGCTGCCATCGGCAGGTTACGGGCGATAAGGCCGCGATAGGCCGCGGCGCCCGCGCAGGCGCCGAGTATTGGTGCGAACACCGGAACCAGGAAATAAGGCATGTCCCGACCGCCAGTGAAGGCGATTTCGCCCCAACCGGCCAGGAACGTCATGAGTTTTGGCCCGAAATCGCGGGCCGGGTTCATGGCGAAGCCGGTCAGCGGGCCCATGGCACTGCCGATGACGGCGATCAGCAGGCCGATCAGCAGCGGAGCCATGGCACCACGTGGCAGGCCGTTGCTGTCGTCGGTCAGGGCCATGATCACGGCCATCAGGATGGCGGTGATGATCACTTCGACGAGGAACGCCTGGCCGGTGGACAGCGATGGGTGCGGGTAGGTGGAGAACACCGAGGCCAGTTCGAGGCTGGCTTCGCTACCGCGCAACATGGCATGGGCCTGTTCGAAATCGAAGAACAGGTTGCTGTACAGGCTATAGACCAGCGCCGCACCACAGAATGCGCCGCAAACCTGGGCCAGCATGTAGAAGGGCAGTTTGCGCTTGTCGAAACCGGCGAACAGGGTGAGGGCGATGCTCACCGCCGGGTTCAGGTGCGCGCCGGAAATGCCGGCGGTGAGGTAGATCGCCATGCTGACGCCCACGCCCCAGATGATACTGATTTCCCATAGGCCGAAGCTGGCACCCGCGACCTTGAGCGCGGCGACGCAGCCAGTACCGAAGAAGATGAGCAGGGCGGTGCCGAGGAATTCGGCCAGGCATTGGCTGGACAGCGTGGGTTGGCGTAGAGCAGTCGTCATGTATGACCTCGTTTTTGTTTTGTTGTGAGGCGCTTGGCGCTCGACAGCAAAGCCCGGAGTCGATCCCCATTGAATCCGGGCCGATATGGGAAACGCACCTTAAAAGTGCATCACTTATTCAGAAACGAAAAAATATAGACAAGAAACGCTGATGTCAAAGGTCGAAAGTGAACGGCAAGTCACGATTTGGCCGCTTGTTTGAGGTGCGGACACCGTGCTAGACGGTCGCGTTCGCCATACGCTGGCTGCGCTGCGGGAATTGCCCTAAAGTAGCCGCCGAGCCGTCTCGACCGGAGCCCCTGCATGACCCCCGCCCTAGACCTGTTGAAGAAACACCGCGCGGAACACCGTGTGCACAGTTACGAACATGACCCAAAGTCGGCGTCCTACGGCCTGGAAGCGGCGGAAAAACTCGGGCTCGACCCGCAGCAGGTGTTCAAGACCTTGCTGGCGAGCAGCGAGAAAGGCGAGTTGCTGGTGGCCGTGGTGCCCGTGGTCGGCACCCTGGACCTCAAGGCTCTGGCCCATGCCGCCGGGGTGAAGAAGTGCGAGATGGCCGACCCGGCGGTGGCACAGCGTGCCACCGGCTATCTGGTGGGTGGCATCAGCCCGTTGGGGCAGAAGAAGCGCCTGCGGACCTTTATCGATGACTCGGCGCAGCAGTTTGCGACCATCCATGTCAGTGCTGGGCGGCGTGGGCTGGAAGTGGAATTGGCGGCGGCGGTACTGGCCGAATATACCCAGGGCAAGTTTGCCGGTATCGGTCGGGGCTGAGATTTTGCGGCTGCTGCGCAGCCCATCACGATACCAGGCCGCTCTTATAGCGGGCGCGATCGCCTGGAGGAGTGGCCTTGTGTCGCTATGGGCCGCAAAGCGGCCCCCGAGGATTCGAATCAGGTCGCCGAACTGTAGCGGCGGACACCATTGTCCTGCTGCGGCAACTGCGCCGCCACACTGCCCGGTACCGGGAACAGCACCAGGTGGTCGGCCTTCACCGCGATCCCCACATCGTCACCGACCTGGTGGTCGCTATGGCTGGGGAAGATCGCTTCGAGCTGGCTGCCGGTGGGCAGTTGCAGGCGGTAGAGCGTCGACGCCCCCAGGAAACTCTTGCCGATGATATTGGCCTGCAGTGCGCTGCCTGGTGCATGCACGATATCGTCAGGGCGCAGCAGGACATCCACCGAACTGCCCGGAGCCATGATGTAGGCTCGGTTGCCACGCAGCTCACCCAGTTCGGTATTGACCGCCTCGTGGCTGCTCATCTGCCCACGGATGAAATACCCCTGGCCGATGAAACTGGCCACGAATGGCGTCTGCGGCTCGTGGTAAAGGTTGTACGGCGTATCCCATTGCTCCAGGCGGCCTTCCTTGAACACGCCGACCTGGTCGCTGACGGCAAAGGCTTCCTCTTGATCATGGGTAACCAGGATGGCGCTGGTGCCACGACTCTTGAGGATGTCGCGAACTTCATGGCTCAGGCGCCGACGCAATTCCACATCGAGGTTGGAGAACGGCTCGTCGAGCAGTAGCAATTGTGGCTCGGGCGCCAATGCACGGGCCAGTGCGACCCGTTGTTGTTGCCCACCGGACAGTTCATGCGGATAGCGCCCGCCCAGGCCGCCCAGCTTGACCAGCTCGAGCATCTCTTCGATGACTTCGGCCTGGCGTGGGTGCTTGGCGATGCCGAAGGCAATGTTCTGGGCCACGGTCAGGTGCGGGAATAGCGCGTAGTCCTGGAAAACCATGCCGATGCGGCGTTTTTCCGGGGCCAGTGTGAACCCGGCCCGGGAAATGACCTCGCCGGCCAGCTGGATTTCGCCCTCGTGCACCGGCTCGAAACCGGCGATCGCGCGCAGGGTGGTGGTCTTGCCACAACCGGAGGAACCCAGCAGGCAACCGATGTCGCCTGCGTTAAGGTGCAGGTTGAGGTTCTGGACGATGCGCTGGTCGCCATAGCCGCAGGCGAGGTTGCGCAGGTTGAGCAGTAAGGGTTGACTCATGCGTGGTGGTAAGCCGGTTCGACAAGGAATTCGAGAAGGGCCTTCTGTGCATGCAGGCGGTTTTCAGCCTGGTCCCAGGCGACCGAACGTGGGTCGTCGAGCAGGTCATGGCTGATTTCCTCGCCACGATGGGCTGGCAGGCAGTGCATGAACAGGGCGTCAGGTGCCGCCAGGTCGAGCAGTTCGCGGGTGACCTGGTAGGGCGCGAAATGCGCCAGGCGCCGTGCAGTTTCCTCCTCCTGGCCCATCGAAGTCCAGACATCGGTGGTAACCAGATGAGCGCCGCGCACGGCTTCCTTCGGGTCGCGGACGATCTGCACGTGGTCGCCGCCGATAGCCATGAAGCGCGGGTCCGGTTCGTAACCTTGCGGGCAGGCGATGCGCAGCTGGAAATCGAACTGCCTGGCCGCCTCGATATACGAGTTGCACATGTTGAAGCCGTCACCGATCCAGGCCACGGTCTTGCCCTGGATCGACCCGCGCTGTTCGAGGAACGTCTGCATGTCGGCCAGCAATTGGCACGGGTGCGATTCGTCGGACAGGGCGTTGATCACCGGCACGCGCGAATTGGCGGCGAATTCGGTGAGGGTGCTGTGGGCATGGGTACGAATCATGACCACGTCGAGCATGCTCGACAGCACGATGGCGCTGTCGGCGATCGGCTCGCCACGGCCCAGCTGGGTGTCGCGCGGTGAAAGGAAGATGGCCTGGCCGCCGAGCTGGATCATGCCGGCCTCGAACGACACCCGGGTACGCGTCGAGGATTTCTCGAAGATCATGCCCAGTACGCGGTTCTTCAGGGGCTCGAACAGCACGCCTCGCTTGCGCAGGTCCTTCAGCTCGATGCCGCGGCGGATCACACCGAGCAATTCGTCGGTGGTGAAGTCCAGCAGGGAGAGAAAGTGCCTAGCGCTCATGATTGACTACCTTATCTGCAACGGTATGCAGGTCGACCGTATGGTTTTTTTGACAACGGGAGTGACCTGCGGCGTAAGCCGCACGGAGGCGGACGAAATAGGGAAAGGCGCAATACTATAAGTAAATGTCGCCTGAAGCCAAGAGGGGAAACAGCAGCTCAGCGCCAAAGGGTGTTGCAAGGGGTGTATTGACCGACGGACAGTGCTGTTTTTTATTTGCTACAGAGGGTTGTACACGGCTTGCTGGCAGGTTGGCAAATGGCTGTCGCAAATCGTGTGCCTGATGTCGGTGGATTCATATCGCGAAGTGCGCTGGTCGGGGGCGCGCGCCCGGGCGCATAGTCGGGGTTCGTCCATTACAACAAGGCAGAGGCGGCCATGACCAAGACCCTGCATCACCGTGCCTGTCACCTGTGCGAGGCGATCTGCGGGCTGAACATCGAAGTCAGCCATGACGACGGCGAACGGGCGCAGATCCATTCGATCAAGGGCGACCCGCAGGATCCATTCAGCCGTGGCCATGTCTGCCCCAAGGCAGTGGCCCTGCAGGATATCCAGAACGACCCCGACCGCCTGCGCCAGCCGCACAAGCGGGTCGGTGACCGTTGGCTCGCCATCGGCTGGGACGAGGCCTTTGCCCTGGCCGCCGACAGGTTGTGGGCGATCCAGCAGGCCCATGGGCGCAATGCCGTTGCGGTCTACCAGGGCAACCCGAGCGTGCACAACTACGGTTTGATGACCCACAGCAATTACTTCCTCGGCTTGCTGAAGACCCGCAACCGCTTCTCTGCCACCTCGGTTGACCAACTGCCGCAACACCTGGTCAGCCATCTGATCTATGGCCATGGCCTGCTGTTGCCGATCCCGGATATCGACCATACCAGCTTCATGCTGATCCTCGGCGGCAATCCGTTGGCCTCCAATGGCAGCATCATGACGGTGCCGGACGTGGAAAAACGCCTGAATGCCTTGCAAGCCCGGGGCGGGCGCCTGGTTGTGGTGGACCCGCGCCGCAGCGAAACAGCAGCGATGGCCGACAGCCATCTGTTCATCCGCCCAGGCGGGGACGCGGCGCTGTTGTGTGGCTTGCTCAACACCCTGTTCGAAGAAGGCCTGGCGCGCGGCTCGCATTTGCCGGTCGCAGGCCTGCAGCAGGTGCGCGAAGCGATCGCGCCGTTCAATGCCGAGGCCATGAGCGCGCACTGTGGCATTGCCGCAGCAGACATTCGCCAGTTGGCTCGGGATTTCGCGGCGGCCGACAAGGCGGTGTGTTACGGCCGCATGGGCGTTTCGACTCAGGCGTTCGGCACCCTCTGTCATTGGCTGGTGCAGTTGATCAACCTGGTGACCGGCAATCTCGACCGTGAAGGCGGTGCGTTGTGCACCGAGCCTGCCGTCGACCTGGTGGCGAGCACCTCCGGTGGCCATTTCAACGCCTGGCAGAGTCGCGTGTCGGGCTTGCCCGAATACGGCGGCGAGTTGCCCGTGGCAGCCCTGGCCGAAGAAATGCTGACACCCGGCGATGGGCAGGTGCGCGCCCTGGTGACGGTAGCCGGCAACCCGGTGCTGTCCACGCCTAACGGCCGCCAGCTGGATGCGGCACTTGAAGGGCTGGAGTTCATGCTCTGCATCGACCTGTACATCAACGAGACGACCCGCCATGCCGATCTGATCCTGCCTTCCACCTCGGCGCTGGAAAACGATCATTACGACACCACGTTCAATCTGCTGGCGGTGCGCAACGTGACCCGTTTCAACCGGGCAATCCTGGCAAAACCGGAGGGGGCGTTGCACGACTGGGAGATCTTCGTCGGCCTGGCCCAGGCGTTTGCCAGGCGCGCCGGGCTTGAATTGAAACCGACCCAGACGCCGGCGCAGCTGATTGACCTGGCTTTGCGCAAGGGGCCCTATGGCGAAGCGACGCCCTGGCAGCTTTCGCTGGCAACACTGGACCAGCACCCGCATGGCCTGGACCTGGGGCCGTTGCGTGCCAACCTTGCAGCGCGCCTGGCGACCACCAGCAAGGCGGTCGAAGCAGCACCGCCTGTGCTGCTGGATGACCTGCATCGCCTGGCGCAACAGCCCGCACCGACAGCGGGCGAACTGCTGCTGATCGGCCGCCGTCACGTGCGCAGCAACAACTCGTGGATGCACAACTTCCACCGCCTGGTGAAGGGCAAGCCGCGCCATCAACTGCTGATGCATCCACAGGACCTGCAGCAGCGGCAATTGCAGGATGGCCAGCGAGTACGTATTCGTTCGCGCACTGGCACGCTGGAGGTTGAAGTTCAGGCTTGTGACGACATCATGCCGGGTGTAGTCAGCCTGCCCCATGGCTTTGGCCATGCGCGGCATGGCGTGCAGCTGCAGGTAGCCCGGGCGCAACCAGGCGTGAGCGCAAACGACCTCACCGACGAGCACCTGCGTGACCGGGTTTCCGGCAATGCAGCGCTCAATGGCGTACCCGTGCAGATCGAGGCCGCGTAGGGAACGGTAAGGCCGAGCATGCTGCTCGGCTTTCCGTTACAATGCCTCACCGTGCCGACGATCGCGTCGGAAAGTTCAGCCGAGGTGCTACATGGATATCATCGAAACGATCAAAGAGCAGATTGCCAACAACACCATTCTGCTTTACATGAAAGGCTCGCCGAATGCCCCGCAGTGTGGCTTCTCTGCGCGTGCATCGCAGGCCGTGATGGGTTGTGGCGAGAAGTTCGCCTACGTCGACATCCTGCAGAACCCGGAAATTCGCGCCAACCTGCCAAAATATGCCAACTGGCCGACTTTCCCGCAGCTGTGGGTAGCCGGTGAGCTGGTTGGCGGTAGCGACATCATGCTGGAAATGTTCGAGAAGGGCGAGCTGCAGGCCCTGATCAAGGACGCGGCTGCCAAGGCCAAGGCTTCTGAAGCCTGATTTTCCGGCAAGCATGAAAAAACCCGCTGAGTGCGGGTTTTTTCATGCGCCGGATATTTATTCTTCGCCCATCTGCGACTGCAGGTAGTTTTCGATACCGACCTTGTCGATGAGCCCCAGCTGGGTTTCCAGCCAGTCGATGTGTTCTTCCTCGGCTTCGAGGATGTCTTCGAGGATGTCACGCGAGCCGAAGTCGCCAGCGGTTTCGCAGTGGGCGATGGCTGCCTTGAGGTCGACCAGGCCTTTCTGTTCGATCTTCAGGTCGCATTCGAGCATTTCTTTGGTGTGCTCGCCGATCAGCAGCTTGCCCAGGTCCTGGACGTTGGGGATGCCTTCGAGGAAGAGAATACGCTTGATCAGTTTGTCAGCGTGCTTCATCTCGTCGATGGATTCCTTGTACTCGTGCTTGCCGAGTTTGTTCAGGCCCCAATCTTCGTACATGCGCGCGTGCAGGAAGTACTGGTTGATCGCGACCAGCTCGTTTCCGAGGATCTTGTTGAGATGCTGGATGACGCTTACGTCGCCTTTCATGTCGGGTTCCTGCCCTGTAGAAGTGTGCCAATACCCTGAAGTTTGAGCCTGATACCCAGGTGTGTCAAACCTAAGTTATTGAATAATAAATGAAAATTAATAGGAATAAGAATGTTTGTGAACCGCGTTGGAACGCTAACTTATTGAAATTCGGGCATAAAAAAACCGGACACAAGGTCCGGTTCTTTGCATTCTGGGTTTCAGGCGGCGGTAAATTCTACCGGGTAGGGCAGGGCTGCCTGGCTGACCTGAAGCTCGGTCAGGGTCTCGCGAACAACCTGCTTGGCCACGCAGGCGCATTTGCCACACTGGCTGGCGACGTTGGTCGCGGCGCGCACTTCCTTGTAACTGCAGCATCCTTCATAGATCGCATCGCGGATCTGTCCGTCGGTAACGCCGACACAAAGACACACATACATAGAGGCTGACCATCGTTGCTGGGCTCGATGGTGTGGAGCTTAATGTTAATGAGAATGCTTGTCAAAAGACTTTCTGGAAGGGCCATGCTTGAGCGACCGGCGGTTGCTTCGTCGTTGGAGTCGGCCTGTCACCAGAAGCCGTGTATGATGGATGGCCTTTGTTGGATGTCGGGCAGCCTGTCTGGCCCGGCAAACGGTTTTTCACCCTCATCAGGAGATTACAATGAGCGTACTCGTTGGTAAGAAAGCCCCCGATTTCACCGTTCCGGCCGTGCTGGGCAATGGCGAGATCGTCGACAGCTTCAACCTGGCTTCGGCCATCAAGGGCAAGTACGGCCTGGTGTTCTTCTACCCGCTGGACTTCACCTTCGTCTGCCCGTCCGAGCTGATCGCCCTGGACAACCGCATCCCTGATTTCCAGGCGCGCAACGTTGAAGTGATCGGTGTTTCGATCGACTCGCACTTCACCCACAACGCCTGGCGTAACACTCCGGTCAACAACGGCGGTATCGGTCAGGTCAAGTACACCCTGGCTGCCGACATGACCCACGAAATCTGCAAAGCCTACGACGTCGAGTCCGAAGGCGGCGTGGCCTTCCGTGGCGCCTTCCTGATCGACACCAACGGTGTTGTCCGTTCGCAGATCATCAACGACCTGCCACTGGGCCGTAACATGGACGAGCTGCTGCGCCTGGTCGACGCCCTGCAGTTCCACGAAGAGCACGGCGAAGTCTGCCCTGCCAACTGGAAGAAAGGCGACAAAGGCATGAACGCTTCGCCAGAAGGCGTTGCTGCCTACCTGAGCGAGAACGCTGGCAAGCTGTAATTGCCACGCGCATGAAAAAACCGGCCCTGGTGGCCGGTTTTTTTTTGCCGTGCTGTACCGGCCTCTTCGTAGGGCCGGCCGCGAATACGACCTCGGATCAATCGTTGAAGTCGCGCCAGCCGCCCATTTCCTTCCAGCGGTTGACGATGCCGCAGAACAGCTCGGCGGTCTTCTCGGTGTCATAACGGGCCGAGTGCGCCTCACGCCCGTCAAAGTCGATGTCGGCGCTCTGGCAGGCGCGCGCCAGTACGGTCTGGCCATAGGCCAGGCCCGCCAGGGTAGCGGTGTCGAAGCTGGAGAATGGGTGGAACGGGTTGCGCTTGAGGTCGTTGCGCATCACTGCTGCATTGAGGAAGCCAAGGTCGAAGCTGCTGTTATGGCCTACCAGAATCGCCCGCTTGCAGCCATTGGCCTTGAGCGCCTTGCGTACGCCGCGGAAGATGTCGGTCAGCGCGCTCTCCTCGCTCACCGCCATGCGCAGCGGGTGATCCAGCTTGATGCCGGTGAACTCCAGTGCGGCCGGCTCGATGTTGGCGCCTTCAAAGGGCTCAACACGGTGGAAGTAGGTGTGCTCTGGGAACAGGAAACCCTTTTCGTCCATGCCGATTGTGACTGCGGCAATTTCCAGCAGGGCGTCGGTGGCGCTGTTGAAACCACCGGTTTCAACGTCCACCACGACTGGCAGGTAGCCACGGAAGCGTTCGGCCATCGGGTGACGCGAACCGCTGCCGCCCTGGGTATCGAGGTCGTCTTCGTAGAGGTCTTCGCTCACGCGTTTTCCTCCAGCAGGCGCCAGCGCAGTTTTTCGCCGGCGCGCAGCGGGACTACGGTCTGCTCGCCAAACGGCAGGCTGTCCGGGGCGGTCCATTCTTCGCGAACCAGGGTAATGGTGTCGGTGTTCGCCGGCAGGCCATAGAAGGCCGGGCCGTGCAGGCTGGCGAAGCCTTCCAGCTTGTCCAGCGCATTACGTTGCTCGAACGCTTCGGCGTACATCTCGATGGCCGCGTAGGCGGTGTAGCAACCGGCGCAACCGCAGGCGGCTTCCTTGGCGTGGCGGGCGTGCGGGGCCGAGTCGGTACCCAGGAAGAACTTCGGGTTGCCGCTGGTGGCCGCGTCCAGCAGCGCCACCTGGTGGGTGTTGCGCTTGAGGATCGGCAGGCAGTAGAAGTGCGGGCGAATGCCGCCAACCAGCATGTGGTTGCGGTTGTACAGCAGGTGTTGCGCGGTGATGGTGGCGCCGACGTTGGCCGGGGCCTCGCTGACGAACTGGGCGGCATCGCTGGTGGTGATGTGCTCGAACACCACTTTCAGTGTCGGGAAGCGCTCGACCACACGGCGCATGTGCTCGTCGATGAAGCGCTTCTCGCGGTCGAACACGTCGATCTCGCTGCGCGTCACTTCGCCGTGCACCAACAGTGGCATGCCGACTTCTGCCAGCGCCTCGAGGGCCGGGAAGATATTGTCGATGCTGGTCACGCCCGAGTCGGAGTTGGTAGTAGCACCGGCCGGGTACAGCTTGGCGGCATACACGAAGCCGCTGGCCTTGGCCGCGCGGATGTCCTCGGGGCTGGTGCGGTCGGTGAGGTACAGCACCATCAGCGGCTCGAAGCGGCTGCCGGCCGGCCGGGCGGCGAGGATGCGCTCGCGGTAGGCGCCGGCCTCGGCGGCATTGCGAACCGGTGGAACCAGGTTGGGCATGATGATGGCACGGGCGAAGGTACGCGCCACGTCGCCAACGGTGTGGGGCAGGACGGCACCATCGCGCAGATGGATGTGCCAGTCGTCGGGACGCAGGAGGGTCAGGCGATCGGACATTGGGGATTCCAGGCGGGTCGAACTCAAGCCCCAATGCTACCGGAAAACCCTGGGTGGAGCACGGCTATCAAGTTTTCCGGCTGGTGTCCGATAGCCTGCAGGTAAGCCGTCAGAATTTGTGGAGCCGCCCGTGCGCCAGCGTTACCTAGCCCTATTGACCCTGTTCGCCAGTCTGCCGGCCGGCGCGCTGACCTTCCAGACGCGCATGGAGAATATTGCCTGGAAGGTCGAGGGTGACCAGTTCGAATGCCGGCTGGTGCAGCCGATCGACGGCTTTGGCAGTGGTGAGTTCGTCCGCCGTGCCGGCGAGCAGCCGGTGTTCCAGCTGCGCTCGGACAGCAACGCACTGGGCGCCGGTACTGCTAGCTTGCTGGCAGCCGCCGCACCGTGGCAACCCGGGCGCAGCGACATCAATCTGGGCAGCGTGCGCATGGCCCGCACTGGCGTGTTGTTCAGCTCGTCGCAGGGCCAGGCCAGTCGGCTGATCAATGGCCTGCTCGACGGCCGCAGTACCGTGGTGCGCAATTATGCCGGCGAGGCGGGCAGGCCGATGGAAGTGCGGGTGCTGCCGGTCAGTTTTGCCAAGGCCTACAGTGACTACCAGGCCTGTGCCGGCAAGTTGCTGCCGATGAACTATGACCAGGTGCGCCAGACCCAGGTAGGCTTCCCTGGCGGCGGTTTCGAACTGGATCAATCGGCCAAGGCGCGGCTGGATGTGATTCTCGACTACATGAAGGCCGACCCGACAGTGAACCATGTCGAGCTCAACGGCCACTCGGACAATAGCGGTAACCGCCTGACCAACCGCGACATGTCGCGCCGCCGCGCACTGGCGGTGGCCGATTACCTCAAGGCTCATGGCGTGCCGGAAGAGCAGATTGTGGTGCGCTTCCATGGCGAGCGCTACCCGCTGGCGAAGAACAACAGCGCGGCGAACCGGGCGCGGAATCGCCGGGTGAACATCGAGCTGGACAAGGTGGCGGTGGTTGAGAAACCAGCGGAAAAGGTGGTTGAGCAGGCGGCGCCGGCTCCAGCCAGTCCGGCTGCTACTGCGCCGGTTTCGGGGGCGCCGGCGACGAAGGCGCCCTGAGGTCGGATTGGCCGCCGGAGGGCATGCCGGCGCTGACCATGGCAAGGCATGCACCTTGGCACCCTGATCCTGTTTTGACCCTTGCGCTTCAGGGTTCTGATACCGTCTTGGGCATCTATCCTGCACCCCTGATCTGATTCCCATCGCATACCCGTCGCCCTTCCGACAGTTCCTGTCGCTTTGTCGTCAGAAGCTGTCGCCCCACTGTAAATTTATCTGCAACGCCGTTAGAATCAACGCCTTTCCGTACAACCCGTGGAGTGATGGCATGGCGGACGTAAAAAAGGTCGTACTGGCGTATTCCGGCGGCCTTGATACTTCGGTGATTCTCAAATGGCTGCAGGATACCTACAACTGCGAAGTGGTGACCTTCACCGCTGACCTGGGTCAAGGCGAAGAGGTCGAGCCGGCTCGCGCCAAGGCCCAGGCAATGGGCGTTAAAGAGATCTACATCGACGACCTGCGCGAAGAGTTCGTGCGCGATTTCGTGTTCCCGATGTTCCGCGCCAACACCGTCTACGAAGGCGAGTACCTGCTGGGTACCTCCATCGCACGTCCGCTGATCGCCAAGCGCCTGATCGAAATTGCCAACGAAACCGGTGCTGACGCCATTTCCCACGGCGCAACCGGCAAGGGTAACGACCAGGTGCGTTTCGAGCTGGGTGCCTACGCCCTGAAACCAGGTGTCAAGGTCATCGCCCCATGGCGTGAGTGGGACCTGCTGTCCCGCGAAAAGCTGATGGACTATGCCGAGAAGCACGGTATTCCGATCGAACGTCACGGCAAGAAGAAATCGCCGTACTCGATGGACGCCAACCTGCTGCACATCTCCTACGAAGGCGGTGTCCTGGAAGATACCTGGACCGAGCACGAAGAAGACATGTGGCGCTGGAGCGTCTCGCCTGAGAATGCCCCGGACCAGGCGACCTACATCGAGCTGACCTACCGCAACGGTGACATCGTTGCCATCGACGGTGTCGAGAAAACCCCGGCTACCGTGCTGGCCGACCTGAACCGTATTGGTGGTGCCAACGGCATCGGCCGCCTCGACATCGTCGAGAACCGTTACGTCGGCATGAAGTCGCGTGGTTGCTACGAAACCCCTGGCGGCACCATCATGCTCAAGGCTCACCGTGCCATCGAGTCGATCACCCTGGACCGTGAAGTCGCTCACCTCAAGGATGAGCTGATGCCGAAGTACGCCAGCCTGATCTACACCGGCTACTGGTGGAGCCCGGAGCGTCTGATGCTGCAGCAGATGATCGACGCTTCGCAGGTCAACGTGAACGGCGTGGTGCGCCTGAAGCTGTACAAGGGCAATGTCACCGTGGTCGGCCGCAAGTCGGACGACTCGCTGTTCGATGCCAACATCGCTACCTTCGAGGAAGATGGCGGCGCCTACAACCAGGCGGACGCTGCTGGCTTCATCAAGCTCAACGCACTGCGTATGCGCATTGCCGCCAACAAGGGCCGTTCGCTGCTCTGATTGCTGGCGCATGCCATGAAAACCCCGGCCTGGCCGGGGTTTTTTTTTGGGCCTGATGGAGGCCTGAAACCCTCAGTCGCCTCGGGGTACCGCATCTTCTTCCAATGGGCTGACCGACAATTGGGCACATTGGCGTTTGTCCAGGTTGCAGAGGCGCCATGTCTTGGGTGTTTGCACGGGATGGGCAAGAACAAGCCGAAGTTGCTGTTCCATCAACTGACAGGCATCGGGCCCGGAGAACATGATCGTGACTGGCTCGGCATGGACGGCCTCGCTGATTTCGCGAGGTGTGCTTGGTAGCGTCCTGGTATCTGGCGTAGGCGGCATGTCGCTTGCCGTTTTATCCGACGATGGGCGGTAGAACGACTTGTAATTGAAGTTGAGTGTCAGGAAGAACAGCGCTGTCAGAAAGAATGGAAACCCCACCAGAAACCAGGTGTAGAGATTCTGGCTGGCTTCGCTGAGAAACGGCAAGGTAGCAAGTGCGGAGGATTCGATGATCCCCGCGAAGATGGCAATGATCGTCAGCGGGGCGACAGGTTGTCTTTCGGGCATGAGGGCTGTCTCCGGCGTTTTCCCCATTGTTGTCTTACTGTGTCGCTCAACTAAAGACTGGACTGTTTCCCGGGCGGGGAATCAACGCTGTCCCGCGCTGTGGCGAGTATGTTCAGCAGGCCTTTGCTGAAGCTTTTCAAGGGAAAGAGTGGCCTGGAACGGGGCGCATGGAAAAACGGGCAATACCGTTACGCCTTTTTAAGGAAGTTTGTTGTTACAGGCGTAGTAGTTATGTGTAAGAAATTTCTGTAAGTGTTGTAGGTTTCATCTGTTCATCTGTTTCTTCGGCAAATCCTCGCGCCATCAGGTGTTCTGTCGGTTATCGTGGCGTGCCAAAGCAGAACAATGAATGGATATCGCATGAATAAAGTGCTTATCGTGGATGATCATCCGGTCATACGCCTGGCCGTGCGCATGCTGATGGAGCGGCATGGTTATGACGTCGTGGCGGAAACCGACAACGGCGTGGCAGCGTTGCAACTGACACGGCAGCACCTGCCGGATATCGTGGTGCTGGATATCGGTATTCCGAAACTGGACGGCCTGGAGGTGATTGCCCGCATGACCACCTTCAGCCCCGGCAGCAAGGTGCTGGTACTGACGTCGCAGGCGCCTGGCAATTTCTCTATGCGTTGCATGCAGGCAGGGGCGGCAGGGTATGTGTGCAAGCAGCAGGAACTCACGGAACTGCTGAGCGCCATCAAGGCCGTATTGTCGGGCTACAGCTACTTCCCCAACCAGGCCCTGCATGTTTCACGTGGCAAGGGCGGGGGAAGCGAGACGGATATGGTCAACCGCCTCTCGGCACGCGAGATGACAGTGTTGCAACAGTTGGCGAGAGGGCGTTCGAACAAGGAAATTGCCGACAGCATGTTCCTCAGCAACAAGACGGTCAGTACCTACAAATCACGCCTGTTGCTCAAGCTCAATGCGCGGTCGCTGGTCGACCTGATCGAGCTGGCGCAACGTCAGGGGTTGAGCTGACCGGCAGGCCGTAAAGCCTCCGCCCCGGAGGCTTTGCCAGCGCTGCGGGCCATGCGCCTACAGGTCGTAGTCGAAATCGGCCAGTTGTTTCTGCAGGCGCCTTTCTTCCAGCATGTTGTCAATGGTGCGGCGTTTGCTGAGGTTGGTCTTTGCGCTTTCCACAGGGGGCTCCGCTTCATCCTCTGCGGCAACAAAATCATCTTCGATCGACAGGTCGTCTTTATCGCTACTCATGAGTCGCTCCAAGCCAAGGGGCCATTGGCCGTCCTTATAACCAGAAAGCAGACGCTGGTAAAAAAGATTTTTTCAATCGCTTCAGGTGGTTTTTGCCTATTGACTCAATCGTCTGAAGTCTTGTGCTTGTACTCGCACAGATCTTCGATCCGGCAGCTGCCGCAGCGTGGCTTACGGGCCTGGCACACATAGCGCCCGTGCAGGATCAGCCAGTGGTGGGCGTCGAGCAGGTACTCCCTGGGGACGAACTTGATCAGCTTTTTTTCCACTTCCAGCACGGTCTTGCCCGGCGCGATGCCTGTGCGGTTGCTGACCCGGAAGATATGGGTATCCACCGCCATGGTCGGTTGGCGAAACGCGGTGTTCAGCACCACGTTGGCGGTTTTGCGGCCTACGCCAGGCAGTGCCTCCAGCGCTTCGCGGGTCTGCGGTACCTGGCCGCCGTGGCGCTCGATCAGCAGCCGACAGGCCTCGATGACGTTTTTCGCCTTGCTGTTATACAGGCCGATGGTCTTGATGTACTCGCTCAGGCCTTCGACACCCAGGGCATGGATGGCTTCGGGAGTGTTGGCGACCGGAAACAGGCGAGCGGTAGCCTTGTTGACGCCCACGTCGGTGGCTTGCGCGGACAGGGTCACGGCGACCAGCAGTTCGAACGGGGTAGTGTAGGCCAGTTCGGTCTTCGGCTCGGGGTTGTCTTCGTGCAACCTGCGAAAGATCTCCAGGCGTTTGGCGGCATTCATGAAATCAGGTTGTTCCTTGACGACGTGGGTGGGCAGGGCCTGTACGCAGGCGATTGTACAAGGCCCACAGCAGTCCGAGCAGTATCAGGGCGCCGGGGGCCAGGCTGGCCAGGTGCAGGCCGGCAATCTCGGCTAGCCATTGCCGGCTGGCGCCGAGCAACAGGCAGCTGGCAAGCAGTGCGCCAAGGTACCTGGCAAGCAGCCGCCAGCGCCCCTGGTTGGGTAGCAAGTGGTCAGTGGCCAGGCATTGCAGGCATAGCAACGCGGGGTAGTGGCCGAGGGCGAGCGCCAGTGGTAGCAGCCAGGCAAGCAGAGCCAGTTGCAGGCAGCTGGCCAGCGCCGCCAGCAGCAGCAGGCTGGCCAGTGTGAGCGCCCAAGTGGCAAGCCTGTGGCGTAGAGGCGCCAGCAGCAACTGGTGCAGGCCGCTCATCAGCACCGCGCACACGCCAATGGTAGCGCCTTCGCTCAGGGTCCGGGTGGCGCCCAACAGCGGCACCAGGCTTGCGCCAAGCAGATAAAACCTATTCATGCAGGGTGCCCTCCAGCAGCACGCTGCGCTGCTCGTCGAAATAACTGAGCGCCTCTTGCAGTGCGCTGATCACGGCACGTGAGGTCACGGTGGCGCCGGCCAACTGGTCGAAGTCGCCCTGGTCACGTTTCAGCGCCCAGTGGTCGCCCAGCTGTCGATTGGCAAATTGCCCTAACCAGTTCACCTGTGGATCACCCAGGCGTGCCCCCAGCCCGGGGCTTTCCTGTTGATCGATTACCTGGCTGCCGATCAGTCGACCGTCTTTGGCAATGGCGACGCTCAGCGCGATCGGGCCGGCATAGCCCTGGGCCTGGGTAACCAGAATGATGGCGGCCGGTTTCCCTGCCAGTGTCGCCCGGTAAGCGGCTACGATGCGGCTGTTCGGTCGCTGTGCGGCGGGCCTGGGCAGCGGATCGTCGAGTGGCTGGTTGTCGTAGCTGCCGTCGGGCAGCACTGCCAGCCGCTGACGGCTTTGCAGTTGTTTTGCGGCATCGGCGATGGCCGGGCGGGTCCAGTGCCGCCAGGCCAGAGTAGCCGACACGGCCAGTGCCGCAATCACCAGCAACAGCGCTGTATCGCGAACCAGGCGATTCATCGGGCAACCTGCTGGCGCTGCGCCGCCAGGCGCTCGAGCCCCGGCGCCAGAAGGTTCATCAGCAGGATGGCGAACGCCGTGCCATCCGGATAGCTGCCCCAGGTGCGGATCAGGTAGATCAGCAAGCCCGCCCCTACGCCGAACAGCAGCCTGGCCCGCTCATGCCGGGGGCCGGAGACCGGTTCGGTGGCAATGAAGAATGCGGCCATCATGGTCGAGCCGGAAAACAGGTGCAGCAAGGGCGAGCCGTTGGAGTCCGAGCCCGATCCGTTCCAGCCCAGCAGGCTGAACAGCAACAGGCCTGCCAGCAAGCCAGTCGGCGCATGCCAGCTGATCACCCTGCGCTGCAGCAGGAACAGGCCGCCAAGCAGGAACGCCAGGTTCACCCATTCGCTGCCCTGCCCGCCGATGCTGCCAAAGCCCGGGTGGCTGGCGAACAGCTCATCGATGGTCAGGCTGCGGTTGTGGCGCAGGCCGTCGAGCAGTGTCGGCCGGGCCCAGGCATCGATCTGGTCGCCGCCGGCGAAGACTTGTTGCAGGCTGTCGAGCAGGCCGGGTGCAGGCCCCGGCCAATGGTTCATCTGCAGCGGGAAGCTCAGCAGCACGAAGGCATAACCGACCATGGCCGGGTTGAACAGGTTGCGTCCCACTCCGCCGAAGGCCTGCTTGCCGATACCGATGGCAATGCTGGCGGCGGCCACCGGTAGCCACCACGGCGCCAGAGTGGGCAGGGCGGCGGCCAGCAGCACGGCGGTCACCAGCGCGCTGCCGTCGTTCAGCACGGGGCTCGGCGGTTGCCCGCGTAACCGCAGCAGCAGTGCTTCGCACAGCATTGCAGCACTGGCGCACAGCACCAGGTTCAGCAGTAATCCCCAGCCGTGTAGCCATGACAGCACCAGCAAGCCGGGTACGCAGGCCAGCAACACCAGGCCCATGCTGGTGCGCAGCCGCGGGTCGGGCTTGGCGCTCATTGGCTGAACAACCCGTTGAGGCCGGAAAATGCCATGGCCATCACCCCGGCACCGAGCAACTCGATCGGCAGGCCGCGCAGCACCCCGGGGATGTCGGCATGGGTGCAGCGCTGGCGCAAATCGGCGAACAAGGCGAGCGCCAGCCAGAAGCTGCCGCCAGCCAGCAGCCCTTGCCGCAAGGTGGCAAACCCTGTGTATTGGTCGCTTGCCTGTTGCAGGGCCAACCCGAGCACCGCCGCGTTGCTCAGTAGCAGCGCTGGAAGTTGCGCCACTGGCCAGCTGGGTTGCCAGCGTGTCAGCAGCCACGGCACACCCCAGGCGAGCAGTGCCAGCCAGGGCAGCAGCAGGAACAGCTCAAGACCTTCGGCCAGCAGGGGCATCGCCAGCTTTGCGCCGATCGCACCCAGTGCGATGCACAGCGCGCAGGCAAAGCCATGCACATGCAGGTGCAGCCCGGGGCCCGGCGTTTGCGACAGGCACAGGTGATTGACCAGCGCCGCACTGATCAGGACCAGAAGGTAATCGCTCATGCAATGACGATAGCGGGAATCGTGGCGATTGTCCGGGGCGGGGGGAGCCCTGCGGGGCCGCAAAGCCGCCCCGCAGGTCAGTTACTTGATGCGCTGGCCGGGCTTGGCACCGCTGTCCGGGCTCAGCAGGTAGATCTCTTCCCCGCCAGGGCCGGCCGCCATGACCATGCCCTCGGATACCCCAAAGCGCATCTTCCGCGGCTTGAGGTTGGCCACCATCATGGTCAGGCGACCCTCCAGCTTGGACGGGTCAGGGTAGGCCGACTTGATGCCCGAGAACACGTTGCGGCACTCGTCGCCGATGTCCAGGGTCAGTTGCAGCAGCTTGTCGGCACCCGGCACGGCTTCGGCCTTGACGATCAGTGCTACGCGCAGGTCGACGGCCGCGAAGGTATCGAACTCGATTTCTGCCGACAACGGGTCCTTGGCCAGCTCGCCGTTGCCAACCGGGGCCTTGGCTTCGGCGGCCAGCAGGTCTTCCTTGCTGGCGGCGACCATGGCTTCGACCTTGGCCGGTTCGATGCGGCTCATCAGCGCTTTGAACGGGTTCAGCTGGTGATTCTCCAGACGCGACTGGTGGTCGTTCCAGGTCAGCGGGGCCACATTGAGGAAGGCTTCGGCGTCGGCAGCCAACAGCGGCAGCACCGGCTTGAGGAAAATGACCAGCTGGCGGAACAGGTTGATGCCCTGTGCACAGATGGCCTGTACTTCGTCCTGCTTGCCTTCCTGTTTGGCCAGCGACCATGGTGCCTTGTCGGCGATCCAGGCGTTGGCGCGGTCAGCCAGTGCCATGATCTCGCGCATGGCACGGCCGAAGTCGCGCCCTTCATAGGCATCGGCGATTGATGGGGCGGCCGCCAGGAAGGCTTCGCTCAGCTCCGGTGCGGCATCGCCGGCCACCATCACGCCTGCATTGCCCTTGTGAATGAAACCGGCGCAGCGGCTGGCGATGTTGACTACCTTGCCGACCAGGTCCGAGTTGACCTTCTGCACGAAGTCTTCCAGGTTCAGGTCCAGGTCATCGACGCCACGACCCAGCTTGGCCGCGTAGTAGTAACGCAGGTATTCGGGCTGCAGGTGGTCAAGGTAGGTGCGGGCCTTGATGAAGGTGCCACGCGACTTGGACATCTTGGCTCCGTTCACGGTCAGGTAGCCGTGGACGTTGACCGCAGTCGGCTTGCGGAAGCCGGCGCCCTCGAGCATGGCCGGCCAGAACAGGGCATGGAAGTTGACGATGTCCTTGCCGATGAAGTGGTACAGCTCGGCCTTGGAGCCCTCGTTCCAGAAGGCATCGAAGTCCAGCTCCGGGCGGCGTGCGCAGAGGTTCTTGAAGCTGGCCATGTAGCCGATCGGCGCATCCAGCCATACGTAGAAGTATTTGCCTGGCTCGCCCGGGATCTCGAAGCCGAAATACGGCGCATCACGGGAGATATCCCATTCCTGCAGGCCCGAGTCCAGCCATTCGGCCAGCTTGTTGGCCACCGCGTCCTGCAGCGTGCCGCTGCGGGTCCACTGCTGCAGCATGGCCTGGAAGTCCGGCAGCTTGAAGAAGAAGTGCTGGGAATCGCGCAGTACCGGGGTGGCGCCGGAGATGGCCGACTTGGGGTTCTTCAGCTCGGTGGGCGCGTAGGTGGCGCCGCATTTTTCGCAGTTGTCGCCGTACTGGTCTTCGGCGGCGCACTTGGGGCAGGTGCCCTTGATGAACCGGTCAGCGAGGAACATGCCCTTTTCCGGGTCGAAATACTGGGTCACCGAGCGGGTGGCGATGTGCCCGGCTTCACGCAGGCGCGTGTAGATCAGGCTCGACAGCTCGCGGTTCTCTTCGCTGTGGGTGGAGTGGAAGTTGTCGAAGTCCACCAGGAAGTCGGCGAAGTCGCTGCTGTGCTCGGCCTGGACGTTGGCGATCAGCTGTTCCGGAGTGATGCCTTCCTTCTCTGCGCGCAGCATGATGGCCGAACCGTGAGCATCGTCGGCGCACACATAGATACACTGGTTGCCACGCAGCTTCTGGAAGCGGACCCACATGTCTGTCTGGATGTACTCGAGCATATGGCCAAGGTGGATCGATCCGTTGGCATAGGGCAAGGCGCTGGTGACGAGAATCTGACGTGGCTCGGACATGGTGGCTCGGCTACTTATCTGGCGACGGGGTAAAAATGAGGTTGATCGGCCACTATAAAGGGCTGGCGAAGATATTTCACCCCGCATGCACATCTGCTGACGATTGACGGGTTAGGATAGGCGCCTGTTTTACATTCAGTTTGCCAATGGGAGTCTCCATGAGTGCCGTCACCCGTGCCGCCGTCGAAGGCGTGCTTCGCCAGTACACCGACCCCTATCTGAACCAGGACCCGGTCAGCGCCGGCTGCGTGCGCGCTATCGATATCCAGGGCGGGCAGGTCAGCGTGCAGTTGCAGCTGGGTTATGCCGCAGGGCTGTTCAAGAACGGCTGGGCCCAGGTGCTGCAGACCGCCATCGGCAACCTTGAAGGCGTCAGCAATGCCCAGGTGTCGATCGATTGTGTGGTCGCTGCACACAAGGCCCAGGCCCAGGTGCCGGCCATGGCCAATGTCAGGAACATCATCGCCGTGGCCTCGGGCAAGGGCGGAGTGGGCAAGTCGACCACCGCGGCCAACCTGGCCCTGGCCTTGGCCCGCGAAGGTGCGCGGGTGGGTATTCTCGATGCCGATATCTATGGCCCCAGCCAGGGTGTGATGTTCGGTATTGCCGAAGGCACCCGCCCGCAGATCCGTGAACAGAAGTGGTTCGTACCGATCAAGGCCCATGGCGTGGAAGTGATGTCCATGGCGTTTCTCACCGACGACAACACGCCGATGGTCTGGCGGGGGCCGATGGTTTCCGGTGCGCTGCTGCAACTGGTGACCCAGACCGCCTGGGACGACCTCGACTACCTGGTGATCGACATGCCGCCGGGCACCGGTGATATCCAGCTGACCCTGGCGCAGAAGGTGCCGGTGGCAGGCTCGGTCATTGTCACTACTCCGCAGGATCTGGCCTTGCTGGATGCCAGGAAGGGCGTGGAGATGTTCCGCAAGGTCAACATCCCGGTCCTGGGGGTGGTGGAGAACATGGCCGTGCACATCTGCTCGAACTGCGGCCATGCCGAGCACCTGTTCGGTGAAGGCGGTGGCGAAAAGCTGGCGAGCCAGTATGGTGTCGACCTGCTGGCCTCGTTGCCGCTGTCGATGCTTATCCGTGAACAGGCCGACAATGGCAAGCCGACCGCGATCGCCGAGCCGGAAAGCCAGATCGCCATGATCTATCAGGAACTGGCCCGCCAGGTGGGCGCGCGGATCGTGCTGCAGGAAGCTGCTGCGCCGGCGATGCCTAGCATTACCATCAGCGAAGATTGACCTGTCAGATCGTGTCGCTCTCTTCGCGGGCTTGCCCGCGATGCAGGCGACTCGGTCTTTCGGCCAGGCATAAAAAAACCCGCCGGAAGGCGGGTTTTTTTGAAAGCCAGGAAGCTTCGATCGACTTAGGCGATCTGAACTTCTTCAGCCTGCATGCCTTTCTGGCCGCGGGTAGCGACGAAAGTAACAGCCTGGCCTTCTTTCAGGGTTTTGAAGCCGTCAGCTTGGATGGCTTTGAAGTGCACGAACAGGTCATCGCCCGACTGAGGGGTGATGAAGCCGTAGCCTTTCTCATCGTTGAACCACTTAACAACACCGGATTGACGGTTGGACATTTTTCTGTCTCCTTGGACAATTTGATAACGGTCAGGAAAAACCCTGCCCGGGACTGAGCGCAAAGAGAGCAGAAAATTCAGCGATGGGCCGATCAGGATCGTGCATCAAACTAGAGATTCTCGGTGTCACGTGCAGCACAGTGGCGTCACCTTAACCCACTTTCCGCCACCTGCCAATGGTCAGAAGGTGCTTTAGGCGAATTCGGATCGACGGCGGCGCAACCCCCGCCCGGCGCGGGATGAGGCGTGGAACTTTAACCTGGGCGCGGGGACCGGTAAGATGCGCGTCTGGTTTTTCTCCTCGCAACTCTTCTAGGACACCCACGCCATGAGCATCAAATCGGACAAGTGGATTCGCCGCATGGCGCAGGAACACGGCATGATCGAACCGTTCGTCGAGCG
Source organism: Pseudomonas oryzicola (assembly GCF_014269185.2). Lineage (NCBI taxonomy): Bacteria > Pseudomonadati > Pseudomonadota > Gammaproteobacteria > Pseudomonadales > Pseudomonadaceae > Pseudomonas > Pseudomonas oryzicola. The sequence goes on from NZ_JABWRZ020000001.1 coordinate 1,399,301, forward strand.
CCAGGTGCGCGGCGAGCAGGACAACCGGGTAATTTCCTTCGGCGTTTCCAGCTACGGCTACGACGTGCGCTGCGCCGATGAATTCAAGGTGTTCACCAACATCAACTCGGCCACCGTCGACCCAAAGAACTTCGACGCTGGTAGTTTCGTCGACATCAAGAGCGACGTCTGCATCATTCCGCCGAACTCCTTCGCCCTGGCGCGCACCGTCGAGTACTTCCGCATTCCGCGTGACGTGCTGACCATCTGCCTGGGTAAAAGCACTTACGCCCGTTGCGGCATCATCGTCAATGTCACCCCGCTCGAACCCGAATGGGAAGGCCACGTGACACTGGAGTTCTCCAACACCACCACGTTGCCGGCCAAGATCTACGCCAACGAAGGGGTGGCGCAGATGCTGTTCCTGCAGTCCGACGAAGAATGCGAAGTTTCGTACAAGGACCGTGGCGGGAAGTACCAGGGCCAGCGCGGCGTCACCCTGCCGCGTACCTGAGCCGACAAGCGCGGGGAATTACCCGCGCCTTTGGCACTCCAACGGGATAATGCCGATGCGCATGATGCGCAGCGGCCTTGTCAGGAGCAGCCAATGAAACTCCATCCCGCAATCAGTGCCAAGCTGGCAGTCCTGCAGCCCAACCATGTGGGGTTGTTGTCCTGGTCACTGCTGGCGCACCCGCTGCCGATGCAGGCGGGGGGCGTGCCCCACCAGCCTGATCCAGATACGCCACAGCCGCCGGAGCCGGGCGAAACACCGCCCATGGAACCGGGCGAGCCGACTCTGCCTGACGAACCGCCTCCGGCGCCTGTCGCCTGAACCGCTAAAGCGCCCAGACGCGCCCTGCACCGGCCAGGAAGACGCGGCTGGTAACCGTAGGCGTAATTTCCCAACCCCCGGTGAACTCGCCGAACGCCGGCAGCAGGCTGACCTGGCCATCGACCAGGAAGCACGGCAGGCGCAGGCGCTGTCGCGCCTTGCCGCGCAGGACCAAGACCGGGTGGACATGGCCGGCCAGCACTGGGTGTGTTGGATGAGCATGCGGTTCGTGCTGTAGCGCGAAGGGTTCCAGAAGCCAGGGTTCGTCCAGTACCTCGATGCCAAGAGAAGTGGGTGGATCGCCGGCGCTGCGATCATGATTGCCGCGTATCAGCACGATCTTCACGGTCTTGTGCCGTTCGCGCCAGGCCTGCAGCCTGGCCAGCGTCGCTGGCGCTCGCGCCGCGCGTGCATGCAGGAAGTCGCCCAGAACGATCAGTTGCTCGCAATCATGCGCGGCCAACAGGGCATCCAGGCGGGCCAGCGTCGCGGCAGTGGTACCGCGTGGTACCGGCTGGTGCAGGGCGCGATAGCTTGCCGCCTTGCCGATGTGCACGTCGGCGACCAGCAGGGCGCGGCGTGCCGGCCAGTAGATGGCCTTGTCGGAAAGCAGCCAGAGCTGCTGGCCACAGTGTTCGATGGCCAATAGGTCGGTCATTGAGTATTACTCGCTGCGCTTTCCAGTTCGGCGACCATCCGTGCAATCCGGTCTGCCAGTTTCTCGGTGCTCAGGGTTTCGCGCATGCCCTCCACCAGCAAGGCAAACGCCAACGGCCCCGGCCGTTGCAGCAGCCGCAGGTCGAGCCGCAGGCGCTCCATTTTCAGCAGTTGCCGATGCAGCCGCTCGATCTCCAGTTCCTCATTCAACACTTCGTCTCGCGCCTGGCCCAGCAGCAAGTTGCCGGCGTCATGCTTGCGAAAGACCTCGTAGAACAGGCCACTGGACGCCTGAATCTGTCGCAGGCTTTTCTGCGCTGCCGGATAGCCGCCAAACACCAGCCCGGCAATCTGGGCGATCTCGCGAAAACGCCGCAATGCCATTTCACCCGCGTTGAGGCTGGCCAGCACGTCGTCGAGCAGGTGCTCTGTAGCCAGTGCCTGCGGCAGGTGGGTCGCCCAATCCACGTTGCCGGGGCTGAGCAGTTCGAAGCCATAGTCGTTGACAGCGATCGAGACCGACAGCGGCTGCACGCGGCTCACCCGCCAGGCAATCAGGTTGGCCAGGCCAAGGTTGGCCATGCGCCCGGCGAACGGGTACAGAAACAGATGCCAGCCCTGGCGGGATTTGAAGGTTTCGGCCAGCAAGGTTTCGGTGCAAGGCAGCGCCGACCACTGCGCCTGCAAGGCCAGCAGCGGGCGTGCTGCACGCATCTCCGGGCCTTCGAAGTGCCCTTGCGCTGCTGCATCCAACTGCTCGACCAGAGCCTCGGCCAGTTCGCTGGAGAGTGGCATGCGGCCGCCGTTCCAGCGGGCAACCGCCGCCTTGCGTGCGCTGCTGCGGCGCACGTAGGCGGTCATGTTTTCCACGCGTACCAGTTCCAGCACGCGCCCGGCGAACAGCAAGGTATCACCGGGCCGCAAACGGGCGATGAAGGCTTCTTCGACACTGCCCAGCGCTTTGCCCCCACCGCCCTTGCTCCAGTACTTGAGTTGCAGGCTGGCGTCGCTGACGATGGTGCCGATGCTCATGCGGTGGCGGCGCGCCAAGCGTTCGCTGGCGACCCGGTAAATGCCGTCGGCCTGGCGCTCGACCCGCTGGTAGTCGGGGTAGGCGCTGAGCGAGCTGCCGCCATGGCAGACGAAGTCCAGCGCCCATTGCCACTGGCTGTCGCGCAACTGGCGAAAGGCCCAGGTGCTGCGCACTTCCTCGAGCAGCAGTTCGGCGTGAAAACCACTGCCCAGGGCCATGCTGACCAGGTGCTGCACCAGCACGTCCATGCACAGGCGTGGCGAATGACGGGCCTCGATGTGCCCGGCGGCCAGGGCCTGCCTGGCGGCGGCAGCCTCCACCAGCTCCAGGCTGTGGGTGGGCACCAAGGTAACTCGCGAGCGCCGCCCTGGCGCGTGACCGGAACGCCCGGCCCGCTGCATCAGCCGGGCGATGCCCTTGGCTGAGCCGATCTGCAGCACCCGCTCCACTGGTAGAAAGTCCACGCCCAGGTCCAGGCTGGAGGTGCAGACTACCGCTTTCAGGCTGCCCTGCTTGAGGCTGCGCTCCACCCAGTCACGGGTCTCCCGAGCCAGTGAAGCGTGGTGCAGGGCGACCAACCCGGCCCAGTCGGGGCGTGCGTCGAGCAGGGCCTGGTACCACAGTTCAGCCTGTGCCCGGGTGTTGGTGAATACCAGGCAGCTGTTGCTGGCATCGATCTCCTGGCAGACCTGATCACGCATCTTCAGGCCCATGTGCCCAGCCCAGGGGAAGCGCTCGATGGCTGCTGGCAGCAGGGTATCGACCAGCAGCGGCTTGTCTTGCCTGCCTTGTACCAGCAGGCCGCCCTGGGGCAGCAACACATCCAACGCATGCTGAAGGTTACCGAGGGTGGCGGACAGGCCCCAGGTAGGCAGGCCAGGCTGCCAGTGGCGCAGGCGGGCCAGGGCCAGTTGCAGTTGTACCCCGCGCTTGTTGCCCAGCAGTTCGTGCCATTCGTCCACCACCACCAGGCGCAGCGTGGCGAAATCGTCGCGGGCCTGTGCCCGGGTCAGCAGCAGGGTCAGGCTTTCGGGGGTCGTAACCAGCGCGCTGGGCAGGCGCCGCGCTTGTCGGGCACGTTCGGCACTGCCGGTATCGCCGCTGCGCACGCCCACGCTCCAGGGCAGCCCGAGCTCGTCCAGTGGCGCCTGCAGGGCGCGGGCGGTGTCAGCCGCCAGGGCACGCATCGGCGTAACCCACAGCACCTGCAATGGTGCAGCCTGACGACCCTGGGTTTCGGCCTTGAAGGCGCGCAGCGCGGCGAGCCATACCGCGTAGGTCTTGCCGGCACCGGTACTGGCATGCAGCAGGCCGGATTCGCCGCGCGCCACGGCGGCCCAGACACGGCGCTGGAAAGCGAACGGCTTCCAGCCACGCTTGGCGAACCAGGCACTGGCGAGGTCGGTGGCGGCGGGCATCGGCATGGCGTCCTTGGCGGGCTGTGTTTCTACAGACAACCCGCCAGATGCAATGGTTTTACCTGATCAGTTGGCCAGCAGGTAGCCGCTGCGGCATACCTGCTCACCGGCCACATGGGCGATGACCATGCCGGCGGTGGCCATGCGCCGTACGCTGCGCGCATACAGCAGGCCGGGCTGATTGTTGCGCACGGCAGTCACGCGGTCGCTGAGCGGGTCGATGACTTCGGCGATCAGTTGGCCAGCCTCGAGGGTTTGCCCAGGCTTGGCGTGGTACACCAGCAGCCCGCCCAACGGGGCGATCACGGGCTCGACGGCGGCCAGTGGGGTAGCGGGGCTGCGCAACGCGGGCAGGGCGGCGTGGGCGCCTTCGATGACCCCGCTATAGGTCAGGAAGTCGAGGATCGCCTGGCAGTCCTTGCTGGCCAGGTCATGGCTGACATCGGCCTGGCCGCGCAACTCGACAGTCACCGAGCAGCAGCCTAGCGGAATCGGGAAGCGCTTGCCGAAGCGCTGCTGCAACTGCCACCAGACCAGGCTGAAGCATTCATCGAACGACTGCCCGCCCGAGTCGGTGGCCAGCAGGCTGGCCTGCGCGCCCAGGTAGCAGGCCAGGGGTTCGATCTGCGCCCAGGCGTCCGGCGTGGTGTACAGGTGCTCCACTGCTTCGAAGTCGCAATGCAGGTCCAGCACCATATCGGCATCGCAGGCCAGGCGCTGGAGGATCAGGCGTTGGGCTTGCAGCGGCGTGCGCGCAGGGTGCGCATCCAGGCCACGGCGCAGGTATTCGCGGATGAGGGCGAGGTTATGGGTCGGGTCCTGGGTCAGGTGTTCTTCGATCTGGTCGCCGATGTTGTCCGACAGGTCGACGAAGTTGCGGTTGAAGTTCTCACCGCTTTGCAGTTCGAAACGCCCCAGCGGTGCGTCCAGCAGCACCTGTTCCAGGCCGACCGGGTTGGCCACCGGCACCAGGATGATCTCGCGCTGCAGGCGGCCTTGCTGTTCCAGTTCAGCCAGGCGGCGCTTGAGATGCCAGGCCACCAGCATACCCGGCAACTCGTCGGCATGCAGCGAGGCCTGGATATACACCTTGCCGCCACCGCGAGGGCCGAAGTGGAAACTGTGCAACTGGCGGGTGATGCCCGGAACGGGGGAGAGCAGGTCGTGGGTTGAATGGTGCATGGTCGTCCTGATTGCGTGGCGAAAACGGTCTGCGACACGGGTCGGCACACAGATAGAAGCATAGATTCCGTGACTGTGCCTCATCCGGTATCTGTCGGACGAACGCGAAGCAGCCCGCGCGCTCCGAATTGTCTCAAGCCAGCAGTGCCTGCAGGGTCGCCAGGTCATCCGCCTCTTCAACCGGCTTGTCCAGCCGCCAGCGCAGCATCCGCGGGAAGCGCACGGCAATGCCGCTCTTGTGCCTTCTGGACAGGGCTATTCCCTCGAAGCCCAACTCGAACACCAGCGTTGGTGTCACGCTACGGACCGGCCCGAAGGTTTCGACCGTGGTCTTGCGGATGATGGCGTCGACCTTGCGCATCTCTTCGTCACTCAGCCCCGAATAGGCCTTGGCAAAAGGTACCAGCGCCCGCCCCGGGGTGCCGGCCGGTGCATCCCACACGGCGAAGGTGTAGTCGCTGTACAGGCTGGCCCGCCGGCCATGGCCGCGCTGGGCATAGATCAGCACCGCATCGACGCTGAACGGGTCGATCTTCCACTTCCACCAGGTTCCCATGTCCTTGGTCCGCCCCACGCCATACAAGGCTTCGCGCTGCTTCAGCATCAAGCCTTCCACCCCCAGGCTGCGTGACTGTTCGCGCTGGCGGGCAAGGTCGGCCCAGTCCGGGCCTTCGAGCAACGGCGAGAGCAGCACCGGGGCCAGTGGGTATTCCTCAAGCACACGTTCCAGCTGCCGACGGCGCGCGTGCTGCGGCCGGCTGCGCCAGTCCTCGCCTTGCCATTCCAGCAGGTCGTAGGCCTGCAGTACCACCGGCGCATCGCCCAGCAGCTTCTTGCCCAAGGTCTTGCGGCCCAGGCGCTGCTGCAACAGGGCAAAGGGCTGTACCGCCAGCTCCGGCGCCGAGTTGCCCGGTTTCCACACCAGCAGCTCGCCATCGAGCACGACCCCGTCGGGCAGTGTCTGCGCCAGGCTGTGCAGCTCGGGAAAGCGCTCGGTGACCAGTTCCTCGCCGCGTGACCAGACCCACAGCTGGCCGTCGCGTTTGACCACCTGGGCGCGGATGCCGTCCCACTTCCATTCGATCTGCCAGTCGCTCGGTGGGCCGAGCACTGCATCGAACTGTTCGGTCGGTACTTGCAGAGGGTGAGCCAGAAAAAACGGGTAGGGCTGGCCGCCACGCTGGCCATGTTCATCGTCTGATGCCGGTGCGACCAGTTGTTGGTAGCTGGCGGCGGTGGGGCGGTGGCTGATATCGGTGTAGCCGACCAGGCGCTGGGCCACGCGTTTGGCATCCAGCCCGGCCAGTTGCGCCAGGGCACGGGTAACCAGCAGCTTCGATACGCCAACGCGAAAGCTGCCAGTGATGAGCTTCAGGCACAGCATCAGGCTGGGGCGGTCCAGCTGTGCCCACAATGGCGGCAGACGTTGCTGGAGTTGTTCGACAGGCAGGCCGCGCAATGGCAGCAGATGGTGTTCGACCCAATGGGCCAGGACATCGTCGCCCGCGTGATGACTTGCCGGCACCAGCAGGGAAATGGTTTCGGCCAGGTCGCCAACGGCTTGGTAGCTTTCCTCGAACAGCCAGTCCGGGAGCCCCGCCAACGCACTGGCCAGCTCCCGCAGCACCCGCGTAGGCACCAGTTGGCGAGGGCGACCACCAGCCAGGAAGTACACGGCCCAGGCGGCATCCGCAGCCGGGGCGGTGCTGAAATAGTCACGCAAGGCCTGCAGCTTGGCGGCGCTGGAGGTGGTCGCATCCAGCCTCAGGTACAGCTCGGCGAACGCTTTCATGCGTCTGGCTCCGTGGCGACAGCGTCGTCCTCCTCGCCGTATTCAGTGGCGAAGGCGCGGGCATCGAGGCCTTGTTCATTGAGGTAGCGCACCAGCACATTGACTGACCCGTGGGTGACCATCACCCGTTCCGCGCCGGTCTGGCCGATGGCCCAGAGCAGCCCCGGCCAATCGGCATGGTCCGAGAGCACGAAGCCGCGATCTACCCCGCGCCGTCGGCGGGTGCCGCGCAACAGCATCCAGCCACTGGCGAAAGCATCGCTGTAATCGCCGAAACGGCGCATCCAGCTGCTGCCACTGGCGGAAGGCGGTGCCAGGACCAGCGCCTGGCGCAGCAGTGGGTCGTTGCGCGGGATATCGCCGGCATAGCGGGTTTCCGGCAGACGGATGCCGGCGTCACGGTACACCCGGTTGAGTGGTTCGACGGCGCCATGCACGAGTATCGGGCCGATGCTGGCGTCCAGCCCGTGGAGGATTCGCTGGGCCTTGCCGAAGGCATAGCAGAACAGCACGCTGGCTTTGCCCTGTGCGCAGTTGGCCCGCCACCAGGCATTGATGGCGGCGAAGATCTCGCCTTGGCTGGGCCAACGGTAGATGGGCAGGCCGAAGGTCGATTCGGTGATGAAGGTATGGCAGGGTACCGGTTCGAAGGGGGTGCAGGTGGCATCGGGCTCGACCTTGTAGTCGCCGGAGGCGACCCAGACTTCGCCCTGGTATTCCAGGCGCACTTGTGCCGAGCCCAGCACGTGCCCGGCCGGGTGCAGGCTCAGGGTCACACCATGGTGCAGCAGGCGTTCGCCGTAGGGCAGGGTCTGCAAATTGATGTCCTGGCCCAGGCGGCTGCGCAGGATGCCGGCGCCGGCGCTGGCGGTCAGGTAATGGCCATTGCCGATGCGGGCGTGGTCGCCGTGGCCATGGGTGATCACAGCGCGGCCCACGGGCCGCCAGGGGTCGATGTAGAAATCACCGGGCGGGCAGTACAGGCCTTCGGGGCGGGCGATGATGAGGTCCATGGCTCAACGTCTGGGATAGGGCTTGCTAGCTCAGAGTGTTGCGGGCCACGGCAAGTTCGATGTGTGAGGCAGCCCTCTGGAGGGCTGCCAGGTCAGCGTCAGGAAATAGCGATCTTCCAGCCCGACTTTCTGGCTTCTTCGATACTGATCTTGGCGCCGCGGGAGATGTTCAGGCGTTTGCCGTCATGCATCAGGTAGGGCGAAGCACGGAAGTGATCCCAGGTGGTATCGGCGCTGTTCGGCAGCAGGTCCTCGGTGTCATAAGTGATTTCCAGGGTAGCTGGTGAAGTAACCGCAGGGGCGCAGGCATCACCGTCGCTGATCATGCGGTAGTCGGCGATTGCGGTACCCACCCAAAGTTGTGCGTTGACGGTAGCGCCAGCTGGCACTTTGAGCGTATCAGGCCAGGAAATTTCGATTTTCAGGGTTTCTGTAGCCATGTTCATCATCCTCTTGATGGAAAGTGTGCCGCAGCTGTCCGGGAACAGTGCGACACCGAGGATGCTAGGTAGCTGGGCGGCCGCCGGTAAGCAGGAAACGCTCCACTAGCGGCCAGGCACCAATGTCAAACGCTGGTTGCCATATGCCCGCCCGAAGTTCTGCTGCTGCAGTGGCAGGCTCATGAAGTGCCCCTTGAACCAGGCATCCAGCCCATCGCTGTAATGTGTGCTGGCCGGGTTGCCGGATTGTCCGCTGCTGGTCAGCACCTGCAACGGCTCGGCCTGGCCGAAGTCGACGATCATACGTGCCGAGGCCGGCAGACGGGTATCGAAGTCGCTGCCCCAGGCGTACGGCGTCAGGGCCAGGGTCGTGAAGTCACCACCGGCAGGTTGCGGCGCACGGCTGATGGCATCGCCCAGGCCATGGTAGGCCGGTGCCGGCCAGCGGTACTGGTGCAGCTTGCCCCACTGCCAGGCGCGGCGGTCGGCCCCCAATTGCGCGGTGCCGGCATCGATGGTGCTGGCCAGACTGCGTGCCAGAATGGCCGGCTTGTCTTCTTTTTGCGGGGTGGCGCGGTCATCCCAGAACGGGCTGTCGTCGCGCCCCAGCAGGTGGTCGGCCTGTGCCGAGAACGATAACCGCGCGTTGCTGACGAAGGCTTGCCAGGCCGGACCGGATTCCGGGCCAAGGTCATCCAGGAAGGTCTGGCGCGCCACCTCCTGGAGGAACAGTTCGTACAGTGCGGCATCGGCCGACACCGGGCTCAGGCGGCCATCGAAGGCCTTGAGCCGGGCCAGCGCGTCGCGGGCCTTGTCGCGCTGTGCGGCGGGCAAGGCGTCGATCGCCTGCTTCAGCGGCTGGGCCATGCCAGGTGCGTCGAACATCTGCTTGAGCTTGTCGGCCAGCAAGGTGACCTGATCGTTCTGCAGGGCCATCAGGCTGCGGCTGTCGTGACGGCCATTGCCGGCCAGCTGCGCCAGGCGTTCGGCCCGTTCGGGGTAGTACCAGGTGCTGGACAGTTGCATGCCATAGCCGCGCGGCAGGCTGCGCTGGTTGGCGTGGCCGATCCAGCCGGCAGGTGGGTCCTGGTCGTAAGGGTGCAGCATCGGGTCGGCAAAGCCGTCCCAGTCGTAGCGCCCGTCCCAGCCCGGTGATGGCAGCAGGCCCTGGCCGTCGCGGCGGTTGGGGTAGCGGCCACTGACTTGCCAGCCGATGTGCTCGGGTTCGGCGAAGACGAAGTTGAGCGCGGTGGCCGCCACCTCGCGGGTATTGTCAAAGGCGCGTTCCACGCTCTGCGCCCGGGTCAGGTCGAACAGCGCATCCAGGCTGCGGTCGCCCTTTACCTGCGGCAGGTTCAGCGCCAGGCCCAGGCTGGCGTTGCCCGGTTGGGCCAGCAGAGTGCCGTGGCGGGTCTCGTACATCACTTCGCGCAACGGGCGCTGGCCGCGGACGAAGAAGGTTTCGCTACGGGCGCGAGCCGGTAGCCATTTGCCGTCGGCCAGGTAGCTCACCTGGTCGCTCTGATGACGCAGTTGTTCCAGGTACAGATCCTGGTTGTCTGCCATGACCGCGCTGCTGCTCCAGGCCAGCTTGCCGTTGTAACCGGCCAGCACGATCGGCAGGCCGGGCAACGACAGCCCGGCCACCTGGTACCTGCCGGTGTGGATTTGTACCGGGCTCAGGGCCCAGGCGGCGCGGCTGTCGCTGGCCAGCAGGCTCTTGCCACTGTGGCTGCGCTGCGGCGCCAGGGCCAGGTTGGCCGACCCCGGGCTACCCAGCAGGTCGAGGTCGGCCAACTTCTGGCTGGCGACGGCCAGGGCCGACAGCCCCGGCAACTGGCTGGCCAGGTTCAGGCCCTTGAGCTTGTCCACCTCGGCTTCGGCCAACGGCTCGTCCGGGGCACCGGGTAACAGCCAGGCCAGCTTGTCGCTGCCGGCCTTCTGCGCCAGGACCAGGGCACTCAGTTCTTCTTGCAGATTCACTGACTGGCTGAAGGCGTACAGGCTGAAGATCAGCGCCGAATCCTCGGGCTTCCAGTATTCGGGGCGATAGCCATTGCTGGCCAGGCCGGCCGGCAGCCTGTCGCGGTAGCGGAACAGGTAAGCGTTGACCCCGCGTGCATAGACCTCGAAAAAGCGCTTGAGCCGTGGCGATGCTTCGGCGTACTGCTGGGCGGCGCTCTGCTTGAGGTTGGCGGCGCGCATCAACCGGTCGATGTCCAGCGCATCGCTGCCGGCCAGTTCGGCCAGGCGGCCTTGCGCCAGCAGGCGCATGGTGACCATCTGCTCGATACGGTCGCCGGCATGCACGTAGCCCAGGCTGAACAGCGCGTCATGGAAGCTGCTGCTTTCGATCAGGGGGGCACCCATGGCATTGCGCCGTACCGAGACGTTCTGCGCCAGGCCCTTGAGCGGCTGCACGCCGCTGGTCGGTGGCACGCTGCCCTGGTAGCCGCCCGTCTGGCAGCCGGCCAGCCCGAGCATGCCGAGCAGCGTGGCAGCGGTTACGAACCGCGGGCGGAAGGGTGGAAAGGCGGGGGCGGCCATGACAAGGGCTCCTGCAAGGCGTGGCGATTTTGGAAAGGCGCTAAGGTAGTAAGCGCGCAGGCGCCGTGCAAGGTCCCTGGGCGCTTTATTTGCCAGCGCCGGCTCAAACCTTGAAATGCATGGCCACGGCGTCGGAAAAAAGCGTGCAATTGATGCGTGCATGGCCTTGATAGTCCCGGCTGACGGCGAAGGCCGAGCCAGGAATCAACATCACCTTGTGTTGCTCCAGACGGTGCATGAAGGGCTGCAGGTCGGCCAGCTCAGGGTGATTGACCCACAGGAACATTCCGCCTTGTGGTGTTACATCGAACTGCCAGCCACGTGCCCGCAACAACTGCTGGGTTTGTGCCTGCTGCCTGATCAGGCGCTGCTGCAGGTCTTTCATGTGTCGGGCATAGGTGCCATCGGCCAGGATGGTGTTGACGAAGCGTTCGCAGAACGCTGGCACGGCAACGCAGGTCAGCAGCTTCAGGCGCGTCAGGGGTTCGATCAGTGCCGCCGAACAGGCGATATAGCCCACGCGCAGTGACGCGGACAGGCACTTGGAGAAACTGCCGATGTAGATGACCCGCTCGAAGTTGTCCAGTTCGGCGAGGGTCTGGCGCATGCCCGGCGCGAAGTCGCCATACACGTCATCCTCGACCACGAAAAAGTCGTGCTCCGTCGCCAGGCGCAGGATGCTGAAGGCAATGTGCGGGCTGATATTGCCGCCGGTCGGGTTATGAAAGTTGCTGTTGCAGAAGAACGCCTTGACCTTGTGCCTGGCCAGCTGGGCTCTCATGTCTTCCACGTCCGGCCCGTCCTGAGTGCGCCGCACGCCGAGTACCTGGCCGCCGGCCAGCTGGATCAGCCTGATCAGGTTGCCATTGCCGGGCTCGTCGACCAACACGTGATCGCCTGGCTTGATCAGCAACCGCGCAACCAGGTCCAGTGCTTGCGTGGCGCCCAGCGTGGTCAGCAGCTGGTCGGGCCGGGCTTCGATACGGGTAAGGCGCTGCAGGTGCATGCATAGTTGTCTGCGCATGGGCAGGTAACCCTGGATGTCGCCATATTCCGCCAGCGAGCTCTGCTCCAGGCGCGCGGTGCGCCGTATCGCCTTGGCCAGCAGCTCGGTGTCACGCCAGGCCGGCGGCAGCCAGCCACTGCCGAGCTTGGTGTAGTGCTGGCCACCTTGCAGCAGCTTGAACAATGGGTCGTTGGCCATGCTTGCCGGGGTGTCGACCGGGTTGGCTTCTGGCGCGCGCGGTTGCAGGCTGTTACAGGCGACAAAGTAGCCGCGGCCAGGAATGGCGGTCAGCACCCCTTCGCTGACCAGTCGGGCATAACTGGAAACGACATCGTGGTAGCTGGAATCGGCCGCCGCCGTCAGCTTGCGAATGGACGGCATGCGCTGTCCGGGCAGCCATTCACCTGCCTCGAGGCGCTGTTTCAACTGTTCATGCAGGGGGGGCAAGCGCATGTCAGGTCCGTCAGCTGTTAGAAAAAACAGCCTAACAGGTAAGCGGAAAGTGCGTCGACTGTTCGCCTTTCAAGGCGTGGTAGGTGCCACCATGTACTTGTCGGCCGTTTTCGTCGTGCCGGATACAACGTCTATCTACCTTGAGCACAGCCATGTCCAGCACACTTCCGCGGCGCACCTACCTGTATTTCACTGCGCAATCGATCAACCTGACCACTGCAGTCATGTCGGTGACCATGGCCGCCATCGTCGGTGCAGCGCTCGCGCCTGCCGCCACCTGGTCCACAGTGCCCTACGGCTTTCAGTTCCTGTGCATGATGCTGGCTACTTACCCGGCCTCCAGGGTGATGAGCCGTATCGGCCGCAAGCGGGCATTCATGCTGGGCTCGATACCTTTGGCGGTGTCCGGCATCAGCGGCTACCTGGCGGTGCAGGAACAGCACTTCGCGATCCTGGTGATCAGCCACTCGGCGTTGGGTATCTACATTGCGTTCGCCAACTTCAACCGCTTTGCCGCTACCGACAACCTGGCACAGAGCCTGAAACCCAAAGCGCTTTCTCTGGTTGTGGCAGGCGGTGTCATTGCCGCCGTGATTGGTCCGGCACTCACTGAGTGGCTCCGCGATGTTGGCGGCTACCCGCTGTTTGCGCTGTGTTACGCCGCTTTTGTCGGCCTGGCGGCGATGTCCTTGCTGATCGCGGCCTGCCTGCCCGGCGATGCCGCAGGGGCGACCCGGGAGCCGGCGAAGAACCCGCCTGGTGCAACCAACGAACCGCTCAGCCCGGTGCTGGCCGTGGCCATGGCAGTGGCCGCGCTGGGTTACGGGGTCATGAACCTGCTGATGATCCAGGCGTCCATGCACATGAAACACATGCATGAAGACTTCTCCGATGTGCGCCTGGCGATTCAATGGCATGTGGTTGCCATGTTCGCTCCGTCGTTCTTCACCGGCGCCATCATCCACAGGCTCGGGATCAGGTCCACCATCTGCGCCGGCCTGGGCTTGTTGATCGGTTGCACGGCAATGAACATGTGGTCGCACAGTTACGCGGTGATGACCTTGTCGTTGATAGCCCTCGGCCTTGGCTGGAACCTGACCTACGTGGGCGGCGGGGCGTTGCTGATGCAAACGCTGCAGAACAGTCCGTCAGCCATGCACATGCAGGGGAAGAACGACCTGGCCATCGCCCTGTTCGCGACCGTTGGCGCATTCAGCCCGTCGCTGTTGCTGGGCTCGGTCGGCTGGAACGGTACCAATGCCATCTGCATGGCATTGTGCATCGTGCTGCTCCTGGCTAGCGGCTACGCACTGCGCGGCCCGGTGCCGGGACGCGCATGTGCTGTTCAGGTCAGGCGCCGTGGCACTTCTTGAACTTTTTCTGGCTACCGCACGGGCATGGGTCGTTACGGCCAACGTCCTTCAGGGCGTTGCGTACCGGCTCCTGGTGGCCGTGGTTGCAGTGCGGGCCGTGGACGTGGCCATGATCGTGGTGGTGATCATGGTCGTGATTGCAGTCAGGGCCATGAACGTGGGGTTGCTGGGACATTGCAGGGTTACTCCGGGTGGTAATCGCCGGGGATTATCTCACCACTGCGCGACAAGTGCAGGTCCCGATGCATGAGCAGGCCGGTTGCCAGCTCGGCCTGCAGGCTGTAATGCAGCGGCTGGCCGCTCTTGAGCAGCTTGGCCAATGGTTTCAGGTGCTGCCACAGGTTGGTTCGCGCGGTGATCTTGAAGGTACGCCGGGCATGCCCGCCAACACTGCGCCACAGGCTGGTTTCGTCCTGCACCAACAACAGGTCGTTGAGGCGTATGGCATAGGACAGGCTGCGGATGAACAGACGGCTGTCATTGGGATTGTCGACCTGCAGGTGCAGCACGAATTCCTGTTCCAGCAACCTGGCCTTGACCGTCTCGACCTCGACCAGGTGCACCTCGGGTTCGCGCCAGTCATCGCCGCCCCAACTGGAGCAGCCCGCCAGCAGGGCCAGCCAGGCGAGCAGCGGGCAGAGCAGCAGGCGGGCGGGGGCGCTCATCTTCAGCTACCCACGTAGCTGGCGCAGCACTTCTTGAACTTCTGGCCGCTGGCGCAGGGGCAGGGATCGTTGCGCCCGGCCTTGAGCCCGACCGTGGGGTCGATGAAATACCAATGCCCGGCATGCTGGACGAAGGCCGAGCGTTCGCGGTGCTGGTGGTCGCCATCCTGGTCGTGCCAGCGTGCGGTGAAGGTCACGAAGGCATGTTCAGGCTGGCCGCCCAGCACTTCCGCCGCTTCCACCTCCAGGCCCAGCCAGGTGCTCTGGGCACTCCAGGCGGCCATGGCGGCACGGTCCAGGCCGGCTTGCTGGGCCGGCAGGGTGGTAGCCACCAGGTAGTCGACCAGGCCCAGCACATAGGCACTGTAGCGTGAGCGCATCAACGCCTGGGCATCCGGCGCCGGGGTGCCGGCATGGTAGTGCCCGCAGCAGGCGTCGAGCAGGTTGCCACTGCCGCAAGGGCAGACCGAGACACTCATCATCACCACCAGTACTTGCCGAAATTTTCAGGATTGGCCCAGAACTTGGCATTGAGCCAGTCCGGTACCTGCTTGTAGTCATGTAGATCATAGGTGAACAAGCTCAGGACCTGCTCGCCCCGGCAGAATTTCTCGCTGGCCGACAGGGCCAGGGCGAAAAAATCGGTGTCTTGCCAGCCACACGCGGCCAGGTCGGCCAGCACTGCAACCCGGTTGGCATTGAGGTTGCGCACCCCGCCGAGCAGTTCCAGGCCCGTACGCTTGGGCAGATGCTCCAGGCAATCCACCAGCAGCGCCAGGTCGAAGCGTTGCGCCGCCAGATCCGCCGGCAGTGGGCCAGGAGCTGCGGTGGCGATGGTCACCTGCGGGTGCGCCTGGGCGAAGGCGTCCAGCGCCGGAAAGCGTGTGCCCACCAGCAGCAGCCGTTGCGGGGTGAAGCGCTCGAGCAGGGCGGCCAGGGCCTGCTGCGGGGTGCGCTGGGAAAAACGGTCGGTCATTGCAAGTCCTCTTCAAGTCGTCCAAGACTAGCGGGCCACAGCGCGTGGGCAAAGAGGCATGTGACCGCGTCGTGGCTTATTGCTGGCAGGGATGGAATGCGCGGTCTTTACTCCCAGAGATCGGCCTTATGCCGATTCCCCCTAGGAGAAGCAATAAAATGAGCATAGTACGCACAGCGATACCCCTGGTTCTGCTCACCAGTGTGTTGACTGGTTGTGCAGGTTTGCAAAAGACCGACTGGCCGAAATGTGCTGCCGTCGGGGGTGTAGGCGGCGCTGCCCTGGGCGCCATCGAGAGTTCCAGCTGGGCTGGCTGGGGTGCCTTGGTGGGCGGTAGCATGGCGGCAGGCTACTGCTGGGTCCATGGCGATGGCGACGAAGATGGCGACGGTGTGCCGGACAGCCGTGACAAATGCCCCGGCACCCCGCGCGGCGTGAAGGTGGATGCCAATGGTTGCCCGCCCGAGCCGGCACCGGTGGTCGAGGAAGTGGTGGTGCAGAAGGAAGAAGTCATCGTCATCCGCGATGTGCACTTCGAATTCGATTCTGCGCGCCTGACCGCCAGCGACAAGGAGCGCCTCAACACCGTTGCCACCCGCCTCAAGCAGGAAGCACCATCCGCCCGCCTGAGCGTCAGCGGTCACACCGACAGCGTCGGCTCCGACCAGTACAACCAGAAACTGTCCGAGCGGCGTGCTCACGCAGTGACCGATTACCTGGTCGAGAGTGGTGTGCCGCGCAGCAGCTTCGTTTCGGTGGTCGGCGCTGGTGAAACCCAGCCGGTGGCGGACAACGCCACGGCCGAGGGGCGTGCCATGAACCGCCGTACCGAGATCAAGATCCAGCGGTAAAGCGTGCGCGCCCGTGCCTTGAGCAGTGGCATGGGCGCGCCCTGGAGCGACAGCCGTTCGCGGCCAATGGCAGCCGTCAGCACCACGCCGGCATTCGACGGGTGGCGCGGCCTCTCAACCAAGCGGCGCTGGCGCCTGCCTTGGCATTGCAGTTAATGTGCTTCGCACGGCCCGCTCGAACGGGCGTCTCGACATAACAACAATCCATGGGGGGCAGGGTATGAAGTTCATCCTGGGCCTGGGCAAGGTCCTGACGGTCGCATTCTGGGGCGTGGTGTTTTTCAATCAGTTGATGCCACAACCCTTGCCCTTCAATTTGCTGATCAATGCAGTGGGCATCGCCTTGCTGGGCCTGCACTTGCTCGAAGTGCTGTTCTTCAATGGCAGCCTGCGCGGGCGCAGTCATCGCTGGTTCGATCGGTTGCAGATACTGTTGACAGGTATCTTCCATGTCATGTCCATTCCCCGTGCGCAGGAGGCGCCGCGAAATGCGTAAACTGATGTTGCTGGCCATGCTGGCCGTCCCCTTGGCCCAGGCCGAAAGCCTGGAGGTAGCAGCCAATTCCATGCTGCGCCTGCCGGACAAGTCGGCCAGTGTGCACCTTGCGCAGTTACGTGTTGACGATGCCGCCACCCTGCTGTTGCCGGCAACGCTCGCAGAATTGAAGGTCGACCAGCTGGAACTGGGGCGGGATGCGCGTATCGCCATTGCGCCCTCCGACAGCCCGTTGCTGATCGAGGCGCGCAGTGCGCGGCTGGCAGAGGGAAGCGAATTCAGTGCGCCAGGCGCGGCGGGCACGTATCAGCGGGCAGCCCGCTCCGGGCGCAACCTGGAACTCAAACTGGCTCAACTGAACGCCGAGCGGCTGGCGATCGATGCCCGCGGTGGCGCCGGTGCCCCCGGGTACGTGGGGCTCGATGGCGCCAACGGCCAGGCCGGCGGCTGCACCTGGGGCCAGGCCAGCCGTGGTGCCAATGGCGACGACGGCGGCAACGGCCATGATGGTGCGCCGGGTGGGCGCATTCGCCTGAGCGTGCCGCAGGGCTTCCCGCAGGAGCGCATCGTGGTGCGCCTGGATGGCGGTGCAGCGGGCAAGGCTGGGGCGCCAGGCAAGGCAGGTAAGGGCGGCGCTAGCAAGGGATGCCTGGTGTACAGCACCGAGGCCGGGGCCAATGGCCGGCCGGGGCAGCCGGGTCAGCCAGGGGCGGCGGGGGCAATGGGTGAGTTGATCCTGCAGCGCCTGTAAAACCCTTACCGCGTCCCCGGAGCGCCCTTGTGGCGCTCCTGCAGGGGCGCGTAGCCTGTCAGATCATCAGGCGCGAACTGGCCACGGCAACCACTGCCAGGCCCAGCAGCAGGTTGATCCCCACCATCCGCCGAATCCGCCCGAGCACCGCTGCACCCGTCGGCCAGTCCTCGGCCTGCACGGCTGCTTTCAGTTCCGGCAGCAGCAACGCCTGGACGCGCATGAACAGGGCGAACATGGCGATGCCGCCACCCATCATCACCTGCACGTACTTGGGGGCGGTCTCGAAGCCGCTGAAGCGCATGTGCAACATGCCGATACCACTTATCGCCAAAATCGCCACGGCCAGCCAGACCCAGCCGAAGAAGCGTCGGAACACTTCTACCCACAAGCGCAACCGCGCAGGCCCTTCAAGGGCTGCAACCGTTGCCGGGCGCAGTACCAGCCAGGCGAAGAACATGCCGCCAACCCACACCAGGGCGGCCAATACATGCAGTGTGTAGGGCAGGGCAAAGGCAAGCATCCGGATCTCCATGCGGCATAAAGGGCGATAGCGGGGTATGATAGCCGCCCCATGCGAAACACTGAAAATATATCCAGCCCATCGGGCGCCTGCAGACCATGATCAGCAACGAACTCAAAGCCACCATTCAGGGCGCCTATACGCGTTTTCTCGAAGCCAAGAGCCTCAAGCCGCGCTATGGCCAGCGCCTGATGATCGCCGAAGTGGCCAAGGTGCTTGGCGACATCGCCTGCGACGACGAAGGCCGTCGTGCCGGCGAACCTGCCGTGGTGGCAGTGGAAGCGGGCACCGGTACCGGCAAGACGGTGGCCTACAGCCTGGCGGCCATTCCCGCCGCCAAGGCCGCCGGCAAGCGCCTGGTGATTGCCACGGCTACCGTGGCGTTGCAGGAGCAGATCGTGTTCAAGGACCTGCCCGACCTGATGCGCAGCAGCGGGCTCAACTTCAGCTTCGCCCTGGCCAAGGGCCGCGGCCGTTACCTGTGCCTGTCCAAGCTCGACATTCTGCTGCAGGAGGGGCACGCCCAGTCG
Organism: Pseudomonas oryzicola; assembly: GCF_014269185.2. Taxonomy (NCBI): domain Bacteria; kingdom Pseudomonadati; phylum Pseudomonadota; class Gammaproteobacteria; order Pseudomonadales; family Pseudomonadaceae; genus Pseudomonas; species Pseudomonas oryzicola. The sequence goes on from NZ_JABWRZ020000001.1 coordinate 1,417,821, forward strand.
GCCACCGCCCAGCTGTTCGAAGAAGAAGGCTTCCGTATCGAAGTCGACGAGCGCAGCCAGAAGCTGTTCAACAGTATGATCGAGAAGCTTGCCGGCAACCGCTGGGACGGCGACCGCGACAGCTGGCCAGAAGCCCTGGAAGACCAGGACTGGGCACGCCTGACGACCGACCACAGCCAGTGCACCGGCCGCCATTGCCCGAATTTCCAGCAGTGCGTGTTCTACAAGGCGCGCGAAGGCATGGGCAAGGTCGACGTGATTGTCACCAACCATGACATGGTCCTGGCCGACCTGGCCCTCGGCGGCGGTGCGGTGCTGCCCGACCCGCGCGACACCATGTACGTGTTCGACGAAGGCCACCACCTGCCAGACAAGGCCATCGGCCATTTCGCCCATTACTCGCGCCTGCGTTCCACCGCTGACTGGCTGGAGCAGACCGCCAAGAACCTGACCAAGCTGTTGGCCCAGCATCCGTTGCCCGGTGACCTGGGCAGGTACATCGAGCAGGTGCCCGAACTGGCGCGAGAGGTGCGCACCCAGCAGCAATTCATGTTCACCCTGTGCGAGCAGGTTGCCGATTTCCGTCCAGGCGAGGACAACGAAGGCCGTGAGCGCCCGCGCTACCGTTTCGAAGGCGGCGTAGTACCGGAGCAGATTCGTGAGGTGGGCATCGAGCTGAAAAAGGGCTTCGCCCGCCTCAATGACCTGTTTACCCGGCTTGCCGACCTGCTCAAGGAAGGCATGGACGGCGAGGTCAACATCGGTATCGCCAGCCACCAGGCCGAGGAGTGGTACCCGCTGTTCGGCAGCCTGGTCACCCGTGCCCAGGGCAACTGGGAACTGTGGACGGCGTTTACCGCCGAAGACCCCGAAGACAGCCCGCCCATGGCCCGCTGGCTGACCCTGGCCGAAAGCGGAGCGCTGTTCGATATCGAGGTCAACGCCAGTCCCATCCTGGCCGCCGATATGCTTCGCCGCAGCCTGTGGAACGTCGCTCATGGCGCGCTGGTAACGTCTGCGACGCTGACTGCACTGGGCAAGTTCGACCGCTTTCGCATGCGCTCGGGCTTGCCGCGTGATGCCGTCACCTGCGTGGTGCCCAGCCCGTTCGTGCATGGCGATGCCGGCTTGCTGCGGGTCCCCGACCTCAAGGCCGACCCGCGCGATGCGGCGGCGCACACGGCAGCAATCATCCGCGAGTTACCCAACATCGTCGAGGATGCCCGTGGTGCGCTGGTGCTGTTTTCTTCACGCAAGCAGATGCAGGAAGTGTTCGATGGCCTGGACCGGGACTGGCGCAAACTGGTGCTGATCCAGGGCAACCTGTCCAAGCAGGAAACGCTGAACAAGCACAAGGCACGTGTCGACGATGGCCAGCACAGCGTGCTGTTCGGCCTCGCCAGCTTTGCCGAGGGGGTCGACCTGCCGGGTGCCTATTGCGAACACGTGGTCATTGCCAAGATTCCCTTCGCTGTACCAGACGACCCGGTCGAAGCGGCATTGGCGGAGTGGATCGAGGCCCGCGGTGGCAACCCGTTCATGGAAATTGCGGTGCCAGATGCCTCGCTGCGGCTGATCCAGGCCTGTGGCCGCCTGCTGCGAACCGAACAGGATCGTGGCGTTATCACCTTGCTTGATCGGCGTCTGGTCACCCAGCGCTATGGCAAGGCTATTCTCAATGCGCTGCCGCCGTTCCGGCGGGAGATTGCCTGACTGCCGGAGCATGTGCTCCGGCGCGTTGTCCATCACTCAGTCGTGGGCCATGAAGGCCCTGAAGGAGAGCTTCAGCCTTATGGTCCGCCGCACCTTGCCCGCCGTTCTCGCCCTGTTGTTCAGCTCGCCCTTGCTGGCGGGGCAGCAGACGCTATTCAGCTTCGTGCGCCCGGCCTCGGTGGTCAATGTGCTGACCGAGGATGCCGGTATGCCCCAGTACAATGCGGAGCAGACAGCTGAAGGCGAAGTGTTGCGACGGGTGGTGTTCAACCCGGCACAGCGGCCGACCCTGCGCCTGAGCCCGCAAAGCGGGGTATGGGACTGGTCGGCGGGGCAATTCCTGACCTTGCGTCTGCAAAGCGCAATGGACTGGGCGCTGACCGTGGATGTCACGGTGCACGGCAGTGATGGCAGCGCGCTGACCAGCCGCATCGACTTGCCGGCCGGCCCCGCGCAGACCGTGATGGTACCGCTGACGGCCAGCTCGCCGCTCAGCCAGGGCATGCGCGCCGGCCCACCGATGCCTTGGACTCATGATGGCCAACGTCTGTTGCTGGCCAGCAGTGCTGGTGCTGTAGACCTCAAGCAGGTGGCCTCGGTCAGCCTGAGCATCCCCAGCCCCAAGGTGGCGCAGAGCTTGTTGATCGAGCGGGTTGGCATCGAGGATGACAACCAGGCTTACCAAGCGGCCTACCGTGAGCTGATCGATGCCTATGGCCAATCCACTCGGGGCCATTGGCCAGAGAAAGTGGCCAATGACGAACAGCTCAGGGCAGCCGATTCACGCGAGCAGCAACAGCTCAAGGGCTGGCTGGCAGAGCGTGGCAAGCAGCAACTGGATACCTATGGTGGCTTGCTGGCCGGGCCGGCGTTCGAGGCCAAGGGCTTCTTCCGCACCGAAAAGCGCGACGGCCGCTGGTTCCTGGTAACACCGGAGGGGCACCCGTTCTACTCGTTGGGGGTGAATGCCGTGGCCGCGGATGGCGGGCGCACCTACATCACCGGGCGCGAGGGCATGTTCAAGGCCTTGCCGGGCGAAGGTGATGCACTGGCCGCCTTTTTTGGCGAAGGCAACAATGACGACGGCAACGCCTCGTCACAAGGGCGCCACTTCAAGCAGGGGCGCTGGTTCGACTTCTATGCCGCCAACCTGCAGCGCACCTATGGCAAACCCTGCCCGCCGGCAGCAGACGGGCAGCCAGCCAACTGCCCACCGGCAGTGCTGGATGCCGCGCGTTGGCAGGCGCACGCGCTCGACCGCCTGCAGGCCTGGGGTTTCAACACGCTCGGCAACTGGAGCGAGCCGGCCCTGGGCCAGGCCAGGCGCATGCCGTATACCTTGCCGCTGTCGATCGTGGGCGATTACGCCAGCATCAGCACCGGCATGGATTGGTGGGGCAGCATGCCCGATCCGTTCGACCCGCGTTTCGCCATGGCCACCGAGCGCGCCGTGGCCATTGCCGCCCGCGATCACCGTGACGACCCATGGCTGATCGGTTATTTCGCCGACAATGAACTGGCCTGGGCCGCCCCCGGCAGTGACCCCAAGGCCCGCTACGGCCTGGCCTACGGCACGTTGCGCCTGACCACCGATGTGCCGGCAAAGCGCGCCTTCCTCAAGCAGTTGCGCGACAAGTACCGCAACCAGGAAGGGCTATCCAAGGCCTGGGGCATCGAACTGAGCGCCTGGGAGCTGATGGAAGACCCGGGCTTCGAAGCGCCGCTGCCCAACCCGGAGCACCCGGAAATCGAGCGTGATTACCAGCACTTCCAGCAGGTGTTTGCCGAAACCTATTTCAAGACGATTGCCGACTCGTTGAAGTGGCATGCGCCGAATCACCTGCTGCTGGGGGGCCGTTATGCGGTCAGCACTCCCGAGGCGGTCAAGGCCTGTGCCGAGTTCTGCGATGTGCTCAGCTTCAACTTCTATACCCTCAAGCCGCAGGATGGCTACGACTTCGCCAGCCTGGCCGAGCTGGACAAGCCGGTGCTGGTGTCCGAGTTCCAGTTCGGCTCGCGTGATCGCGGGCCGTTCTGGCCGGGGCCGTTGGAGCTGGCCCGGGAAGAAGACCGTGGCCCGGCCTACGGCAATTTCCTCAAGGCGGCGCTGGCACAGCCGATGATCGTTGGTGCGCACTGGTTCCAGTATCTCGATCAGCCGGCCAGCGGGCGGCTGCTCGATGGCGAGAACGGCCATCTAGGGTTGGTGGCAATCACCGATATGCCCTATCCGGGGTTTGTCGAGGCTGTGCGCAAGAGCAACCTGCAGGCCATGAGCCAGCTGCGCGCCGAGCTGCAAAGGCCTGCCCCATAGGCCTGACAGACCGCTCCTTCAGGGGGGAGGGCGTCTTGTTGCACCGTTCGTCGCGACCACCCAGCCCAAGCCAGTTTGCAAAACGCCAAACTACTGAAACAATGCACACCATTTTTCGGAAATGGTCGTACGGAGAACAATGGGTGCAGATCCAGGGTCACTATGAGCTGAAGTTCGAAGCCGTGCGCGAGGCCTTCGTCGCGCTGTTCGATGATCCCCAGGAGCGTGGCGCCGCGCTGTGCATCCAGGTCGGTGGGGAAACCGTTGTCGACCTGTGGGCCGGCAGCGCCGACAAGGATGGCCAGCAGGCCTGGCACAGCGACACCATCGCCAACCTGTTCTCCTGCACCAAGACCTTCACTGCGGTTACCGCCCTGCAGCTGGTCGGCGAGGGCAAGCTGGCCCTGGACGCCCCGGTGGCCAACTACTGGCCCGAGTTCGCCCAGGCCGGCAAACAGGCAATCACTCTGCGCCAGTTGCTCAGCCACCGGGCTGGTCTGCCGGCCATTCGCGAGTTGCTGCCGGCCGAAGCCCTGTATGACTGGCAAGCCATGGTCGATGCCCTGGCCGCCGAGACGCCCTGGTGGGCGCCTGGTACCGAGCATGGCTATGCCGCCATTACCTATGGCTGGCTGATCGGCGAGCTGATCCGCCGTGCCGACGGCCGTGGCCCTGGCGACTCGATCGTAGCCCGCACTGCGCGCCCACTGGGGCTGGATTTCCATGTCGGCCTGGCCGACGAAGAGTTCCACCGCGTGGCGCATATCGCCCGTGGCAAGGGCAATCCGGGAGATGCCGCGGCGCAGCGCCTGCTGCAGGTGACCATGCGCGAGCCCGAGGCGCTTTCGACTCGCGCCTTCACCAATCCGCCAGCGATCCTGACCAGCACCAACAAGCCGGAATGGCGGCGCATGCAACAGCCGGCGGCCAACGGCCATGGCAACGCGCGCAGCCTGGCGGGCTTTTACGCCGGGCTGTTGGACGGCAGCCTGCTCGAATCCGAGCTGCTCGATGAACTGACCCGTGAACACAGCCTCGGCCAGGACCGCACCTTGCTTACCCAGACCCGCTTCGGCCTGGGTTGCATGCTTGACCAACCAAAGGTGGCCAATGCCACCTTTGGCCTCGGCGCCCGCGCCTTCGGTCACCCCGGTGCCGGCGGCTCGGTCGGTTTCGCCGACCCGGAGTACGATGTGGCCTTCGGTTTCGTGGTCAATACCCTTGGCCCTTACGTGCTCATGGACCCACGCGCCCAGCAGCTGGTGCGCGTACTTGCAGGCTGCCTTTGATCGGGTAATGCGGGTATTGCCGCATCCCTTTGACTATCCTCAATGCCAATGCCTGACGTGTGTGGGCAAAATTTCTTTCTATTTCATGGTGTATCGCTGATGTCTTCACATAAAACCTTAGCACTCGCCCTGTGCCTGACCGCCGTTACCGGCTGCGCCAGTCACCCCCAGGACGCCTCGAAGGACAGCGGCTCAAGCTGGTGGCCCTTCGGTTCGGACAAGGTTGCCGAGCAGGAAGTGAAGCAAGCCGTCACTGAAAACGTGGCCAAGGCCGATGCCAAGTCCGAAAGCGCCAGCCGTTGGTGGTGGCCATTCGGTGGTGAACAGAAACAGGCCAAGGGGCCGGTGGTACCCAAGATCGACGAGAAGGCCACCCAGGCCTGGCTGGACGAATACGAGCCCAAGCTGCGTGAAGCCATCAAGGGCAGCAAGCTGGAGCTGGAGCGCCGCGACAACGTACTGGCCGTGACGCTGCCAGTGGATAGCTCGTACAACCCTGACCGTCCGAGCATGCTGTTGCCGATGTCCCTGGGCCCGATTACCCGCGTGGCCAAGACCGTCGAAGGCGATGCCAAGACCGCCGTGCTGGTGCTCGGCCATGCCGACAGCAGCGGTGTCGCTGCGGCGAACCAGAAACTCAGCCTGGAGCGCGCCGCTTCGGTGTCGGCCATCTTCCGCCTCAGCGGCCTGCAGCGTGACCGCCTGAACCTCAAGGGCATGGGTTCGGTCATGCCGCGCGCTGCCAATGACAGTGCCGAGGGCCGCGCTTTGAACCGCCGCGTGGAAATGCTGCTGACCCCGCAGAACACCATGGTTGCCCTGTTGGCCAAGTACCAGCAAGCGGCCCCGGCCCCGGCGCCAGCCTCGATGGTGGCAGTGCAGGATGCCAAGGCGCCAGCCGCCAAGGCCGCCGACAGCAAGCCGGCGGCCAAGGCTGCGGCGAAGAAGCCTGTAGCCAAGGCCAAGGCGCCAGCCAAGACTGCGGCCAGGAAAAAAGCCGCCCCGGCCAAGCCCGTGGCCAAGAAAGCTACCGCTGACAAGAAAGTAGCTGCCAACAGCCCTGCGAAGACCAACTGATCGTCAAGGAACGCAGCAATGACCCAATCCCTGGCCGATATGCGCCGTGACTACACCCGTGATGGCCTGGCCGAAGCCCAGGCCCCGGGGGAGCCGTTCGCCCTGTTCCACCAGTGGTTCGCCGATGCGGTGAAAACCGAGCAGGTACCGGTGGAAGCCAATGCCATGACCCTGGCCACTGTCGATGCCGACGGCCGCCCCCATTGCCGCATATTGCTGCTCAAGGGGCTCGATGAGCGTGGTTTCACCTTCTTCACCAACTACGACAGCGCCAAGGGCCAGCAACTGCAGGCCAACCCCTACGCCGCCATGACCTTCTTCTGGCCGGCGCTGGAGCGTCAGGTACGCATCGAAGGGCGAGTGGAGAAGGTCACGGCCGAGGAATCGGATGCCTACTACCAGGTGCGCCCACTGGGCAGCCGCCTGGGCGCCTGGGCTTCGCCCCAGAGCCGGGTGATTGCTGGCCGTGAGGAGCTGGAAAGCCTGGTCAAGGCTACCGAGGCACGCTTCTCCGACACCCAGCCGCATTGCCCCGAGCACTGGGGCGGGTATCGTTTGTTGCCTGAGCGGGTCGAGTTCTGGCAGGGCCGGGCTAGCCGGTTGCATGATCGGCTGAACTACCGCCTGGTCGATGGGCAATGGCTGCGGGAACGCCTGGCGCCCTGAGCTTGCGGGGGCCGCCCTGCGGCCCCTTCTCGGCACAAGGTTACCCCGGATACTCCTCCGCCTCGCGCTCCAGCCACCCGGCCAACTGCTTGCGCCCCACCTTCTCCAGCCGTGCCTGTTCCAGCCTTTGCAGCATGTACGCGCGCTTCCCTGGGTCTGCCCCGGCCAGCGACAGCGCCAGGTCACGGTCCATCCAGCGGCGCATGCGCACGTAGAGCCACCCGTGGAAGTACAGCCCCGCAACGGTGGTGACCACGACGATTAAGTAATCCATGGCTATCCTTGGTCTCACTTGAAATGGCCTGGCACAGCCATGCCGGCTGTACCTCGGCTGAATGAAAACAACTTTATTGCGTTTGTACCGTGACAGTCGTCAACGTGCAGCGTCTAATGAGCGCCTGACTTATGGAGACTTTACCCATGCGTAGATCCGCTTTGCTGGTGGCGACCTTTACCACCATGTCGTTGTTGCTGGGTGGCTGTGCCTCGAGCCTGACCGGTGACAGCTACTCCCGTGATGAAGCCCGCCGGGTGCAGACCGTGCGCATGGGCACCATCGAATCGCTGCGCCCGGTCAAGATCGAGGGTACCAAGACCCCGATCGGCGGTGGCGCCGGTGCCATCGTCGGTGGTGTGGCCGGCAGCGCCGTGGGTGGCGGCCGTGGCAGCATCGTGGCCGCCGTGATTGGTGCCGTTGCCGGTGGCCTGGCTGGTTCGGCGGCCGAAGAAGGCCTGACCCGCACCCAGGGCGTGGAAATCACCGTGCGCGAGGATGATGGCAGCATGCGCGCCTATGTGCAGGCCGTGCAGGAGAACGAGATCTTCCGCGTTGGCGACCGCGTACGCATCATGACCGTCGACGGTACCAGCCGCGTCTCGCACTGACCTTGGCGCAACATGAAAAAACCCCGACATGGCTGCACGCCAGTCGGGGTTTTTTCATGCTGCTGGCCAGGTCAGCCAACGCTGGGCTTGCGGCTGGCAATGGCGGTCACGGCGTAGCCGAACACGGCGGCAAGGAACGAGCCGGTGAGAATACCCATGCGGTCCATCCCGGCAAACTCGCTGCTGCCTGGCACAAAGGCGAGTGAACCAACGAACAGGCTCATGGTGAAGCCGATACCACAGAGAATCGCCACGCCCAGCAATTGGCCCCAACTGGCGCCCGCAGGCAGAGCGGCCAGGCGCAGTTTGACGGCGATCCAGGTCAAGCCGAAGACGCCCACGGTCTTGCCCAGCAGCAGCCCGACGGCAATGCCAAGTGGCACTGGGTGGGTGAAGCTGTCTACGCTCATGCCTGCCAGCGATACACCGGCATTGGCGAAGGCGAACAACGGCAGGATGGCATAGGCAACCCACGGGTGCAGGGCGTGTTCCAGGGCGAACGATGGCGAGTGCTCGGCATGGCGAGTGCGCAGCGGGATGCACAGCGCCAGGGCAACGCCAGCCAGGGTGGCATGCACGCCGCTCTTGAGCACGCAGACCCACAGGATCAGGCCAACGATCATGTAAGGCCCAAGCTTGACCACGCCAAGCCGGTTCATCAGCACCAGTATCACCAGGCAGGCGGCGGCCAGCAACAGCGACAGGCTCGACAGGGTGCCGGAATAGAACAGGGCAATGACGATGATCGCACCCAGGTCGTCGATGATCGCCAGGGTCATCAGGAACAGTTTCAGCGACACCGGCACGCGCTTGCCCAACAAGGCCAGCACGCCGAGGGCGAAGGCGATGTCGGTGGCGGTGGGAATGGCCCAGCCGGCTACGGCAGCGGGGTTGTCACGGTTGATGAACCAGTAGATCAGTGCCGGTACCACCATGCCGCCCACGGCAGCGGTGGCAGGCAGGATCACCTGGGACGGTTTGGACAGGTGACCGTCGACCACCTCGCGCTTCACTTCCAGGCCGATCAGCAGGAAAAACAGCGCCATCAGGCCGTCGTTGATCCACAACAGCAACGGCTTGGCAATGTGCAGCGCGCCAACCTGTACGGCGACGGGCACATCGAGCAGGCCGCTGTACAGGTATGACAGCGGCGAATTGTTGATGACCAGGGCCAGGATGGCCGCTGCGATCAGCAGCAGGCCGCTGGCGGCTTCGAGCTGCAGGAAACGGGCTAACAGGCTACGCACGGGCTGTAGGCTCTCCATGGGCAGTTTACGGATGGAACGGTCGTACACCCTAGCCTGTGAAGATATGCTTTAAAACAAAAAATATATTCTTTTTTGTTATATGGTATTGCTGGCTGGGTTTGAGAAAGCCTAGAGGCAGGATGGGAAAGATGGGGCAGGGGAAGTCTGACGTTGATATCGGATATTTCTGATGCTCATTCAGCCCCTTTCGCGGGTAAACCCGCGAAAGGGGCCTGCAATACAACAATTACAGGCCGAGGATATCCCGCGCCACCGCCTCGGCAATGCGGATACCATCGACACCTGCCGACAGAATCCCGCCCGCATACCCGGCCCCTTCACCTGCCGGGAACAGCCCCTTGAGGTTCAGGCTCTGGAAGTCATCACCGCGGGTGATGCGCAGCGGTGACGAGGTACGTGTCTCGATCCCGGTCAACACCGCATCGTGCAGGTTGTAGCCCTTGATCTGCCGGTCGAATGCCGGCAATGCCTCGCGAATCGCTTCGATGGCGAAGTCCGGCAGGCTCGGCGCCAGGTCGCCGAGGGTCACGCCCGGCTTGTAGGACGGCTCGACACTGCCCAGCGCAGTCGACGGCCGGCCGGCGACGAAGTCACCCACCAGCTGTGCCGGGGCCTGGTAGTTGCTGCCGCCCATCACATAGGCATGGGCTTCCAGGCGTTCCTGCAGCTCGATGCCGGCGAGCGGGCCGCCGGGGTAGTCGCGCTCGGGGTCGATACCGACGACGATACCGGAGTTGGCATTACGTTCGTTACGCGAGTACTGACTCATGCCGTTGGTGACCACCCGGCCTGGCTCGCTGGTGGCGGCGACCACGGTGCCGCCTGGGCACATGCAGAAGCTGTACACCGAACGGCCATTGCTGGCGTGGTATACCAGCTTGTAATCGGCGGCACCGAGTTTCGGGTGGCCGGCGTATTTACCCAGGCGTGCCTTGTCGATCAGCGTTTGCGGGTGCTCGATACGGAAGCCCACCGAGAACGGCTTGGCTTCCATGTACACGCCCTTGGCGTGCAGCATGCGGAAGGTGTCGCGGGCGCTGTGGCCCAGGGCCAGCACTACGTGCCGCGAGTGCAACTGCTCACCGCTCTCCAGCACCACGCCGGTCAGTTGGCCATCGTCGATCAGCAGGTCGCTGACCTTCTGCTGGAAGCGGACTTCAGCGCCCAATGCAATCATGTCCTGGCGCATCTGCTCGACCATGCCGGTCAGACGGAAGGTACCGATGTGCGGCTTGTTGATGTACAGGATTTCGTCCGGTGCACCGGCCTTGACGAACTCTTCCAGCACCTTGCGGCCGTGGTGTTGCGGGTCCTTGATCTGGCTGTACAGCTTGCCGTCGGAGAAGGTGCCGGCACCGCCTTCGCCGAACTGCACGTTGGACTCGGGGTTGAGCACGCTCTTGCGCCACAGGCCCCAGGTGTCCTTGGTGCGCTGGCGCACTTCCTTGCCGCGTTCGAGGATGATCGGCTTGAAGCCCATCTGCGCCAACACCAGGCCGGCGAAGATGCCGCACGGGCCGAAGCCGACCACGATCGGGCGTTCCTGCAGGTTGGCCGGGGCCTGGCCAACAAACTTGTAGGTCACGTCGGGCGCCGGACCAATGTTGCGATCGTCGGCGAACTTGCTGAGCAGCTCGGCTTCGTTGCTGGCTTCCAGGTCGATGGTGTAGATGAACAGCAGCTCGCTGTTCTTCTTGCGTGCATCGTAGCTGCGCTTGAACAGGTTGAAGCTGAGCAGCTGCTCGTCGCGAATGCCCAGACGCTGGACGATGGCTTCACGCAGGGCTTCGTCGGGATGATCCAGGGGCAGCTTCAGTTCGGTGATTCGTAGCATGGCAGGGTCCAGTATCCCGGCCAAGGACGGCCGGCGGCTTTACACAAACCGCCAAGTATAAGCTGTTTGGTGCCCTGGCTGGCAGAAGAATGGGTACCTGCTGTCGTTCCCCCGGCTGAGCCCACCCCGGATTCAGCACCCAGGGGGATAGTTTTCTAAAAAATGCAAACACTTGAGTGTACGAGCACGATGATCAGGCAACCACTGATAAAACTGTCAGTTGTTGCGTCTTGGTCCGGACGATAAGTTGGGGCCGTTGTTCCGGTATGCAAGTGCGAAAGTTCGCACGTTGCACAGTATGAGAGAGACTCAGCCATTCAATGTGCTCAAGTTTACCGAGGCGATTGCCATGAGAAGGTATTTACTTGTTTTTGCAGCGTTATTGCTGTCAGCGTGCCAAGTCAATCGAGCACCAGAATCCACCGTTCTTCCATCTGCCAATCAATCTGTAATCACAGTCAACGGTGAACAGACTGCTGCCGCACTGACCGCTCGGTACAACGATACGAGAGCGGATTGCGGGGGGGCATCTGTACCGGCTTTCTTGTGCAGTGGTGTGATACTGCGTATCACCAGATACAGTCCCGACTACGACTCGTGGGATCCAAGCCCCACCTCAGAAAGGCTCGGAGGGCAATCATTCAGCTTTGTCCGTAAGGACAGCAAAGCGTCCAAGTTGGCGTGGAAGTTGAATAACGGCTTCATCCTGTATGCGATCTTTGGAGCGCCGCCGGGCAAGATGGATCCTGAGGTGCTGTGTATTTTCCCTGTTGATGGCGCTAGCGACTTACGTGCAGAGCAACGTTGTGGTCCATATGTGGACAATAACCCGACCAGTAAATCGTGTGATCTTCAAGGTATCACCACTGCGCAGCAATGGTTGACCTTGTACGCGGCGCAAAGTCAGCAGAATCAGAAACTCTGTTCGTTCAATGTCCGTGATGACAGGAATCACTTGGCCGGTCCGGCCTTTTATGCGGGTGTATTGGCCAGGTCGTTGGGGGCGCCCACAGACAAGCGGTTCACCCAGCACAATGAATTGGTGCTCAAGACATGGGCGACCGGCCAGGGTGCGGTTTTGCCAATTCAGGCTTTCTTTTACTTGAACGCCATGGGGCTTGCTGACGCAAAGAAGGATAAAGCCCGCTTCCTGGCGAAAACGAACATAAGCCTGCCATTGATCAAAATCACCCTGCCGACCACTCAGGCTGAGGAGGTCAAGTTCGAGTACGTCGCGGGTGACAATTAACGTGGGCTAGCGGATCGCGAGCCGGGTCGTCTGACCCGGCCTTCGTCAGTCGGCGGTTCAGTTGTCGCGGGCGCCACCGTAGTAACCACAACCCTGCAGGGTCTTGCCATCGATGGTCAGTTCGGCACGCAGGTGATAGATGGCCCCGGTGGCGCTGTCCACGCAGCGTTGCGGTGCAGCCCACAGCTCCACGCGCTGGCCGTTGGCTTCACTGCTCAGGGTCAGGCCGCCGCCGGGCACTTCTTCCTCCAGGAACGGCAGGGGCAGGGGCTGCTGGCCGACGCGGTTGAGCACCATGCCCTTGCCGCTGGCCTTGATGTCCCAGCCCGGCTCGTGGCCCTTGGCGCGCAGGGTCAGCTGTTTGAAATTGGGGTCATCACAGGCGTGGGTGGAAGGTTCCAGGCGATACAGCTGACGCACTTCCAGCTGGCCGTCATTGCTGGCCTGCTTGCTGCCGGTGAGGCGCCCACGAACGTCGGCGAACAGCTTGTCGTTGGCGTCCTTGGCCAGGTTGGCGGCTTCTTGCAGGATGCCGGTGGCGGCGACGTCGTGGATCACGAAGGTGCGGCTTTCGCTGCATGGCTTGAACAGCAGCTGGCCACCGGCGGCACGCAGTTCGCCCTGCATGCGTGTGGTACCGATGTTCGGGTCGCTGGGGGCGTCAGCCATGAGCTGGCAACCACCGAACAAGGGCAACAAGGCGGTGAGCAGCAGGGTGGGAGTGAGGCGCATGGGGCGGGCTCCGGGGCATCTTCGTCAAAGAGTTGGCCACGTTACTGAGACTGAGCGAACTCCACAAGTGACATTGTGCCCGGTCAGATCACACATGAACCAGGTGCGCGAGCCGGGGCGAGGAGAGTTTTTCGAGGTGATGGCTTTTGGCCTTCAGTTATTTCTGTCAGTAGTCAAGCTGCTTGCCTTTAGTAAGAATTTTGCAGCCGCTGCTTTCTGCCTGGAATGGTCGTTTGCCTCTGCATGGGTTGCGGTTTCTTCCATTTTTTGAGGGCTGTAACAATGAAAAAGAATAAACAGGCAGCAAGGTTCCCTATTGAGTATCGCGTACCCTTTCCGATACCCGAGGCCACCAATAAACATACATTGGTTGCTCCCGTTGGAAAAAAGCGTTACCTGCTGGATGGATTTGAGAAAAGCATCATGGTTGGTCGTGTAACAGATGAGGGTGCTGCGGATACGACGTTTAACCTGAGAGGTTTCAACTCTCATGTTGTCTCTGATTTTAAAGATGTCTATACAACCAGTGCGGGATTGATACCTCAACCAGAGGGCGGGGTAATCGCTGGCTTGTATAATGCATCCGAGTTGGGGCTGGCTCGTTTCAAGGCCAATGGCGATGTCGACGTGTCGTTTGGTCAGGCCGGCACGGTTTTTCATAAAGTTGAAAAATCAAGTGCAAGCACAGGGAGGGCTGACAGTGGCAAGAGTGGCCCTCAAGGGGCTGCTTCTCCGGCATTGCAGGCCGCCTTGACTCCGGCCGAGGACGGTAAGTTTTACGCGGTCCTGGGTAGCCGATTCTCGGGTAATTTCTCGTTGTTGCGGTGCTTGGCGGATGGAATGCTGGATGCAGGGTTCAATGGCACTGGCATTATCAGTGTCCAACATCCGACTTTTGAAACAGATGCTCCGGCAGTTGTCACCTCTGAAGATGGCGGCGCTGTGGTAGCGGGCACATTGGGTGACAGATTGGTGGGGATGCGCGGCTTTCTCTGTCGGTACAGGGCCGATGGCGCGTTGGACAAGACATTTGGTGAGCAAGGTTATTCAATTTTCGATTCTGTGTCCGCAGGCATTCCTCAACCCGAATTACTTCAAATGGAGCTTGGTCACGTGGCAGCCACGGCGGACGGTGGGTATGTCGCTTGTGGCTACCTCACGGCGCGTGATCCATGGCGTTACTACGGGTTGCTGGTGCGCGTAGATTCATCGGGTCGGCCGGAGCAGGCGTTCAATAACGGTAAACCGTTGCTATTTGAACTGTCTGGAGTCGAGATCGACTTCCTTTGGGGAGGGGTGGTTGAAATGGCCGATGGCAGGATTGTCGTGGCCGGAGGCGCAGTAACGCGGGATACAGGTTATCAGCGACATGTATTGCTTGCGCGATATGATGCCAAAGGGGTACTGGATTCTACTTTTGGTGAGCAGGGGTGGATGGTGCTCGCGCCCTTTGGAGATGCGATTACTTATCTTCAGAGCCTCCAGGTCGATTCAGAGCAGAAAGTCCTGGTTTCTGGCGATAGTGGTCCCGATAACAATCTATCTTCCATGAAAGGCTTTGCCGCGCAGCTTGATTAGCGTGCTTCGAGACCGACAACCTCAATGCGTTGTACCATTCATCTTAGAGCATTGAGGTGTCGGGCTGCGTGGCGGGCGTCATGGACACCCTGCCAGCTGTCTCCTTTCTACTTCGAAGCTTATCCCCCCAGATACGCGTCGCGCACCTTCGGGTCAGTCAGCAGTGCCTCACCGGTGCCTTGCATCACGACCCGGCCGTTCTCCAGCACATAGGCCCGATCGGCGATCTTCAGCGCCTGGTTGGCGTTCTGCTCCACCAGGAACACCGTCACGCCATCACGGCGCAGCTGTTCGATGATGTCGAAGATCTGCTGGATGATGATCGGCGCCAGGCCCAGCGAGGGCTCGTCGAGCAGCAGCAACTTCGGCTTGCTCATCAGCGCCCGGCCAATGGCGAGCATCTGCTGCTCGCCACCGGACATGGTGCCGCCACGCTGGATATAACGCTCCTTCAGGCGCGGGAACAGCTGCAGCACCTTGTCCAGCTGCTCCTGGTAATCGCCCTTGTCGGTAAAGAAACCACCCATCGCCAGGTTTTCCTCGACGGTCAGGCGGGAGAACACACGGCGGCCTTCCGGCACCACCGCGATGCTCTTGCGCATGATGTGCGAAGACGGTTGGCCGACCAGTTCTTCACCCAGGTACTTGATGCTGCCGCTGTGCGCCTGCGGCGAGCCGCACAGGGTCATCAGCAGGGTCGATTTGCCGGCACCGTTGGCACCGATCAGGGTAACGATCTCGCCCTGGTTGATTTCCACGTTGACGCTGTGCAGCGCCTGGATCTTGCCGTAGAAGGTGGAAACGTTCTCGAACTTCAGCATTTACGCTTCCCCCAGGTAGGCTTTGATCACTTCAGGGTTGTCGCGGATTTCCTCCGGGGTGCCGTGGGCCAGGGGGGTGCCCTGGTTGATCACGACGATGTGGTCGGAAATGCTCATCACCAGCTTCATGTCGTGCTCGATCAGCAGCACGGTGACGTTGTGAGACTCACGCAGGTACGCGATCAAGGCCTTGAGGTCTTCGGTTTCCTTGGGGTTCAGGCCAGCTGCAGGCTCGTCGAGCATGATGATCCGCGGTTGGGTCATCATGCAGCGGGCGATTTCCAGGCGACGCTGCTGGCCGTAGGCGAGGGTGCCGGCGGTACGGTTGGCGAATTCGGTCAGGTTGACCTTTTCCAGCCAGTACTGCGCGCGTTCCATGGCCTCCTTCTCGCTGCGGCGGAAGCTCGGGGTCTTGAACAGGCCGGCGAAGAAGTTGGTGTTCAGGTGGCGGTGCTGGGCGATCAGCAGGTTTTCCAGCGCGGTCATTTCCTTGAACAGGCGCACGTTCTGGAAGGTCCGCACCACGCCCTTGCGGGCGATCTGGTGGCCGGCCAGGCCCTGGATCGGCTGGCCATCGAGCAGGATGCTGCCGCCGCTGGGTTTGTAGAAACCGGTCAGGCAGTTGAACACCGTGGTCTTGCCGGCGCCATTCGGGCCGATCAGTGCCACCACCTGTTTTTCCTTGACGGTCAGGCCCACGCCGTTGACCGCCAACAAGCCGCCGAAGCGCATGCTCAGGCCGCTGACTTGCAGAATTTCACGGCTCATCGATGCAGCTCCATGTGTGGTCGTTGCATAGGCAGCAAGCCTTGCGGACGCCAGATCATCATCAACACCATCAGCGCACCGAACATCAGCATCCGGTATTCGCTGAACTCACGCATCAGCTCTGGCAGCAGGATCATCACGATGGCCGCGAGAATCACGCCCAGTTGTGAGCCCATGCCGCCGAGCACGACGATGGCGAGGATGATCGCCGACTCGATGAAGGTGAACGACTCCGGCGTCACCAGGCCTTGGCGCGCAGCGAAGAAGCTGCCGGCGAAACCGGCGAAGCAGGCACCCAGGGTGAAGGCCGAAAGCTTGATCACGGTCGGGTTCAGGCCCAGGGCACGGCAGGCGATCTCGTCTTCGCGCAGGGCTTCCCAGGCGCGGCCGATCGGCATGCGCAGCAGGCGGTTGATCACGAACAGCGCCAGCAGTGCCAGCAGCAGAGCCACCAGGTAGAGGAAGATGACCTTGTTGATCGAGTTGTATTCCAGCCCGAAGAACTCATGGAAGGTTTGCATGCCCTCGGCGGCACGGCGTTCGAAGGTGAGGCCGAAGAACTCCGGTTTGGGGATGTTGCTGATGCCGTTGGGGCCGCCGGTCCAGTCGGTGAGGTTACGCAGGAACAGGCGGATGATCTCGCCGAAACCGAGGGTCACGATCGCCAGGTAGTCGCCGCGCAGGCGCAGCACCGGGAAGCCGAGCAGGAAGCCGAAGGTGGCGGACATCAGGCCGGCGATCGGCAGGCACACCCAGAAGCTCCAGCCCAGGTAGTGCGAGAGCATGGCGTAGCTGTAGGCACCGACGGCATAGAAACCGACGTAACCGAGGTCGAGCAGGCCTGCCAAACCGACCACGATGTTCAGGCCCAGGCCCAGCAACACGTAGATCAGGATCAGCGTGGCAATGTCGACCGCACCGCGTGAACCGAAGAACGGCCACACCAGTGCCGCGACAATCAGGCCCAGGATCACGTAGCGCTGGGTTTTCGGCAGGGTCAGGTAGTTGCTGACGGCCGGCGGGATCAGTTTGCGATCCGAACGGCGGCCCATCACCGCGCTCCATTGCTTGTCGAACAGCACGCGCAGGAACATCAGCACCGAACACACGGCGATGATACTGATGGTGAACGAGCCCTGGCTGTGCACCGCCAGGCTGATGCCGTCGATGCTCAGTTTCAGGCCCAGTACCGGGAAGGCCACGGCCCAGACCAGCAAGGCGCTGAAGAACGCCTGTTTGAGATTTCTGTTCATACTTTTTCAACCTCCGGGCGGCCCAGGATGCCGGTCGGCCGGAATAGCAGGACAAGAACCAACAAGCCGAATGCCACCACGTCCTTGTACTGGTCGCCGAAGATATCGGCACCGAACGCTTCGGCCACGCCCAGCACCAGCCCGCCGAGCATGGCGCCCGGGATGCTGCCGATGCCACCCAGCACCGCTGCGGTGAAGGCCTTCAGGCCCACCAGGAAACCGGCGTTGGGGTTGATCACCCCGTACTGCATGCTCAGCAGCACGGCCGCCACTGCCGCCAGGGCGGCACCGATGACGAAGGTGAGGGCGATGATGTTGTTGGTGTTGATGCCCAGCAGGTTGGCCATCTTGATGTCCTCGGCGCAGGCGCGGCAGGCGCGGCCCAGGCGGGAACGGGAGATGAACAGGGTGAGGCAGGTCATGGCCACCAGGGTGACCACGAACACCAGGATCTGCATGTAGGAAACCAGAACTTCTTCCGCACCGCCCGGCCCGAAGGAGAAGCTTCCGGGGATCAGGTTGGGGATGGACTTGTCCTTGGAGTCTTGCGACAGCAAGACGGTGTTCTGCAGGAAGATCGACATGCCGATGGCGGAAATCAGCGGGATCAGCCGGTTGCTGTTGCGCAGGGGGCGGTAGGCGACGCGCTCAATACTGTAGCCATAGGCACTGGTGACGAAGATCGTCGCGACGAAGGCGACGGTCATCAGGATCGGCAGCGAATGGATACCCATCATGGCCAGGCCCGCCAGGGCGATGAAGGCCACGTAGGAACCGATCATGTACACCTCGCCGTGGGCGAAGTTGATCATGCCAATGATGCCGTACACCATCGTGTAGCCGATGGCGATCAAGGCATAGGTGCTGCCAATGGTCAATCCATTAACCAGTTGTTGGAAGAAATGGTAGATCTCAGGCATTACAGCGCTCCTAAAAACCTGATTTGCATTTCGCTGGCGGGGGTACGGCCAGGAAACCGCGGGTGACGGTTTTAAGATTTTCAGGTGAACCTGCCCCCGGATCGCGGGGATCAGGCCCATGAACCTCGTAAAACAAAGCCCACTGCTCGCACAGTGGGCTCCTAGGTCAGCTATTAGTCACGCAGTTACTGAGGGGAGACTTCGGTCTTCGGCTTGCCGAAGTGCCATTCGTAGACCACGAACTTGAAGTCTTTCAGGTCGCCTTTGGCGTCGAAGGAAAGGTCGCCGGTCGGGGTCTTGAAGGTACCGGCGTGGATGGCCTCGGCCACCTTGTCGGTGTCTTCGGACTTGGCAGCCTTGATGCCCTGGGCGATCAGTTCGACAGCCGAGTAGGCCGGGAACACGAACGGGCCGCTTGGGTCCTTGCCGTCAGCCTTGATGGCTTCGACGATCTTCTTGTTCGCAGGGTCTGCGTCGAACGACTTCGGCAGGGTCACCAGCAGGCCTTCGGAGGCGTTCTGGGCGATCTGCGAGATGGAGTCGTTGCCCACGCCTTCCGGGCCCATGAACTTGGCTTTCAGGCCTTTTTCCTGAGCCTGGCGCAGGATCAGGCCCAGCTCTGGGTGGTAGCCGCCGTAGTAGACGAAGTCGACGTTGTTCTGCTTGAGCTTCTGGATGATCGAGGAGAAGTCCTTGTCACCGGCGTTCAGGCCTTCGAACACGGCAACCTTGGTGCCTTTTTTCTCGAGGGTCTGCTTGACCGCAGTGGCGATACCTTCACCGTACTGCTGCTTGTCGTGCAGTACCGCAACCACTTTCGGCTTGACGTGGTCGGCAATGTAGTTGCCGGCTGCCGGGCCCTGGGCGCTGTCCAGGCCGATGGTGCGGAAGACCAGCTTGTAGCCACGGGCGGTGATTTCCGGCGAGGTGGCGGCGGGGGTGATCATGATCACGCCTTCGTCTTCGTAGATATCGGACGCTGGCTGGGTGGAGCTGGAGCACAGGTGGCCGATGACGAACTTGACGCCGTCGTTGACCACTTTGTTGGCGATTGCAACGGCCTGTTTAGGGTCGCAGGCGTCGTCGTATTCCTTGGCTTCGAGCATCTTGCCATCCACGCCGCCCGCGGCGTTGATATCTTTGATGGCCTGCTTGGCGCCGATGAACTGCATGTCGCCGTACTGGGTTACAGGGCCGGTTTTAGGGCCTGCAATCCCGATCTTGATGGTATCAGCGGCAAACGAATGGCTGGCTACCCCGGCCAGAACCATTGCGGCGAACAGCTTGGAAATCTTGATCATAGTGCTCCACTCATTCTGTTGTAATTCTTATAGTCCTGGCGGCCAGGGCTACAGACCGGGCGGGATTTGCGGCGTGGCCATGCCAACGCGCAAGCCCACCTTCCCCCGGAACATGTCCCGGAACTGTACCGGTACAGTGTAGAGCGCTGTCCAAGCGCTTGAAAAGCGTTCGAAAAGTGCCTGTTTCCTGGGTTGTCGCATGGTCGACATAAAGATATAAAAAGGCGCCATTCAGCTGCCAGCATCTACGATCCCACCCCGTAACTCCGGGATCCGTCGACCAAATTACATATTTGAAACCGGGTTTTTCTGCAAAAATGCCGGCCTTTTAATTGACCGATTTCTGCGGATACCGCCCATGACTGATCACACAAGCACCCTCTATGCCAAATTGCTTGGCGAGACGGCAATCATCGAATGGAAAGCGCTGGAGCGTTTCTGGGCCAAGGGTGACCTGATTTGGGTCGACCCGAGCCTGGACCTGATCACCGTTGCCGAGGCGATGGCCGAGAATCGCAGCGAAATCTTCGCCAAGTGGCGTAGTGATGGCACTGTTGGCCCGGTGACGGCCGAGCAGGCCCTGGACCTGCAAAGCCGCGATCCAGAGATCTGGGCCGTGGTGGTTTCACCGTTCATCGTGATCCAGGTGAAGCGCCCGGCAGAAGCGTGATCGTTTTTGGTGCGCGAAAATGCGCAGCAGCTCCGTTCTGGTGCTTGAAGGCGCTCAAGGCGAGTAGAGGTAAGTAACAATTCGGCGTGGCGGTAACATTTTACGGGATGCGTAATGGGGGGCTGCCTTGCAGCCCTTCGCGGGCATGCCCGCTCCCACAGGTCAGATGTTGCTCTTCAGACCAGCGCTGGTCCTGTGGGAGCGGGCGCGCCCGCGAAGGCCGCAAAGCGGCCCGGATCGATATCGAATTTGTCCGGAGTCATTGATGAACTCAAAACTACCTTCGCTTGGATTCGCCGGCATCGGCCTGATGGGCCTGCCTATGTGTCGGCGCCTGCTGGCAGCGGGTTACCCGCTGACGGTATGGAACCGCAGCCCGGACAAGTGCGCTGCACTGGTCGCGGCTGGCGCGCGCCTGGCCAGCAGCCCTGCCGAACTGTGCCGCGACAGCGACATGGTGCTGCTGTGCCTGGCCGACACGGCCGTGGTCCGCGAGGTGGTGTTCGGCGAGCAAGGTATTGCCCAGGGCGGACGCAGCGGCCAGTTACTGGTCGATTTCTCCAGCCTGGAACCCACCGCGACGCGAGAAATGGCCGCCGAGCTCGCGGCCCTGTGCGGCATGGCCTGGCTGGATGCCCCTGTGTCAGGCGGCACACCGGGTGCCGAAGCCGGTACCTTGGCGATCATGGTCGGTGGCGCAGCGGCGGACCTGGAGCGCGCGCGCCCGGTGTTGCAGGTGCTTGGCCAGCGCGTGACGCACATGGGCGCGGTGGGGGCAGGGCAGGTAACCAAGGCCTGCAACCAGATGATCGTGGCGTGCAATGCCCTGGTCATCGCCGAAGTGGTGGCGTTGGCTGAGCAGTCTGGGGTGGATGCGACCCTGATCGCCGAAGCACTGGCTGGTGGCTTTGCCGATTCCAGGCCGCTGCAGATCCTCGCGCCGCAAATGGCCGAGAGCCGCTTCGAACCGATCAAATGGCACGTGCGCACGCTGCTCAAGGATCTTGATAGCGCGGTGAAGCTGTCCCGCGAGCAAGGCTCGGCGACGCCACTCAGTGGCCTGGCCGCACAGCTGATGCGCTTGCATGCAAGCCAGGGCTACCTGGAAAAAGATCCGGCGACCCTGGTCGAACTTTACCGCAGCAAGGGTTGACTACACCGCTGGTTGCTGCAGCCGCTCCGGCAGCTGCAGTGCCACAGCGGCGCAGGGCGACCTGGCAGGCTAGCCTGCCACCAGCACGCGGATGGCTTCCAGGCGCAGGGCCGCTTTTTCCAGCATCGCCAGGCCCTCTTCACGCTGCTTGCGCAGCGCCTCGATCTCGCTGTCGCGCACGCTCGGGTTGACCGCTTGCAGTGCAACCAGGCGGGCCAGCTCTTCATCAGCTTCCGCCGCCAGGCGGCGCTGGGCTTCGGCCACGCGCTCGACGTGGGCCGGCAGGACTTTGGCCTCGCCACTGCTGATGCGCTTGGCCAGCACGTCGCGTTGCGCCTGGACGAACTTGTTGGCGCTGGCGCGCGGTACGCTCTCGAGCTGGTCGTTGAGGGTTTCGAAAGCCACGCGTGATGCCAGGTCGTTGCCGTTGGCATCGAGCAGGCAGCGCAGTGCCGCCGGTGGCAGGTAACGGCCCAGCTGCAGGCTGCGCGGCGCCACCACTTCACTGACGAACAACAGCTCAAGCAGCACGGTGCCGGGCTTGAGCGCCTTGTTCTTGATCAGCGCCACGGCGGTATTACCCATCGAGCCGGACAGCACCAGGTCCATGCCGCCTTGCACCATCGGGTGTTCCCAGGTGAGGAACTGCATGTCCTCGCGCGACAGGGCCTGGCCACGGTCGTAGGTAATGGTCACGCCTTCGTCGTCACCCAGCGGGAAGCTGGCGTCGAGCATCTTCTCGCTCGGCTTGAGGATCAGGGCGTTTTCCGAATGGTCTTCGCTGTCGATGCCGAACGCGTCGAACAGGGTTTCCATGTAGATCGGCAGGGCGAACTGGTCGTCCTGTTCGAGAATCGCCTCGACCAGTGCCTGGCCTTCACCGCCACCGCCGGAGTTCAGTTCCAGCAGGCGGTCGCGGCCGGTATGCAGTTCGGCTTCCAGGCGTTCGCGCTCGCTGCGGGCATCGGCTACCAGCGCTTCCCAGGCCTTGCTTTCGCCCCCTTCGAGCAGCGGCAGCAGGCGCGGGCCGAACTGGTGCTGCAGGGCGTTGCCGGTCGGGCAGGTGTTGAGGAAGGCGTTGAGGCCCTGGTGGTACCACTGGAACAGGCGCTCCTGTGGGCTGTCCTGCAGATACGGGATGTGCAACTGGATGGTGTGCTTCTGGCCGATGCGGTCGAGGCGGCCGATGCGCTGTTCAAGCAGGTCCGGATGCGCCGGCAGGTCGAACATCACCAGGTGGTGGGCAAACTGGAAGTTGCGGCCTTCGCTACCGATTTCGGAGCAGATCAGTACCTGTGCGCCGAATTCTTCGTCGGCGAAGTAGGCGGCGGCACGGTCGCGTTCGAGGATGCTCATGCCCTCATGGAACACCGAGGCCGGGATGCCGGAGCGCACGCGCAGGGCGTCTTCCAGGTCCATCGCGGTTTCGGCATGAGCGCAAATCACCAGCACCTTGGTGCGCTTGAGCATCTTCAGGGTGTCGATCAACCAGTCGACGCGCGGGTCGAAACGCCACCAGCGCTCGTCGTCGGCCACCTCCCCCTGGGCCTGGAAGGCGACTTCCGGGTACAGCTCGGCATGCTCGCCGGCTGGCAGGTCGCGGTATTGCTCGGGCGTGGCCAGCGGGTAAGGGTGCAGTTGGCGCTCAGGGAAGCCCTGGATGGCCGCGCGGGTGTTGCGGAACAGCACGCGGCCGGTGCCGTGGCGGTCGAGCAGCTCGCGGATCAAGCGTGCGCTGGCCTGGGTGTCGCCGTCGCTGACGGCGGCCAGCAGGGCTTCGCCTTCGGCACCGAGGAAGCCCTGGATGGTAGCGTGGGCCTGGGGGGACAGGCGACCTTCGTCGAGCAATTCCTGAACGGCTTCAGCCACCGGGCGATAATGCTCGCTCTCGGCGCGGAAGGCCGCCAGGTCATGGAAACGGTTGGGGTCGAGCAGACGCAAGCGGGCGAAGTGGCTGTCCTGGCCGAGCTGTTCGGGAGTGGCGGTGAGCAGCAGCACGCCCGGGATTACCTGGGCCAGCTGTTCGACCAGGCCATATTCGGCACTGGCCTGGTCTTCGTGCCAGACCAGGTGGTGGGCTTCGTCGACTACCATCAGGTCCCAGCCGGCGGCGAACAGCGCGTCCTGGGCCTTTTCGTCGTCGACCAGCCACTCCAGGGCCACCAGCGCCAGCTGGGCATCCTCGAACGGGTTGCTGGCATCGCTTTCGATGAAGCGTTCTGCGTCGAACAGCGCCACCTGCAGGTTGAAGCGCCGGCGCATCTCCACCAGCCACTGGTGCTGGAGGTTTTCCGGTACCAGGATCAGTACCCGGCTGGCGCGCCCCGACAGCAGCTGACGGTGAATCACCAGGCCGGCCTCGATGGTCTTGCCCAGGCCCACTTCGTCGGCGAGCAGTACACGCGGCGCGCTGCGGTCAGCCACCTCGCGGGCGATGTGCAACTGGTGGGCGATGGGCTGGGCGCGGCAGCCACCCAGGCCCCACAGCGCCGACTGCATCTGTTTGCTGGTGTGCTGCAGGGTGTTGTAGCGCAGGCTGAACCACGACAGCGGGTCGATCTGCCCGGCGAACAGACGGTCGCTGGCCAGGCGGAACTGGATGAAGTTCGACAGCTGGGTTTCTGGCAGGGTGCGTGGCTGGTTCTGCCCGTCCAGGCCGTGGTAGACCATCAGCCCGTCGATGTCCTCGACCTCGCGCACGGTCAGCTTCCAGCCTTCGAAGTGGGTGATCTGGTCACCTGGCGAGAAGCGCACGCGGGTCAGCGGCGCGTTGCGCAGGGAATACTGGCGGGTGTCGCCAGTGGCCGGGTAGAGCACGGTCAACAGGCGGCCATCCTGCGCCAGGATGGTACCCAGGCCGAGCTCGGCTTCGCTGTCGCTGATCCAGCGTTGCCCCGGTTGATACTGCTGCGCCATACTGCCTGAACTCCCGCGATGAAAAAGCCGATTATGTTAACGGATCGGCCGGTCGGACCAAAGTGCCGAGCGCACCGAAAGATGCGCAAATTCAGCAACAGGCCGCCACAGGCCAAGCCACAGTCTAGCCGTTTCATCGCTCATACCGTGCGGCTGAAGAGGGCCTCGGATCACCATGTCTGCCAAGCACCGCTGGATCAGCACCTCGATGGCCGTGGGCAGCCTGTTGCTGCTGGCCGCCTGCGAGCAGAAAAACTTTGCAACCTTGCCCGCCATTCCGATGGAGCAGCTCGAGGTACTGGGCGTGCAGACGCCGATCAAGAGCGTGCATTTTCGTGACCGCGACGGTGAAGGCCTGCTGGTACTGAGCCGCAGCGATGGCCAGGCCAGCGACCCGGAAAGTGAACAGGAAGTGGACAAGGTGGTACTCAAGGCCACCTTGTACGGGCGTAGCGCCGAAAGCGACGCGTTCAAGGCGCGCTGGCAGATCGAGCAGGAAACCACCTGCCCGGGGCTGGACCTGGATGTGGATTTCTACAACGATGTCAGTGATGTCAGCGACCTGAACAAGGACGGCGTCGCCGAGGTGACGGTGGGCAGCCACGCCTTTTGCGGCGGCGGCATCGATCCGCACGACATCGCCATCGAGATGCGCGAAGGGCAGGCCAGCTACACCATCACCGGCCAGTCCCTGATCACCCCGGCGGGTGAAGAGCCGATCGGCGGTGAGCGCGAGGACAGCGCCTCGCTCAAATCCGCACCGCAGGTGCTGCGCGAGCATATGGACGCGGTCTGGCAGCAGGTTTACAAGCGGCCCTGGAGCGAGGCCAGCCCGCCCGCCGTGGATGATGCTGACGACGAAACCGAATAACTGTTGTCCATGCCTTCAAGGTAAATCTGCGCCTGCCGATACAGAGGGCATAGGAGAACGTCCATGTTGCCACCGATCATTCCGCTCAGTGCCGCTCCGGTGACTTCACAACAAGATCCGGTCAAGCCGACCCCCGATATCAAACCGGTGGTACCGACGCAGCCTGCATCCAGTGAAAGTGCCATCGACCTCAAGCGCCAGCGTGACCCGCAGGAGCAGGCGCTGCTGCTGCGCGATGAGCAACGCCGCCAGCAACGCCGGCACAAGGACGACGACGAGCGCTACAGCGCGATGCCGGGTGATGAGGTCAACGCCGACAACACCGTCCCGGTGGCGCCGTTGATGGGCGAGCATGCACGCCAAGGGCTGCTGGTGGACATCGAAGTCTGAGGTAGGGCTGGTCAGCGCCAGCGCCTGGCTTCATCATGCAAGTCTCAGTTGATCGTCGAGCCCGCCCATGAGCCAAGACAACCTCATCGATTTCGATGCCGAACGCGCCAAGCGCGCCCACGACCTCAAGGAAAAGCGTCTGAACGAAATGCGCAATGCATTCGAACAGGCGCTGCCGCTGAACACCGGCAAGAAAAAGAAGCCCAAGGGCAAGCCGAAGAAGCGCTGAAACTTGACGCAGGTCAACCCTGCACCCGCCTCGCGTGCCCGGCCCCGGGCACCATTGACACCGATCAATTTTCCCGCCCCAGACATTGGTTAATGTGCACCCATCGGACAACGGCAAACGAATGGGGAGGCCAGCATGTTCTTCGACAATGTGGTTATCGCCGGAGTGGTAACGGTCGGGTTGATGTTTGCATTCTTTGCCGGTCTGGGCATTTTCATCTGGAAGGACTCGAACAAGCGCAAGCCGCGCTGACCTTCCGGGTACACGAGCACGCAAGGCATTTGGGGCGACTTCGGTCGCCCATTTTTTTTGCCTGCGATTTGTGCCGACCTGGGTGCGATTCGTCTGCGAGCGGGATAGCGCGCGAACAGCTCGGTGCAGAAGATCTGTCAGCTATGAAGATGATTAGCTAGCTAATTAATAGGTTTCGCTTTATTCTCCTTCCCGTTGTCTATCTTTGAACAAGCCATCCCAGCAAGGTCCGCCTCGTGCCTATCACCCTCCAGGCCCTGTTCGCCCCCAGCAGCCTCGCCCTGAAGTTCGCCATCAAGACCCTGTTCGGTGGCGGCCTGGCATTGTGGCTGGCGATGCGCTGGGGCCTGGAACAACCGGCCTGGGCATTGATGACCGCTTTCATCGTCGCCCAGCCGCTGTCGGGCATGGTGGTGCAGAAGGGGCTGGCGCGGCTGGCCGGGACCTTGGTCGGTACGCTCATGTCGGTGCTGCTCATCGGCCTGTTCGCCCAGACCCCGGGCCTGTTCCTGCTGACCCTGGCGCTGTGGTTGGCCCTGTGCACTGCCGCCTCCACCCAGCTGCGCAGCGCCTGGGCCTATGCCTTCGTGCTGGCCGGCTACACCGCAGCGATCATCGCCTTGCCGGCCATCGACCACCCGCTGCAGGTGTTCGACCAGGCCGTCGCACGCTGCACCGAGATTTGCCTGGGTATTTTCTGTGCCACTGCCAGCAGTGCCTTGCTCTGGCCCATGCGCGTCGAGCAGCAACTGGGTGGTCAGGCTCGCCAGGCCTGGCAGAACGGCCTGCAGGCCGCCAGTGCCATGCTGGGCGGTGAAGACCAGGCGCGCAAAGGCTTGCTGGAGAGTCTGGGGCGGATCGTTGCCATCGACAGCCAGCGCGAACACGCCTGGTTCGAAGGCAGCCGGGGGCGCCAGCGTGCACGCGCCATTCGTGGCCTGAGCCAGAAACTGATGGTGCTGTTGCGCATATCTCGCTCGGTGCGCCGACAATGGCGACAACTTGACCAACACGAGGCCGAACACCTGGCGCCTTGGCTGGAGCAGGTGCGTGGGCTGCTGGGTAAGCCCGACCCGCCCAGCCTGCTGTTGCTGCGCCAGCGTATCTGGGATGCCGCTCACGCCGAGCAGATCAGTTCGGCGGAGCACTTCTGCCTGGCGCGCATGGCCTTGCTGCTGGATTACGCCATGGCCGCCAGCCAGGCGCTGGAGGACGTGGAGGCGGGCAGGGCGCCCAAGGATGTGTCCCAAGGCCTGGCGGTGCATCGTGACTGGTCGCTTGCCCTATTGTTCGGCTCACGCAGTGCGTTGGCCTTTCTGACGATGAGCGGCTTCTGGTTGGCCACGGCCTGGCCGTCGGCACCGGGTGGGCTGGTGCTCACCTGTGTGGTGTGCAGCCTGTTCGCCAGCCGTGAGAACGGTGCTCAGATCGGCCTGAGCTTCTTGCGGGGGATCTTCCTGGCGGTGCCCGCGGCGTTTCTGGTCGGGCAGATACTGCTGCCGCAATGGAGCAGCTTCGCCATGCTCTGCCTGGGCATGGGCGTGCCGCTGTTTCTGGGGGCACTGGGCATGGCGCATCCACGCACCGGCGCCACGGCCACCTCCTATTGCCTGCACTTCATCGTGCTGGTTTCGCCGCTTAATGCCATGCAGTTCGGTGTGGCCACGTTGCTCAACAGTGCCTTGGCCATGCTGGTAGGTGTGTCGGCGGCGGTAATGGCCTTCCGCTTGCTGGTGTTCCGCCATCCGGCCTGGCTGGGCCGGCGCCTGCGAGCGGCGACTCAGAGTGACCTGGTGCGCCTGACCCGGCGCGACCTGCGTGGGGCCGACAGCTGGTTTGGCGGGCGTATGGCTGACCGCCTGATGCAGCTGGCGCGGCATGCCGGTGAACTGCCCGACAGTGAGCGCAAACGCTGGGATGACGGCCTGCACGGGCTGGATATTGGTGATGAACTGGTCCACCTGCGCATGTGCCTGGCCGTTGCCCAGGCCCCGCTGGGGCAGGCCGAGCGCGACTATCTGCAGCAGCTGGAAGCGGTGCTGGCCAAAGGGCCGGCGCCTGGGCGTGGTCATAGCCTGGATACCAGCAGCGAAGCATTCATAGGTGCCTTGCGCCGGCAGCCGTCGAGCGACCCGCTGCGCTTGGCCGAAGGGGCGGTGTTGCAATTACAGAAAAGCTGGGCCAAGTGGTGCCGCTGGCAGGAGGAAGCCCATGGGGTTGCGTGAGTGGGAAATGGGCGGCGTGCTGTTCAGCCCGTTCCTGGTCTATGTGTTGCTGGCGCTGGTGCTCACCGGTGTGCTGCGCCTGGTGGTGCAGGCCACGCCGTTGGGGCGCTGGATCTGGCATGAGGCGCTGTTCGACGCGGCGCTGTTCGTTTGTGTGTTGTTCCTGGTGGTGCGACTGCTGGGGGCTTTATAAAGGAGTGTTTCGATGCGTGCGGCCGTACGTATTCTGGTGACCTTGTGTGTGGTAGCGCTGGCTGTGTTCGCCGGCTACCAGCTGTGGCAGTACTACATGCTCACTCCCTGGACGCGCGATGCCCGCGTGCGCGCCGATGTGGTGGTGATCGCTCCGGACGTATCGGGCTGGGTGCGTGAGCTGAAAGTCCGTGACAACCAACAGGTCAAGGCGGGCGACCTGTTGATGACTATCGACCGCGAGCGCTTTCAGGCGGCTTTCGACCAGGCCAGCGCCGTGACCGAAACCCGTGCCCAGCAGCTGCGCCTGCGCGAGCGTGAAGCGGCCCGGCGTACCGCCCTTGGGCCAGAAGCGATCAGTGCCGAACTGCGTGAGAATGCCCAGATCAATGCGGCCATTGCGCGTGGCGAATTGCATGAGGCCGAGGCGCAGTTGCAGATTGCCAGGATCAACCTGGCACGTAGTGAAGTACGGGCACCTCGCAGCGGGCATATCACCAACCTGCGACTGGCCGAAGGCAACTATGTGAACACTGGGGAATCGGTGATGGCGCTGGTCGATGATGCGACCTTCTATATCCAGGCCTATTTCGAGGAAACCAAGCTGCCGCGCATTCGCGTGGGGGACACGGTAAAGGTCTGGCTGATGGGCGCAGGCGAGCCGATGCAGGGGCACGTGGAGAGCATCAGCCGCGGCATCACCGACCGCAACAGCAACCCGGACAGCCAGTTGCTGCCGGAGGTGGAACCGACGTTCAACTGGGTGCGGCTGGCGCAGCGCATCCCGGTACGTATCCGTCTGGACCAGGTGCCGGAGGGGGTGATCCTGAGTGCCGGGATGACGGCGAGTGTGCAGGTGCATGAGGACCTGAAGAAGTAGTCCCTTGGGGCCGCAGCGCGGCCCCAGTATCCCGGTTCAGAGAAACATCCCGCCCGACACCTCCAGCCGCTGCCCGGTTATCCAGCCATTCCCGTCTTCGAGCAACAGCGCAATCGCCGCGCCGATATCATCCGGCAAGCCCACCCGGCCCAACGCCGTGTTGCCGGCAATATATTCGTTCACCTCGCGGTTGTCCCTTACCACACCCCCGCCGAAATCGGTCTCGATCGCGCCCGGCGCCAGAATATTCACCCGAATGCCGCGTGCACCGAGTTCCTTGGCCTGGTAGCGGGTGAGCACTTCCATCGCGCCCTTCATCGCGGCGTAGGCGGCATACCCTGGCAGGGCAAAGCGCGCCAGACCGCTGGAAATATTGACGATGCGGCCATTGTCCACCAGCAGCGGCAACAGGCGCTGGGTAAGGAAGAACGGCCCTTTCAACTGAATGTTCAGCAACTGGTCGAACTTCGCCTCGCTGGTCTCGGTATACGGTACGTTCAGCCCGATCCCGGCATTGTTCACCAGGAAGTCGAAACGCTCGCGGCCAAACTGCTGTTGCAGGGTGGTTGCCAGGCGCTCGGCGAAGCCGGCGAAACTGCTGCTGTCGCCAACGTCCAGCGGCAACATGGCCGCCTTGACCCCGGCTTGTTCCAGACGGGCGGCCACACCCTGTGCTTCTTCCGCCTTGCTGTGGTAGGTGCCGATCACGTCGATACCGCGTGCGGCCAGGTGTTCGGCGGCATTGCGGCCCAGGCCGCGGCTGGCGCCAGTGATGAGAGCAATCTTGCGGGGCATGGTGAAAACCTCATTGTGGGTGGATGAGGACAGGTTATTGGTCAGCCATGGACTGTTAAATCCAGCAAATATGGAAATACTGTTCGGTAAAACCGGATAGCAGGAGGCCTGATTGAACAAGCTGGAGTTGTTGCGCACGTTCGTGCGGGTCAGTGAGGTCAGCAGTTTCACCTTGGCGGCCGAAAGCCTGGGGCTGCCACGTTCGACTGTGTCGGAGCAGGTGAGGGCGCTGGAGCGCATGCTCGGTACGCAGCTGTTCAACCGCACCACCCGTCGGGTACGGGCGACCCAGGACGGCGTCTTGCTGTACGAGCGCAGCAAGGACCTGCTGTCGGGCATGGACGAAATCGAAAGCCTGTTCCGGGCCGACGATGCCGAGCTGGCCGGGCGCCTGCGTATCGACCTGCCGACGATGATGGCCCGTCGGCTCATCATCCCGCTGCTGCCGCAGTTCCTGCAGCGCTTTCCACGCCTGGAAGTGGAGCTGAGTTGTACCGATCGCCAGGTCGACCTGTTGCGCGAAGGCTTCGACTGCGTGATGCGTATTGGTGTCCTGCATGACCTGGATGTAGCGGCGCGACCGGTCGGGCAGCTGAGCATGTGTAATTGTGCCAGCCCAGCCTACCTGGCTCGCTACGGTGTGCCTCGCACTTTGCAGGACCTGGCCGGGCACCAGTTGGTGCACTATGTGCGCACCCTGGGCGGGCGCAGCGCCGGCTTCGAATACCTGCACGGCAATGAATTGCGCTACCAGGCCATGGCCGGTGCGGTCACGGTCAACAATGCCGAGGCGTACTCGGCCGCTTGCCTGGCCGGGCTGGGGCTGATCCAGGTGCCGGCGGTGGCCGTGGCCGAGCACCTGAAGCGCGGCGAGTTGGTTTCCGTGCTGCAAGACTGGCAGGCGCCGGCCATGCCGGTGTCACTGTTGTATGTCCGGCAACGGCACGTGCCGCGCCGGGTCCAGGCGTTCATGCAATGGCTGGGCGAGGTACTGCGCTCGCAGGTCGATGGCGGCAACTGAGCGGTGAAAACCGTGGCATCCGTGCCGCGGCTTGCGTTAGGCTTTCGCCCATGAGTCGCCCGCAGAGGCGACCCTTCCCCGCCTGGCGTGCGTATCTTCCGATTTCATTGCGAGGTTACGTCATGGCCATCACTTCTCAGGACATCTGCAACGCTGCCGACCAGCTCAAGGGCTTTGTCGGTTTCAATGGCAAGCGCGGCGTGCATATCGTGCGTTTTTCCGAAGACGCGTTCGGCATGGACGTGGCCGATGCCAGCATCACACCCTGCAGCGAGTTTGTCTGGCGGCCCGAGCAGGGGCAGCGCATGGCGCTGTGCCGCGAACGGTTGGCGCTGTTGCTCGAACAGCATGTGGATGAGCGCTTGAACATCGGTGAGCCGCTGCGTGCCTACATGCGCCGCGACGATCTGCCGGAAATCGTCGCCGAACGCAGCCTGCAGCAGCATTGCTGAAGCGCCTGCAAAGGCGGCGCTACAGGTATGGGGCCGAGCGCTCGGAGGCCTGGTGCCACAACGCATCGAGCCCCACGCTGTCCAGCGGGCGGCTCAGGTAATAGCCCTGCACCTCATGGCACAGGTCCGTCTCCAGCATCTCCAGTTGCTGCTCGCTCTCCACCCCTTCTGCCGTCACCGTCAGCCCCAGCGCCTTGCCCAGGCTGATGATGGCCTGGACGACGGCGCGGTCGCTGCTGCCGCCGCTGCCGAGCCCGCCGATGAAACGTTTGTCGATCTTGATGCTGTCGAACGGGTAGGTGCGCAGGTAGCCCAGCGACGAATAGCCGGTGCCGAAGTCATCCATGTTCAGGCGCACGCCCAGCTCCTTGAGTGCCAGCATGGTGCCCAACGCGCCTTCGATATCGTTGAGCATCACATTTTCGGTGATTTCCAGCTCCAGGCGCTGGGCAGGGAAGCCGGTGTCCAGCAGGATCTCGCGAACATCGGCCACTACATCGCTGCGCAGGAACTGGGCGGGCGACAGGTTTACCGAAACCAGCACGTCGGCAGGCCAGTCCTGGGCGGTGTAGCACGCTTCGCGCAGCACCCAGCGGCCCAGCGCGACGATGATGTCGCTGTGTTCGGCCAGCGGGATGAAGGTATCCGGCCCCAGAAGCCCTTCCTGTGGGTGCTGCCAGCGCAGCAAGGCTTCGACGGCGACGATGCGCAGGTCGCTGAGGCGGTAGCGCGGCTGGTAATGCAATACGAACTCCTGGTTGCGCAGGGCCCGGCGCATGTCGTTCTCCAGCTGGCGCCGGTACTGGATCTGCTGGTTCATCTCGGCGGCGAAATAGCGCCAGGTATTCTTGCCGTCGGCCTTGGCCTGGTACAGGGCAATGTCGGCGCAGCGGATCAGCTCGCCAGCATCGAAGCCCTGGGTGCGGGTCTGGGCTACGCCGATGCTGGCGCCGACGTGCAGGGGCTGGCTGTCGAACATGATGGGCTGCTGCAGCAGTGCGATCAGGCGCGCACAGAAGCTGTCGATTTCGCTGCGGTTGTCCATGCCGCTGAGCACCAGGATGAATTCGTCGCCGCCCAGGCGTGCGACCAGGTCGCCATCGCGGGTGCTGTCGCGCAGGCGCGTGGCCACCTCCAGCAGCACAGCGTCGCCGGCGGTATGGCCGAGGGTGTCGTTGATCGGTTTGAAGTCGTCGAGGTCCAGTAGCAGCAAGGTCATCGGCGGCGAGTCACTGCCGCGCAGCAGCGCCTGCTCCAGGTGCCGGGCGAGTTTGTTACGGTTGGCCAGCCCGGTCAGCGGGTCATGCAGGGACAGGTGCTGGATGCGGGCGTGGGCGTCGACTTCGTCGGTGATGTCGCTGGCGGTGCCGCGATAACCGATGGGCTTGTCGTCGTACCAGATGGCACGGGCCGAAATCCGGCAATAGCGGTTCTGGCCATTCTGGTCGCGGTAGGTGCAGCGCAGGTTGGCCAGTTGTTGCGGATCGGCCATGGCCAAGGCATCCAGCCACGGCGAGAGGGGGGTGGTATCGCAGGCCAGCAATTGGTTAAGCGGCTGGCCGAGCCAGTCGCTCACCGGGTAGCCGGTGACCTTGGTGAAGCGTTGCGACAGATAGCTCAGGCGTTGCTGTCGGTCAGTTTCCCAGATCCAGTCGGATGCCGACTCGGCTACTGCGCGAAAGCGCTGTTCGCTAGCTTCCAGGGCCTGGTTGCTCTGCTGCAAGCGGGCGAGCGTGAGGTCGATCGCCCGCGAACTGCGCAAGGCATGGCGGAACAGGTACAGCATGACCAGGCCGAGAATCAGCAAGGCACCTGCCAGCGGCGGCAGCACGGCCTGCAACAACTGGTGTCCCGGCAGCGGGTTGTTCCAGGACAGGTGGAAGCCGGTGTTGCCGAGGTCGATGTGCAAATGCTCGTGCTCCCCCACATCATCCTTTTCCACGTGCAGGCCGCTCAGGCCGACACCGGTGCCCAACCGTGCCAGCTTGTCCTCGGTGAGTTGGTCGACGAACAGCATTACCGGCGCCTGGCTCACCTCGTTCTCGGTGACCTCCCGGTCCGGGCGCACTGCTGCGGCACTGAGCACCGCCGGCCAGCCATTGAACAGGACGAAACGGCTGACCTGCTCACGGGGTATGGCCGCCGCACGAGCCTGGTCGATGATCGGCTGCAACGCATCCTCTATATAAGTACTGGCCGCCGCCTGGGTAGGCTGGCCTTTGAACAATCCGTAGGTGGTATGCGTGTCGTTCACCACGAATACCCCTTCGTAGCCGCTGGCGCTGTACAACGACTCGCCCACGTTCTTTTCTTCATAGGCCCACTTCCAGTCGGTCTGCCCTGCCAGGTGCTCGTATGCGGCATCCCATACCGCGTAGGCGGACAGAAACTGGCGCGAGGCGAGAAGGCGTTGTTCCAGCGCCTGGTTCGCTTGCACGGCACTGCGCTGGCGCTCCTGCTGGTCAAGCGTACCGGCGATATTGAACAAGGCGCCGACGATGACCAGGCAGGCCAGGCCGAAAACGGCGCTGAAGCCGGCGATGAGGCGGCGCACCTGCAAGCGAGGTGTGGGGCTGGCGGGTGCAAGGTTGGCGGTCCTGGCCATGCGCGAGCGGCTCCTTCAGGAAGCCTCCCGCCAAGCATTCAGGAAGGAGGTTCAATCAGGATAGGCCAGCTTCAGCTTGGCAGCCTGGGCGCTGGAGAAATTGCAGGGCAACCGGCGAGCGAGCGCTTTTGCGCTCACTTTTGGTCGTCCTTGCGGCGACGGTCGCCTGCCGGCTTGTCTTTCAGCAAGCGCGAGGGCGGCTTGCCGCTGTCACTGCGCACCTGCGCATGGCTGATCAAGGCGAAGATGAAGCTGCCACCGACGATGTTGCCGGCCAGTGTCGGCAGTGCGAACTCCAGCCAGAAACTGCGCCAGGTTTCGTCGCCGGCCCACACCAGGTAGGACACTTCGACCGAGCCGACCACGATATGGGTGAAGTCGCCCAGGGCCATCAGGTAGGTGATCATCAGGATGATCCAGATCTTGGCGTGCTCCATCGACGGGATCATCCAGACCATGGTGGCGATCATCCAGCCCGACACGATGCCTTTGGCGAACATCTGGCTGATGTCGTTCTGCATGACCTTGCGGCCCACCTCGAGGAAGGCTACGTCGGTCTTGGTGTCGAAGATCGGCAGTTCCAGCATGACCCAGGCCACCAGCAGGGTGCCGGCCAGGTTGCCGAGCAATACCACGCTCCACAGTCGCAGCAGGCGCCCGAAGTTGGCCAGGGTTGGAGAGGTCATGACCGGTAACACGGCGGTCAGGGTGTTCTCCGTGAACAGCTGCTGACGTGCCAGGATCACGGCAAGAAAGCCGGCACTGTAGCCGATGCTGGCGACCACCTGGGCACTTTCGCCTTGCGGCAGGCGGGCGTAGAACAAGCCCATGGCCATGAGCGAGAGTCCCATGGACAAACCGGCAGCCAGGGCCGACCACCACAGCGCAGCGAGGGTACGTTCCAGCTCCTGGTCGCCCTGGTAACGAATGATCTCGTGCAGTACCGCCGCC
The DNA here is from genome assembly GCF_014269185.2 of Pseudomonas oryzicola. Classification (NCBI taxonomy): domain Bacteria; kingdom Pseudomonadati; phylum Pseudomonadota; class Gammaproteobacteria; order Pseudomonadales; family Pseudomonadaceae; genus Pseudomonas; species Pseudomonas oryzicola. Next base: position 1,453,091 of record NZ_JABWRZ020000001.1, read on the forward strand.
CGGGGCGGTTGGTTCAAGCTGACTTCCTGCTCCTCGTCTGCCGACAGGCCTGGGGTTTTCTCGCTTTGCGTATCGCTCATGGTCGCTCCGCTCCGTTGGGGTGTTCCTTTACAGATTCGCGGCGCTTTCATTAGTTGCCGGCGGTTTGCCGACGCTGCAAGAAAGTTTTTCAGATCAAGGTGTTGACTCTGATTTCAAAGCGCGTATTATTCGCCTCCTCGCAGCGATGAACGCTTCGGGGCAAGCGGTAAGTGATTGAAGTTCAAAGGTTTCGAAAGGGGCTGGCGGTAAAAAACTTCAAAATAAACGCTTGACAGCAAATGAGGAAAGCGTAGAATGCGCGCCTCGGTTGAGACGAAACGCTCTTAACCAAACGCTCTTTAACAAATCGAATCAAGCAATTCGTGTGGGTGCTTGTGAGTACGGACTGATAGTCACAAAGATTATCAGCATCACAAGTGGCCATGCGAGAAATCACATAGTCATTTGAGATTGCTGAGCCAAGTTTAGGGTTTCTTAAAAACCCAAGCAGTATTGAACTGAAGAGTTTGATCATGGCTCAGATTGAACGCTGGCGGCAGGCCTAACACATGCAAGTCGAGCGGATGACGGGAGCTTGCTCCTTGATTCAGCGGCGGACGGGTGAGTAATGCCTAGGAATCTGCCTGGTAGTGGGGGACAACGTTTCGAAAGGAACGCTAATACCGCATACGTCCTACGGGAGAAAGTGGGGGATCTTCGGACCTCACGCTATCAGATGAGCCTAGGTCGGATTAGCTAGTTGGTGAGGTAATGGCTCACCAAGGCGACGATCCGTAACTGGTCTGAGAGGATGATCAGTCACACTGGAACTGAGACACGGTCCAGACTCCTACGGGAGGCAGCAGTGGGGAATATTGGACAATGGGCGAAAGCCTGATCCAGCCATGCCGCGTGTGTGAAGAAGGTCTTCGGATTGTAAAGCACTTTAAGTTGGGAGGAAGGGCAGTAAGCTAATACCTTGCTGTTTTGACGTTACCGACAGAATAAGCACCGGCTAACTCTGTGCCAGCAGCCGCGGTAATACAGAGGGTGCAAGCGTTAATCGGAATTACTGGGCGTAAAGCGCGCGTAGGTGGTTCGTTAAGTTGGATGTGAAAGCCCCGGGCTCAACCTGGGAACTGCATCCAAAACTGGCGAGCTAGAGTACGGTAGAGGGTGGTGGAATTTCCTGTGTAGCGGTGAAATGCGTAGATATAGGAAGGAACACCAGTGGCGAAGGCGACCACCTGGACTGATACTGACACTGAGGTGCGAAAGCGTGGGGAGCAAACAGGATTAGATACCCTGGTAGTCCACGCCGTAAACGATGTCAACTAGCCGTTGGAATCCTTGAGATTTTAGTGGCGCAGCTAACGCATTAAGTTGACCGCCTGGGGAGTACGGCCGCAAGGTTAAAACTCAAATGAATTGACGGGGGCCCGCACAAGCGGTGGAGCATGTGGTTTAATTCGAAGCAACGCGAAGAACCTTACCAGGCCTTGACATGCAGAGAACTTTCCAGAGATGGATTGGTGCCTTCGGGAACTCTGACACAGGTGCTGCATGGCTGTCGTCAGCTCGTGTCGTGAGATGTTGGGTTAAGTCCCGTAACGAGCGCAACCCTTGTCCTTAGTTACCAGCACGTCATGGTGGGCACTCTAAGGAGACTGCCGGTGACAAACCGGAGGAAGGTGGGGATGACGTCAAGTCATCATGGCCCTTACGGCCTGGGCTACACACGTGCTACAATGGTCGGTACAGAGGGTTGCCAAGCCGCGAGGTGGAGCTAATCTCACAAAACCGATCGTAGTCCGGATCGCAGTCTGCAACTCGACTGCGTGAAGTCGGAATCGCTAGTAATCGCGAATCAGAATGTCGCGGTGAATACGTTCCCGGGCCTTGTACACACCGCCCGTCACACCATGGGAGTGGGTTGCACCAGAAGTAGCTAGTCTAACCTTCGGGGGGACGGTTACCACGGTGTGATTCATGACTGGGGTGAAGTCGTAACAAGGTAGCCGTAGGGGAACCTGCGGCTGGATCACCTCCTTAATCGACGACATCAGCCTGCTGATGAGCTCCCACACGAATTGCTTGATTCATGGTTGAAGACGATCAAGACCCTATATAGGTCTGTAGCTCAGTTGGTTAGAGCGCACCCCTGATAAGGGTGAGGTCGGCAGTTCAAATCTGCCCAGACCTACCAATATGCGGGGCCATAGCTCAGCTGGGAGAGCGCCTGCCTTGCACGCAGGAGGTCAGCGGTTCGATCCCGCTTGGCTCCACCACTTGCTTTACTTGATCAAACTCAGAAATGAGCATTCGCCTCGAATGTTGATTTCTGACTTTTGTCAGATCGTTCTTTAAAAATTCGGATATGTGATAGATATAGACTGATGACCAGTTTCACTGCTGGTTAATCAGGCTAAGGTAAAATTTGTGAGTTCTGCTCGAAAGAGCAACATGCGAATTTTCGGCGAATGTCGTCTTCACAGTATAACCAGATTGCTTGGGGTTATATGGTCAAGTGAAGAAGCGCATACGGTGGATGCCTTGGCAGTCAGAGGCGATGAAAGACGTGGTAGCCTGCGATAAGCTTTGGGGAGTCGGCAAACAGACTGTGATCCAGAGATCTCTGAATGGGGGAACCCACTCAGCACAAGCTGAGTATCTTGCACTGAATACATAGGTGCAAGAGGCGAACCAGGGGAACTGAAACATCTAAGTACCCTGAGGAAAAGAAATCAACCGAGATTCCCTTAGTAGTGGCGAGCGAACGGGGACCAGCCCTTAAGTTGATTTGAGATTAGTGGAACGCTCTGGAAAGTGCGGCCATAGTGGGTGATAGCCCCGTACACGAAAATCTCTTGTCAATGAAATCGAGTAGGACGGAGCACGAGAAACTTTGTCTGAACATGGGGGGACCATCCTCCAAGGCTAAATACTACTGACTGACCGATAGTGAACCAGTACCGTGAGGGAAAGGCGAAAAGAACCCCGGAGAGGGGAGTGAAATAGAACCTGAAACCGTATGCGTACAAGCAGTGGGAGCCTACTTTGTTAGGTGACTGCGTACCTTTTGTATAATGGGTCAGCGACTTATATTCAGTGGCGAGCTTAACCGAATAGGGGAGGCGTAGCGAAAGCGAGTCTTAATAGGGCGTTTAGTCGCTGGGTATAGACCCGAAACCGGGCGATCTATCCATGGGCAGGTTGAAGGTTAGGTAACACTGACTGGAGGACCGAACCGACTACCGTTGAAAAGTTAGCGGATGACCTGTGGATCGGAGTGAAAGGCTAATCAAGCTCGGAGATAGCTGGTTCTCCTCGAAAGCTATTTAGGTAGCGCCTCATGTATCACTCCAGGGGGTAGAGCACTGTTTCGGCTAGGGGGTCATCCCGACTTACCAAACCGATGCAAACTCCGAATACCTGGAAGTGCCGAGCATGGGAGACACACGGCGGGTGCTAACGTCCGTCGTGAAAAGGGAAACAACCCAGACCGTCAGCTAAGGTCCCAAAGTCATGGTTAAGTGGGAAACGATGTGGGAAGGCTTAGACAGCTAGGAGGTTGGCTTAGAAGCAGCCACCCTTTAAAGAAAGCGTAATAGCTCACTAGTCGAGTCGGCCTGCGCGGAAGATGTAACGGGGCTCAAACCATGCACCGAAGCTACGGGTGTCATCTTCGATGACGCGGTAGAGGAGCGTTCTGTAAGCCTGTGAAGGTGAGTTGAGAAGCTTGCTGGAGGTATCAGAAGTGCGAATGCTGACATGAGTAACGACAATGCGAGTGAAAAACTCGCACGCCGAAAGACCAAGGTTTCCTGCGCAACGTTAATCGACGCAGGGTTAGTCGGTCCCTAAGGCGAGGCTGAAAAGCGTAGTCGATGGAAAACAGGTTAATATTCCTGTACTTCCAGTTATTGCGATGGAGGGACGGAGAAGGTTAGGCCAGCCTGGCGTTGGTTGTCCAGGTTTAAGGTGGTAGGCTGAAATCTTAGGCAAATCCGGGATTTCAAGGCCGAGAGCTGATGACGAGTTGCCTCTAGGCGACGAAGTGGTTGATACCATGCTTCCAAGAAAAGCTCCTAAGCTTCAGATAACTGGGAACCGTACCCCAAACCGACACAGGTGGTTAGGTAGAGAATACCAAGGCGCTTGAGAGAACTCGGGTGAAGGAACTAGGCAAAATGGCACCGTAACTTCGGGAGAAGGTGCGCCGGCGAGGGTGAAGGACTTGCTCCGTAAGCCCATGCCGGTCGAAGATACCAGGCCGCTGCGACTGTTTATTAAAAACACAGCACTCTGCAAACACGAAAGTGGACGTATAGGGTGTGACGCCTGCCCGGTGCCGGAAGGTTAATTGATGGGGTTAGCGCAAGCGAAGCTCTTGATCGAAGCCCCGGTAAACGGCGGCCGTAACTATAACGGTCCTAAGGTAGCGAAATTCCTTGTCGGGTAAGTTCCGACCTGCACGAATGGCGTAACGATGGCGGCGCTGTCTCCACCCGAGACTCAGTGAAATTGAAATCGCTGTGAAGATGCAGTGTATCCGCGGCTAGACGGAAAGACCCCGTGAACCTTTACTATAGCTTTGCACTGGACTTTGAATTTGCTTGTGTAGGATAGGTGGGAGGCTTTGAAGTGGGGACGCCAGTTCTCATGGAGCCATCCTTGAAATACCACCCTGGCAACTTTGAGGTTCTAACTCAGGTCCGTTATCCGGATCGAGGACAGTGTATGGTGGGTAGTTTGACTGGGGCGGTCTCCTCCCAAAGAGTAACGGAGGAGTACGAAGGTGCGCTCAGACCGGTCGGAAATCGGTCGTAGAGTATAAAGGCAAAAGCGCGCTTGACTGCGAGACAAACACGTCGAGCAGGTACGAAAGTAGGTCTTAGTGATCCGGTGGTTCTGTATGGAAGGGCCATCGCTCAACGGATAAAAGGTACTCCGGGGATAACAGGCTGATACCGCCCAAGAGTTCATATCGACGGCGGTGTTTGGCACCTCGATGTCGGCTCATCACATCCTGGGGCTGAAGCCGGTCCCAAGGGTATGGCTGTTCGCCATTTAAAGTGGTACGCGAGCTGGGTTTAGAACGTCGTGAGACAGTTCGGTCCCTATCTGCCGTGGACGTTTGAGATTTGAGAGGGGCTGCTCCTAGTACGAGAGGACCGGAGTGGACGAACCTCTGGTGTTCCGGTTGTCACGCCAGTGGCATTGCCGGGTAGCTATGTTCGGAAGAGATAACCGCTGAAAGCATCTAAGCGGGAAACTTGCCTCAAGATGAGATCTCACTGGAACCTTGAGTTCCCTGAAGGGCCGTCGAAGACTACGACGTTGATAGGTTGGGTGTGTAAGCGCTGTGAGGCGTTGAGCTAACCAATACTAATTGCCCGTGAGGCTTGACCATATAACACCCAAGCAATTTGCTAGCGCAGATTGCGGTGGTGAAGATGATACGAACCGAAAGTTCGCAACGAACCACGAACATCACATATCCGGATTCGCTGGAGTGTCTACCAAGACCTTCTGGCAACAGAATTTCTTGACGACCATAGAGCATTGGAACCACCTGATCCCATCCCGAACTCAGCAGTGAAACGATGCATCGCCGATGGTAGTGTGGGGCTTCCCCATGTGAGAGTAGGTCATCGTCAAGATTCATTTCGCAAAACCCCTATCTGCGCATGCAGGTAGGGGTTTTGTCTTTGTGGCGCTAAAACTCCCAGGCATGCGCAGTCCCTTTGGGAGTGGGTGCGCCGCTCCCACACTGACCGCGCCACCACCGCAAGCCGCGAACATTCGTGCCACATCAGCGTGACTTTTCCGCATCTACCCTACGTCAAGACTTTGGTTCGGGGCACTTCTGCCTCCGGGCCAGGTGATGCCAGCGTACCGTGCTGCGCATTCCGGATTTCCACCGTTCCATCACTTGAGGTAGCAAGCAAGATGGCCAAGGCCGCCGATGTCGTTGTGCAATGCCTGGAAAACGAAGGTGTCGAGTATGTTTTCGGTATTCCCGGTGAAGAAAACCTCGACCTGCTGGAATCCCTGCGCAAGTCGAAGATCAAACTGGTACTTACCCGTCACGAGCAGTCCGCAGGTTTCATGGCTGCCACCTACGGTCGCCTGACCGGCAAGACCGGCGTCAGCCTGTCCACCCTCGGCCCTGGCGCCACCAACCTGGTTACCGCCAGCGCCTATGCCTACCTGGGCGGCATGCCGATGATGATGATCACCGGCCAGAAGCCGATCAAGAAGTCCAAGCAGGGTCGTTTCCAGATCATCGACGTGTGCGGCATGATGGACCCCATCACCAAGTACACCCACCAGTTCGCCTCGGCCGACAACATCCCGGCCCGCATGCGCGAAGCCTTCCGCCTGGCTGAAGAAGAAAAGCCGGGTGCAGTCCACCTGGAACTGCCGGAAGACATCGCCGCCGAGCAGACCGACAGCCTGCCGATTCCGCCAAGCCTGCACCGCCGACCCCTGGCCGAGCACAAGGCCATCGAAGCTGCGGTGGAAAAGTTGCAGAAAGCGCGCAACCCGATCCTGGTGATCGGCGCCGGCGCCAACCGCAAGATGACCGCCAAGGTCCTCAAGCAGTTGATCGACAAGACCGGTATTCCGTTCATCACTACCCAGATGGGTAAAGGTGTGGTCGACGAACGCCACCCGCGCTTCCTCGGCAACGCTGCACTGTCGTCGGGTGACTTCGTCCACCGCGCCGTCGAAGCGGCCGACCTGATTGTCAACATCGGCCACGACGTGATCGAGAAGCCGCCATTCTTCATGGTCCGTGGCGGCACCGAGGTCATCCACATCAACTTCCGCTCCGCTGAAGTCGATGCCGTGTACTTCCCGCAGGTGGAAGTGATCGGTGACATCGCCAACGCCGTCTGGCAGATCAGCGAAGCGCTGACCGACACCTCGCACTGGGACTTCACCCGCCTGATGGCCATCCGTGAAGCCAACGAAGCACAGATAGCCGAAGGTGCCGACGACAACCGCTTCCCGGTCTACCCGCAGCGCCTGGTGGCCGACATCCGTCGCGTGCTGCCGTCCGAAGGCATCGTGGCCCTGGACAACGGCATCTACAAGATCTGGTTCGCCCGCAACTACAAGGCGCACAAGCCCAACACCGTGCTGCTGGACAACGCCCTGGCGACCATGGGCGCCGGCCTGCCATCGGCGATGGCGGCGCACCTGGTGCACCCGGACCGCCCGGTGATCTCGGTGTGCGGCGACGGCGGCTTCATGATGAACAGCCAGGAGCTGGAAACTGCAGTACGCCTGGGCATGCACATCACCGTGGTGATCCTGCGTGACGACGGCTACGGCATGATCCGCTGGAAGCAGGCCAACATGGGCTTCACCGATTTCGGCCTGGACTACGGCAACCCGGACTTCGTCAAGTACGCCGAAGCCTATGGTGCCAACGGCCACCGTGTGGAAAGCGCCGACGGCCTGCTGCCACTGCTCGAGCACTGCATCAAGACCCCGGGCGTGCACGTGATCGACTGCCCGGTCGATTACAGCGAGAACGACCGCATCCTCAACAGCGAACTGCGTGAGCGCGCGCTGGCGGTGTAAAGCGTAACAGCCCAGTTGCTGCTGCCTATCCGGCAGCCACAGGTATCTCCCGATCCTCTGGCTGTCGGCTGGTGCTAATTAACAACCCCTTCACCCCTTTGGTAATTGTTCACGCTCGGTTCTTCAACGCATGAAGAGCACGAGAACATGACCATCGGTTCAACACACAACCATCCTGCAAACCTCGCCATCGAGCCCTCCCAGCCCATGCAGCCGTGGGCCGCGCGTTACCCTAACCCTCCTGATCTCTGCTTTGATTACCGCCGTCTGATCGAACAGGAAAGAGGCGTTGCACGAGCCACTCAGCCAGATCACCGGATCTGCATCGTGGGTGCCGGGATTACCGGGCTGACGGCGGCTCGAGAACTATTACGCTGCGGCTTTACCCGCATCTCCTTGTTCGAGCAGTCACAGCGTGTGGGGGGGCGTCACCTGACTTTGGTGAATAGCAAAGGAAATCACAAGCAACCGGCAACCCCTTTCGAAATGGGCGCCATGCGCATGCCGTTTTTCAACAGGACTGGCGAATCCCCTAAAGACGGTCGCTCGCTTATGGCCTACTACGCCAAGCTGTTCGACCTGCGCATTTCCGATTTTCCGAATCCGGGGACACCGTGGGTCAATGCCACGGGAATATATCTTCGTGATGGCCAGCTAGAGAGTGGTGGCGATCCTGCGCTGCTGGTCTGGCGTAACCCAGAAGGCAAGACACCTCCACCCACCCCGATACTCAAGCAGGTCTATGACAAGTGGCACCATTTTGCGACGCGCTTCGCCGAGCGTATCGCGGCGGTTTATGGCACTTATGGCTGGGAGTCTATGTGGTCGGCCATCGTTGAACGCTATCACCGATTATCGTTCAGAGAACTGGTGCATCTACCCACGCTTGAGGCCTGGGACCCTGCAAACCCTGGTGATTTTGGCGGGTTAGGCATGAGCAGCGACGAATCGGCGATCTTCTATGCGATCGGCATTGGGGATGGCAGCTGGGGAGCGTTCTATGACGTCTGCTGCCTGTATCCGCTGCGTACAGCAATCTTTGGCTTCAGTAGCCACCTACAGTTGGTCCATGGGCGTGTCGATCAGGAGGGTGTGCCCTATGCTGCACCGCACCTCGAAGCCAGCCGTGTCCCTGACAGTAAAGGGTTGATGTTTCAGGGGCCAGCGTATATCGGGCTCGCGGCGCTGGATGAAAGTCTTATGTTTCTAGACTTCGGATTGGGCGGTACCTCGCTGTACGATCACCTGCTGCAACGAGAGGATGGGCTACTCACCGACACCTCTGTCTGTTCGCTACAAAAGCTGGAAAATGGCCAGTTGCGAGTCGGTTATCGTTGGCACTGCAGTGATCCGGCTCACCAGAGCATCCGATACCAGGACTTCGACAGTGTGATCCTGACTACCCCATCCTGGTTGATCGAAACCAACATCCGTCTTGACGGTTTCAATCGCCAGGTACTGCCGCAGACAATCGTCGATGCCTGGAAGCATGCCCATTGGGAGACAAGCTGCAAGGTATATGCTCCGCTGGACAAGCGCTTCCTGGACCGTAAGTCAGCGTTGCCCCAGGTCCTGGTAACCGACAGTTTTGTCCACGACGTGTATGCCTATCGGTACAACGATAGTTACCCAGAGGACTGCATCCTGCTGAGTTATACCTGGGAGGATGATGCAACGAAGCTGGCAGCATTTTCCGACGAGGAGTTGGGGCAGAAATGCGTGAACGAGCTTGATCGAATTCTGCTGCGCTGTAGCAACATAGGTGAGGCCATATCACCCTACATTGACACTCGCAACATCCGCATACAACGTTGGATGACAGATAAAAACGCCCTGGGATGTGCAAAGTTGTATCGGGCAGGCACTTACTACGATGCGGTAAACCTGATGAAGTACAACCGCGACTTCAGTGCCCTGTCAGGCCTGTATCTGGCCGGAGAGTCCTTCTCTGTTGATGCGGGCTGGACCGAGCCGTGTTTACGTACGGCTGTGGATGTCGTGATCAACCTTTGCGATAGAACATCAGCGCAGTTTCAGGGTGGTTTCACCCTGAGCCACTATCCGCACTATCAAGTCAGGATCTAAGGCTGTTAGCGTGTGGTTGTAGGGCCCTTCCTACAATATCTCTTTTCCTTTCCTTCGAACTGGTGGGAGTGTCCTGACTGTCACTCCCCAGCCCAACCCCGCTTTACTGGCGCCCTTCCAAAACAACCACAAGAAGGAAGCTGCCATGTCTGCACACTGTTCCGCCGTCAGTCCAGTACGCGTCGCTGTCGTCCAATACGACCCGCAGGTCGGGCTCGAGCATTGCGACGGCAACCTGAGCAAGGGCTTGGCATTGGCCCGTCGTGCCGTGCGTGAAGGCGCCAACCTGATCGTGCTGCCTGAGCTGGCCAACACCGGCTACACCTTCCGCACTCGCGCAGAGGCCTATGCCCACGCCGAAACCCTGGAGGCAGGCGTCAGCCTGAAAGCCTGGGCGGATTTCGCCAGGGAATATCAGGTCTACCTGGCCGCAGGTTTTGCCGAACGCGACGGGCTGAAGCTCTACGACAGTGCCGTACTGTTCGGCCCGGAAGGCCTGCTAGGGCATTACCGCAAGGCCCACCTGTGGAATCAGGAAAAGCTCTGGTTCACCCCTGGCAACCTGGGCTTTCCGGTATTCGAGACACCGATCGGCCGTATCGGCCTGCTGATCTGCTGGGACATCTGGTTCCCTGAAGTGCCACGGCTGATGGCGGCACAAGGTGCCGACATCATCTGCAGCCTGAACAACTGGGTTTGGACCCCGCCACCGTTGTTCGATGACACAGGGCGCTGCATGGCTTCTTACCTGACCATGACCGCGGCACACGTCAACAACCTCTACATCGCCGCAGCCAACCGCATAGGCCATGAGCGGGGTGGGCGCTTCCTGGGTTGTTCGTTGATCGCCGGTACCAATGGCTGGCCCATCGGCGAGGTGGCCAGTGCCGAAGAGGAGAGCATTGTCGTTGCCGATGTCGACCTCAGCAGTTCACGTTCGGCACCGATCTGGAACAACCTCAACGACCTGCCACGGGACCGCCGTACCGATCTCTATGACGCGACCCTTGGCTATCGCCTGCATGCCCCGATGCCGCGTTGAGGAGTCGCATATGAAAACCTTGCACGCTCTGGATCGGAAGCATTTGCCCCTGGTGCTCTTTGTCAGCCTGCTGGGGACGCTGGCTGCGAGCCTCGCCCAAGGCCAATGGCCGGACTACACGCAACTGGCGGCGACACTCGATCAGCCACTGAGCCGGCTGCGCTGGATCGTCGGTGATATCAGTGAGGTGGCGTTCTACAAGCACGAACTGCCCGCCCTGGGTTTGCTGCTTGGGGCTTGCCTGGCTCACGTGGCCCATATGTACGGGTATCGCTGGCAGGGTTTTGCCATCTGCTATGGCAGCGGACTATGGCCATGGGTATTCACCAGCTCGCTGTTGGGCCTGCTGCTCAGCCACGCGTTCTGGGGATGGACCTTGGCCAGTGGTACCTGGCAGCCGACCTTCGTCGCCTTCGTATCGTTGCCGGCGGCCATGGTGCTGCTGTACGGCGCGGGTTGGCGGGTCACGCTCAGCGGCGCACTGCTGGGGGCGTTGCTGGTAACCCCGGCCAGTCTGCTGATGGTCAATTACCTGTGTTATCCGCTGCAATTGCCGGTGGTGGTCGGCAACGTTGGCGGCATGGCGTTGGCAAGCCTGGTGGCATTCATGCTGTGCCGGCGCTTTCCGTCATGGGTACGGCACAGCCACAAGCCCGTGGTGCGCGAACCTGTTGCTGCCCAACCCGATTACGGCGTTGTCTGGACCTTGCGACGTGTCTTGGCCGATTTCAGCGAAGCGCCATTCTTCGGTAATGAGCTGGCCAGCCTCGGGCTGCTGCTGGGCGTGTTCCTGGCTTACATGCTGGCCCCGGCAGCGCCGGCCTACGGTTCGCTGCTGCTGCTACCGATGGTCGCCGGGCAGGCGTTGGCCTCACTGGTCGGGGTGTTGTTCTGGCGTCATCAATGGCAGGCACGAGGGTGGTACCCCACCTATATCCCCATCGTCTCTATCGTCCCGGCCGCTGTGCTTGCCCATGGTGGCAGCTGGCAAGTAGTGGTGGGCAGTGCCGTGTTCGGCGCGCTGGTGGCTCCCCCGCTGGCAGTGGCCATTACCCAGCGCTTGCCGGCCTACATGCACGGCTACATAGGAAATGTGCTGTCGATGGCCGTCAGCACGCTAGGGATCGTGCCGCTGGTTGGCCTGTTGGCAGGAGGTGCTGCATGAGCGGGCAAACACATCTGCCCAAGCTGTCGATCGGCAGCCTGGGAGGCACGGTGAGCATGCAGGCAAGCGCCAATGGATGCGCGGTGGTGCCCAGGCTTGGTTGCGAAGAATTGTTGGCAAACGTGCCACAGCTGCGTGAGCTGGCCCAGCTTGAAATGGCCACGCTGGGCCTGCTACCCAGCGCCTCGCTGGGCTTTGCGGCGTTGCTCGACGTGTTGGCCTGGGCCCGTGTTGAGGTAGAGCGCGGGGCGCAGGCGGTAATCCTGACCCAAGGTACCGACAGCCTTGAGGAAACGGCGTATTTCCTCGATCTGCTGTGGCCGTTCGATGCGCCAATCGTGATGACCGGAGCCATGCGCGCGGCCAGCCAGCCGGGCTGCGACGGCCCGGCCAACCTGTTGGCTGCGGTGAACGTTGCCCTGGCGCCGGGCAGCCGTGGGCGCGGCGTATTGGTGCTGATGAACGATCAGGTCCACAGCGCAGCAAGGGTGCGCAAGACCGCCAGCCTGGCGATGGCCGCATTCGAGTCGCCCGGTGCTGGCGCCCTGGGCGATGTCGTGGAGGGCGTGGTGGTCTATCGCCAGCCGGCTACTCGGCGGCAGGTGCTGCCGCTACCGCAACGCACCGAGCATCGTGTTGCACTGCTGGAAGCCTGCCTGGACGCGGATACGGCGTTGTTACAGGCCGTTGCCACTTTGGGTTACGAGGGGCTGGTCATTGCCGGATTTGGTGCGGGACATGTTTCCGGTTGTTGGGCCCAGGTGCTGGATATGCTCGTGCCCGCCTTGCCGGTAATCGTCGCCACCCGCACAGGCAGTGGCCCTACCGCCCGCGCGACCTATGGCTTTGCCGGAGCCGAGATCGACCTGCAAGGCAAAGGTGTACACCTGGCTGGGCAGCTTTGCCCACGCAAGTGTCGCATTCTGTTGTGGTTGTTGATCGGTAGCGGCAGGCAGCACCTGCTGCAAAGCCTGTTGCCAGGCTGAACGAACTGCCCGCGTGTCGGCGACCGCGGGCAGCCCTTGGGCGGTTCTGTGCTAGGGTGCACACACTTTTGCTTCTCAGGATGTCCAACCATGCTACCCGCCCTCAGCGAAAAAGAACTCGACCGCCTCGAAGACCTGTTGATCACCTACGGCAACGATTACTCGGTGCTGAACCTGGCCGAGCTCAATGGTTTTTTCACGGCGCTGGCCAGCTCGCCGGTCACCGTCACCCCGGAGCAATGGCTGCCCGTGGTGGCGGGTGGCAAGGTACCAAAATTCAAGAAGCCGGCGCATGAAGAGGCCTATACGGCGTTGATGCTGCGCTACGCCAACCAGGTGGCGGAGCACCTGGGCGATGACATCGACCGGTTCGAGCCGCTGTTCGAGGAAAGCGAAGGCGAGGAGGGCACGGTGATCGTGATGGAGGAGTGGTGCTTTGGCTACATGCGCGGCACTCAGGTCGCCGGCTGGGAACCGCTGCCTGCGGAGCAGGATCAGTGGCTCAAGGCCATTTCGCTGCATGGGCTGGAAGATAACTTCGAGCTGCTGGACCAGATGAGCGAAGAGGACATCCAGGCCTGCGTACCACAAGTGATCGAGGCTGCACGTGGGTTATTCCGGTATTTCAACAAGCTGAACTGATTCCGGCGTGGTGCCTGTGCCCCTGCGACGGAGGCTTGCGGGGGCTCTGGCCGCCACCTTCGTCACCATTGTTCCGCCAGGCGAAATTATGGTTTCCCCAGTGCACTGATTCCGTTGCCAGGCGAACCCGTGCAGCATGTGCTCCATCAGCCCATCCCGGAGCTGACCAGGAGCCAAGCCCATGTCGAACCCGATCAAGCTTTACAACTTCCCCAAGTCCGGCCACGCCCACCGCATCGAGCTGATGCTTTCGCTGCTGAACCTGCCCACCGAGCTGGTCTTCGTCGACCTCGCCAAAGGTGCGCACAAACAGCCGGACTTCCTGGCGCTGAACCCGTTCGGCCAGGTGCCGGTCATTGATGACAACGGCACGGTGATTGCAGATTCCAACGCGATCCTCGTCTACCTGGCGAAGAAGTACGACAACGGCACCTGGCTGCCCGAAGAACCTGCCGCAGCCGCCCGCGTGCAACGCTGGCTGTCGGTCGCTGCCGGCCCGCTGGCATTCGGCCCTGCCGCCGCCCGCCTGGTGACGGTATTTGGTGCTTCGTTCAATACCGACGAAGTGATTGCCCGCGCCCATACCTTGCTCAAGGTGATGGACGCCGAACTGGCCAAGGCACCCTTCCTGGCGGGCAATACCCCCACCATTGCCGACATCGCCAACTACTCGTACATCGCCCACGCGCCGGAAGGCAACGTGTCGCTGGAACCCTATGCCAACGTACGCAACTGGCTGGCAAGGATCGAGGCGCTGCCGGGCTTCGTGCCCATGCCGCGCACCGTGATCGGCTTGCAGACCAGCGCCTGACACTTCGCCAGCCCGAGGAACGCCGCCATGCAAAAGAACCCGGCCCACCGCCCCTCGCCTTGGCATGCGGGCGAGAAAACCCTGCAGGAAAAGGTCGGTGTCGCGCAGCGCATGGAGGCGTTCGGGCAGAAGGTGATTCGCGACTACATGCCCGAGCAGCACCGTACGTTCTATCAACAGCTGCCGTTCATGGTCGCCGCCAGCGTGGACGCCCAGGGACGGCCCTGGGCGACTGTGCTGGAAGGGCCGGAAGGCTTCGTCAGTTCGCCGGACCCTCGCCAGCTGACGATCGACACCCAACTGCCAGCAGACGACCCCGCCACCGCCGGGCTGAGCGCCGGGCAGGCGGTCGGCCTGCTGGGTATCGAATTGCACACCCGTCGGCGCAACCGCCTCAACGGGCAGATCCGCCAGGGCGCCAACGGGCAACTGCAGGTCACGGTCGAGCAGTCGTTCGGCAACTGCCCGCAATACATCCAGTTGCGCGAGTACACGCGCGTCGTCGAACCCGCCCAGGGGCGGCTCGACGCGACAACGCTGGATGCAAGGGCTGTCGGGATGATCCAGGCCGCCGACACCTTTTTCGTCGCCAGCTATATCGAGCATGGCGATGGTCAGCGCTCGGTGGACGTTTCCCACCGTGGCGGCCGGCCAGGCTTCATCAAGGTCGAAGGCAACCGCCTGACCATTCCCGACTATGCCGGCAACCTGCACTTCAACACCTTGGGCAATCTATTGGTGAACCCGCGTGCAGGGCTACTGTTCATCGACTTCGACACGGGCAATGTGCTGCAGCTCTACGGACATACCGAAATACTGCTGGACAGCCCCGCCAGCCAGGCCTTCGAAGGCGCCGAGCGCTTGTGGACGCTGGACGTCGAGCAGGTGGTATGGCGCCCGGCTGCCGTGTCCCTGCGCTGGGCGTTCAAGGAATTTGCGCCAACCAGCCTGGCGACCGGCACCTGGAAAGAGGCCGAAGCGCGCCTGCAGCAACGTCAGCAGCAGCGCCAATGGCAGCCGTGGCGTGTATTGCGGGTAGAACAGGAAAGCCGCGATATCCGCTCGTTCTACCTTGAACCGCCTGCCGACAGCACGGTGACCTTTGCTGCGGGGCAGCATGTGCCGGTGCAAGTGCAGCTCGCTGGCGAGGCGGCACTTATTCGCACCTACAGCTTGTCCAGCGCGCCTTCCGATCGCTACCTGCGCATCAGCGTCAAGGCCCAGGGCCCGGCGTCGCGGCACTTGCATGAGCGCATTGTGGCGGGCGATGTGCTGAATGTGCGCGCGCCCATGGGGAGCTTCGTGCTGGACCTGCACAGCACCCGGCCACTGGTACTGATTGGCGCGGGGGTGGGTATCACGCCTTTACTGGCCATGCTGCGCGAACAATTGAACAACGGGCAGGCACGGCCTATCCACCTGTTCCATGGGGCTCGCAGCCTGGCCGACCTGCCGTTTCGTGACGAACTGACAAGCTTGCGACGACGGGCCGGCGGCCTGCTGCAGGTGCACCGGGCCCTGAGCCAGCCGGAAGAGCATGCGCTGGTGGGGCGTGATTACCAGTTCGCTGGCCGGCTGGGGATCGAGCAGGTCAAGGCAACGCTGGCGCTGGACGACTACGATTTCTACCTGTGCGGCCCGGGCAGTTTTACCCAGGAGTTGTATGAGGGGCTGCGCGGGGTGCATGTACCGGATGCGCGAATCCACGCCGAAGCCTTCGGCCCCTCGACGCTTCGGCGGTACACCGACGCGGGCCAGCCCAGCCTGCAACAGCCGCCCGCTGCCAGCGAGGCGGTGCCGGTGTATTTTGCGGCTTCGGCCAAGGAGGCACGCTGGGCGCCCGGTAGCGGCACGTTGCTGGAGCTGGCCGAGGCCCGTGGGTTGGCGCCGGAGTTCAGTTGCCGGGGGGGATCGTGCGGTACCTGCAAGACCCGCCTGGTGAGTGGCCAGGTGCACTATCCGAACCCGCCAGCCGAATTGCCGGAGGCGGGTTCGGTGCTGATCTGTTGTGCCGTGCCGGCGAAGGCGGAAGAAGGAGAGCAGGTGTTGGTGCTGGATATCTGATATGCCTCCATGACCTCAAGGCTTGGGCAGGAACTATGTGGGAGCTGGCTTGCTGGCGATAAGGCCAGAACAGGCAACGCAAAACGCCCAAATGAAAGATAATCCCGGCACCTCATGCACACCAGGAGCCCGCATGGACCAGATCCACCTGATGAAGGTGTTCGTCGCCACCGGCGAACTGGAAAGCTTCGCCGCCGCTGCTCGGCGCCTGGACATCTCCCCAGCCGCGGTCACCCGCGCCGTCAGCGCCCTGGAAGAGCAGCTCGGGGTCAAGTTGCTGCTGCGCACTACCCGCAGTGTCCGTCTTACCGAAGCCGGTAACCGCTACCTGGAAGATACCCGGCATATCCTCGCCAGCATCCACGAGGCCAACGAAGCCGCCGCCGGCATCAACTCGACCCCCAAGGGCGACCTGGCCGTCACCGCGCCCATCCTGTTCGGCAAGAAGTTCGTCATGCCGTGTATCGTCAGCTACCTGCAGCAGTACCCCGAAGTTGACGTTTCCGCCTACTTCCTCGACCGCATCGTCAACATGGTCGAAGAGGGCATGGATGTGGCCGTTCGCATCGGTCCCTTGCCCGACTCCGGGCTGAAAGCACTGCGCGTGGGCAGGGTCCGGCGCATGCTGTGCGCCTCTCCCGAATACCTGGCGCGGCATGGTATGCCGAAGCATCCGTCCGACCTGGCGGGGCATGCGGTGATCGGCACCACCAACCTGTCGCCACGTGCCGGCTGGCGCTTCGGGGTGACCGATGAACCGACTCTGGTGCGGGTGAAGCCCCGCTTGATGGTTACCAGCAATGACGGGGCAATCGCCGCCGCCTGCGGCGGGTTGGGCATTGCCCGCCTGCTGTCGTACCAGGTCGCGGATGAACTGGCCAGTGGGCAGTTGCAGGTGATTCTGGCCGAGTACGAGGAGGCGCCATGGCCGATCCATGTGCTGCACCGGGAGAGCAAGTACGGTTCGGCCAAGGTCCGGGCGTTCATTGACATGCTGGCGCAGGCATTGAGGACGCAGCAGCTGGACTGATTCAACGGAGCAGGGTGAATGTAAAGCAGCCAGGGCATTGCTGTTCCAGCCACGCTTTGGCGCGTTCGCTCAGGAAGTACCCGCGATAGACATCCCCTTTGAAGAAGTCGGCTTGCTCGTCGGCCTTGAGCACCTGGAGATACTGGCCGAGGTCAGCAGGTTCGTGGCGTGGTTCCTTGAGCAGGTTGAGCTTGCCCACGACGAATGCCTGCCAATACTCCGGCATGCGTGCGGCAAGCGCAGGTTCATGTGGCAGGGAGTCGATGATCGAGGTCGGCCCACCGTCCAACTCAAGGTAATCGGTGATGGGCTTGCTGGTATCCCAGTGCAGCCAGTCAATGTGCACGATGTGGGTTTTCGCCAGGTGTTCATACCGACTGATGCCTTTCAGGCCGCTTTTTTCCAGCGCGTCCTTGACCGGCTGGGTAAGCACCAGCGAACCCGAACGGATATACGCAGCCGGGGTGTATGGGCCGGCACGCTTGATGCTGTCCACATCAGTATCTTCATCCCAGGCAATCATGCCTTGGAGCAGTGCCGCGCCCCAGTCCCCCCAAGGGGACGGGGCGTTGTCGAAATGGTAGATGTTCATGTGAACCTGCTCAGCCCGTGCCGCTCTCATGTGGTCGAGGGGCGGGGGGGAATGTCTGGAACCGGCGGCTCATTCAGGTGAACTGAATGAAGAAGAAACCGGCGTCGTCGCCTTCCTTGCCACGGCGCGCCTGCATGTCCACGAACAGATAGCCGATGCCTTCGCCGAACAGCCCTGCGTGCTGCGGGCTGGCTTCGGCCACGTCGGCGTCCACCAGCTGCATCATGAACATGTAGCGCGGTGGTTCATAGATCGGGTCCTGCAGCCAGCAGGGGCGGCCGCTGGGTTTGCTCAGGTCGATCCCGCTGTCCTCGTCCTCATGCTCTTCGTCATGCTCCTCGTCAGTCATTTCTTTGAAATCGATGAACGCGCGTTCCAGCAGCAAGGGCGGGTTGCCGGGCTGCAGTGGCTGGCTGGCGAGTTCATGCAGGATGACCCGCGCAAAGCCACCCTTGATGACGTTCTGCAGTTCCGACTGTTGATTGACCGTATAACGACGCTGGAGCGGACGGCTGAAGCCACCGCCCTGCTGCTGCTCTACGGCGAGGAAAACGGTGATGGCCATGCCTGGCGGGACGAAGTGGGCCGGCTGGAACTGTTCGGTGAGGGTCAGGACGGGCGTCATCAGCCCACCGGTTTGTGGGTTGGCCGGCCACAAGGAGAGGTCCTTGAGCAAAGGCGCACCGCCGATCTGGCCGAAGCCGCGGTCTTTGTCGGATAACACGATCCTGTTCATGGCTAGACCCCTGTTCTATGAACGGCCATTCAGGCGTACTGAACGAAAAAGAACCCGGCTTCGTCGCCTTGGTTCTTCCGCCGGGCTTGTTTGTCCAGATAGATGTAACCGATGCCATCCAGGAAGATCCCTTCCTGCTCGGGAGCCCAGCGGCTGATTTCATAGTCAGTCAGTTGCAAAAGGAGCAAGTACCGGTTGGGAACATAGATGGGATCTTGCATCCAGGCTGCTCGACCGAGTTGCTTGCTGATGCCCAGACCGGAGTCCTCGTCATCGTGCTCTTCGGCGAACTCCTCTTCGCTCATTGGCTCGAAGTCGATATAACGGCGCTCCAGCAAGAGCGTTCCAGGCGGGGCGGGTAACTCCTCCTCGCACAGCCGGTGGAGAATGAACCGTGCGTAACCATTGTGGATACCGGGTAGCTCCGCTTGCTCATGAAGAGAGTAACGGCTGACGACAGACTGCTTGAAGCCGCCGGCGCGCTGTTTTCGAGCTGTGATGAATACCGTGGCAGCCATGCCGGGCGGAAAGATTTTAGCCGGCAGGAAGTTTTCCGTAACCGTACACACAGGCGTCATCGGCTCCTGGGTGTCGGGCGCCAGAGGCCACAAGCCTGGGTCGTCCATGCGGACACTGCCACCCACCTGACCGAAGCCTTTGTCTTGCTCGGTAAATACAATCTTCATGATTAGCTGACACTCTTTGCTATTGCGAACAACCGGGGGCTGGATAGCCGCCGATTTCGGCTACCACTCGAACAACCCAGTGAAATTCTTCTGGTCCACCGGGCCGTTCGCGCAGCCGGCGCCACGCGCCAGGATGGAGGGTTCCAGGCGGTTGCCCATCTGGCGGACAGCCTGGTACTGGCTATCGCAACGTCCAGGGTGCGACGGGTCCGGCTGCACATGGCTGACAATGATTATCTGCACACCATTGAAGTGTTCCACGCGAGGCTTGCCTCCCTTCCGCTCTGGGCTGAACTCGCAGGGCCAGGGCATGTCCAGTTGCAGCAGCGATGCATCGGTGTTGCGCAGCGTGCAGCGACCTTCGTGGTCCACCAGTGCAAGCTTGTGCCCACCAAGGGTGACTTCGTGCGCTACGCTTGAGGACGGGGCGGGTGTCTGGGCATAGGCATTCAGGGTGCTGCCGATCAGCAGCGCCGACAGGGCGTTCAGCAGGCGTTTCATTGCAGTCCCCAAAAACGGCCAGTGGGAACAGCGGCAAGCAAAGACAATTCGTTCACCAGATTTCGATCTCCTTTCGGCCCTTGGTGGGGCGTGTTCCTGCGCGAAATTGTAAATATGCACGGGCGCACAAGTTAATCAAATATCAATGTGCGATCGCGCTGACAGCCACTTCGAAGTGGGCCTTTATGGTTTATTCAGTTGCGATAGTCAAGGTAAGCTACATGCCCCCTGTATCTTCAAGGACGGCGGTGTTCACTCAAATGGATGGATCGAGGTTGCAACAGGCTCAGGAACTGCAAGCATTTCTTTCCCGTTATTTTGGCGTGTTCATCGCCGAGTTCACGCTGTCCTGCTTTGCCATTGGCGGCTGTGTTTCATTGGTGTTCTCCACTTGGCTGCGCAGCCCGGACCCGACGCTGTCGCTGCTGGCCCTGGCGCTGGCATGGGCGCTGAGCGCCGCTTCGCATATCGCCGTGGTGCGGGGCCATGCCTGGGGCGTGCGCGGGCTGGTCGGCCTGAACGGGCTGGCCGTGTTGGCCACGTTGCCCAGCTACGCTTTCCGGCCACACATGGGCGCCTACGTCTCGGTTTTGCTGTTCGGGCTGCTGGCCTTGCTGGTGATCAATAGCCAGCGCTACCGGGAAATGCGCGTGCGCCTGGTCGGCTACCGGGAGATCCGCAGGGCCAACCGCCAGGCGGCGAAAGCGGGCAAATGATGGCCTGGCGCTGATGTAACGAGGCTTCTGGATGAATTTACGCCGAATGTGTAGCGGGTTCGCTGCTTTGCTGTTGCCCTTGCTTGTTGCCTGCAACGGACACAAGGTCGAGCGCGTCGTAGTTTATGAGAACAACGTCCATCACTGGCGCATCGAGCACGTGGTAGCGCAGAACTGGCCGGTGGGGCCTCGCCAGTACTACGAGGTGTTTCTCAACGACCGCTTGCTGATCCTGCCAGCCAACGTCTTCAACGACGAGCGCGACATTCGCGAATTCGTTGCTGCGGGCGGTTTCGACATCAGCAACTGGCGCAATGACACGATTATCGTGGCATTCGAGAACGTGCAAAAGCGCGAAGGCGGCAACGAGCATTTTATCCGCACGCTAATGATCACCCCAGAGTACAAGGAAGGGCAGGTGATACTGACGGATATGGCGACCCATATGCAGATCGTGGTGCAGCGGGTGGAGCCGGCTGGGGAGGGGTAGTAGCTGTTTGGTAAGGCGGACCCGTAATTAACTGTGGATGGCCTCGGCCTTAGCGATGTTCGCGGCACGGCCGCTCTCACTGGCAGCGCGGTAACCCGAATCCGGCGCAAAAAAGGCTGCCAATCGGCAGCCTTCTCTATGCTTCGCCCGGACTATCAGTCCCAGCTCAATGCACCACCAGTCTGATACTCGATCACACGGGTCTCGAAGAAGTTCTTCTCCTTCTTCAAGTCCATGATCTCGCTCATCCACGGGAACGGGTTGGTGGTCCCCGGGTACTCTTCCTTCAGGCCAATCTGGGTCAGGCGGCGGTTGGCGATGAACTTGAGGTAGTCTTCCATCATCGCGGCGTTCATGCCCAGCACGCCGCGTGGCATGGTGTCACGGGCATATTCGATCTCCAGCTGGGTCCCTTGCAGGATCATCTGGGTCGCTTCTTCCTTCATCGCCGCGTCCCACAAGTGTGGGTTCTCGATCTTGATCTGGTTGATCACGTCGATGCCGAAGTTCAGGTGCATCGACTCGTCACGCAGGATGTACTGGAACTGCTCGGCGACACCGGTCATCTTGTTGCGGCGGCCCATGGACAGGATCTGGGTGAAGCCGCAGTAGAAGAAGATGCCTTCCAGGACGCAGTAGTAGGCGATCAGGTTGCGCAGCAGCTCCTTGTCGGTTTCGACGGTGCCGGTATTGAATTCCGGGTCGGAGATGGCGCGGGTGTACTTCAGGCCCCAGGCGGCTTTCTTCGCTACCGACGGGATCTCGTGGTACATGTTGAAGATCTCGCCTTCATCCATGCCCAGCGACTCGATGCAGTACTGGTAGGCGTGGGTGTGGATCGCCTCTTCGAAGGCCTGGCGCAGGATGTACTGGCGGCACTCCGGGTTGGTGATCAGGCGGTACACGGCCAGGGCCAGGTTGTTGGCCACCAGCGAGTCGGCGGTGGAGAAGAAGCCGAGGTTGCGCATGACGATGCGGCGCTCGTCTTCGGTCAGGCCGTCCATGCTCTTCCACAGGGCGATGTCGGCGGTCATGTTGACCTCTTGCGGCATCCAGTGGTTGGCGCAGCCGTCCAGGTATTTCTGCCAGGCCCAGTCGTACTTGAACGGGACCAGCTGGTTGAGGTCGGCGCGGCAGTTGATCATGCGCTTTTCGTCAACGCGAACGCGGGCGCTGGAGCCTTCCAGCTCGGCCAGGCCTTCGGCGATGTCGAGGTCGTTCAGGGCAGCCTTGGCGCGCTTGACTGCGTCGGAGTCATCGGCGCTGGCGGCTCGGGCTTCCAGGGCGGCGGCACCACCGGCGCTGTCGAGCTTGTCGAGGGTGGCGGCGGCAGCGGCCTGCGCAGGGGTATTGCCTTTGGCGGCGACTTCGCCGTCTTCCTTGTCGAATTCGTCCCAGCTCAGCATGGTTTGGCTCCTGCTTGAGGGTCGCCCTGGGGGCAACCGGTTGGATGTTGAGAATGTGATGCCTGACGCAAGGCCGTTACGGCGAATGGACAGCTCGAGAGGCTGACTCTCGTTACATCGGGTGTGTTCTGGCTTGTACCTGGCCAGGCCTCTCGGAGGGGCCAGGGACAATTGATAGGTGCCCTTTTCAGAGGGGGCGCAGTATACCGGAATTCGCCTTCGATCGGGACGCGTGTCTGGCGGACGAGGGTAACTTTTTCGACCGGTTTGGCGTGTGTCCGTTCATGAAATCACGTGTTGTTTTCTACGGAGGGAGAGTGTAGCGCCAACCTATATGTTGTGCCAGTTTAAATTCTCAGGCACACCATATGGTGTTTTCGGGTGTATGTGTTGGCTGACTTGGCGTCATCGCCGGCAAGCCAGCACCACAGATACCGCGCCAGGCCGGAGGGCGATGCAGTACCTGTGAGAGCTGGCTTGCCGGCGATGACGCCAGGTCAGCCAACCACTAGCTGCGTGGGTTGTGCAGCGTTTCGACAATGTGCGTCTTGGGATGCTTGCGTGCCTGTTCCACCGAAGTGAAGCGGCCGGTTTCCGCATTGCGGCCGATCTTGCGAGTTGCCACTTTTTTCCGCGCCATGGGTTACGTCCTTTTTGAGTGGGCCTGTTCTTTTTACCGATCTGCGCGAATGCAGGGCAAAGGGCAAGGTTTCTTCAGGACGCGGATACAAAAATGCCGCGTGGGGCGCCCGTAGGCACCCCGCGCGGCACTCAGGCCTTACTGGCAGGCTTCGCAGTCAGGCTCGTCGATTGCGCAGGCCTTCGGCACTGGCGCAGGGCCGGCTGCCTGGACCGGGGCGCTGTCGCCACCGCTGGAAACGGCGTTGAGCTTGCCGGTGTTGATGGTCGACTTCTCGGTGCTGGTCGCGGCCAGGGCACGGAGGTAGTAGGTGGTTTTCAGACCACGGTACCAGGCCATGCGGTAGGTCACGTCCAGCTTCTTGCCCGAAGCGCCGGCGATGTACAGGTTCAGCGACTGGGCCTGGTCGATCCACTTCTGGCGACGCGAGGCGGCATCGACGATCCACTTGGTCTCGACTTCGAACGCGGTGGCGTACAGGTCCTTCAGCTCTTGCGGGATACGCTCGATCTGCTGCACCGAACCGTCGTAGTACTTCAGGTCGTTGATCATGACCGAGTCCCACAGGCCACGGGCCTTCAGGTCGCGGACCAGGTACGGGTTGATCACGGTGAACTCGCCCGACAGGTTCGATTTCACGTACAGGTTCTGGTAGGTCGGTTCGATCGACTGCGATACGCCGGTGATGTTGGCGATGGTCGCGGTCGGCGCGATGGCCATGATGTTCGAGTTACGAATACCTTTCTTGACGCGCTCGCGCACCGGGCCCCAGTCCAGGGACTCTTCCAGGTTGACGTCGATGTACTTGGCGCCACGGGCCTCGATCAGGATCTGTTGCGAATCCAGCGGCAGGATGCCCTTGGACCACAGCGAACCCTGGAAGGTCTCGTATGCACCGCGCTCGTCGGCCAGGTCGCAGGAGGCCTGGATCGCGTAGTAGCTGACCGCTTCCATCGACTTGTCGGCGAACTCGACGGCAGCATCGGAACCGTACGGAATGTGCTGCAGGTACAGCGCGTCCTGGAAGCCCATGATGCCCAGGCCGACCGGGCGGTGCTTGAAGTTCGAGTTACGTGCTTGCGGCACCGAGTAGTAGTTGATGTCGATCACGTTGTCGAGCATGCGCACGGCGGTGTTCACGGTGCGTTGCAGCTTGGCGGTGTCCAGCTTGCCGTCGACGATGTGGTTCGGCAGGTTGATCGAGCCCAGGTTGCAGACCGCGATCTCGTCCTTGTTGGTGTTCAGGGTGATCTCGGTGCACAGGTTCGAGCTGTGGACCACGCCCACGTGCTGCTGCGGCGAACGCAGGTTGCACGGGTCCTTGAAGGTCAGCCACGGGTGGCCGGTCTCGAACAGCATCGACAGCATCTTGCGCCACAGGTCTTTGGCCTGGACGGTCTTGAACACCTTGATCTTGTTGTACTCGGTCAGGGCTTCGTAGTACTCGTAGCGCTCTTCGAAGGCCTTGCCGGTCAGGTCGTGCAGGTCTGGCACTTCCGAGGGCGAGAACAGGGTCCACTTGCCGTCATCGAAGACACGCTTCATGAACAGGTCAGGGATCCAGTTGGCGGTGTTCATGTCGTGGGTACGACGGCGGTCATCACCGGTGTTCTTGCGCAGCTCGATGAATTCTTCGATGTCCAGGTGCCAGGTTTCCAGGTAGGCACACACGGCGCCCTTGCGCTTGCCACCCTGGTTCACGGCAACGGCGGTGTCGTTGACCACTTTCAGGAACGGCACGACGCCCTGCGACTTGCCATTGGTGCCCTTGATGTACGAGCCCAGTGCACGTACCGGGGTCCAGTCGTTGCCCAGGCCACCGGCGAATTTCGACAGCATGGCGTTGTCGTGGATCGCGTGGTAGATGCCCGACAGGTCGTCCGGCACGGTGGTCAGGTAGCAGCTGGACAGCTGCGGACGCAGGGTACCGGCGTTGAACAGGGTCGGGGTCGAGGCCATGTAGTCGAAGGACGACAACAGGTTGTAGAACTCGATCGCACGGGCTTCCTTGTCTTTCTCAGCCAGCGCCAGGCCCATGGCCACGCGCATGAAGAATACCTGCGGCAGCTCGAAGCGCACGCCATCCTTGTGGATGAAGTAGCGGTCGTACAGGGTCTGCAGGCCCAGGTAGGTGAATTGCTGGTCACGCTCGTGGTCGATGGCCTTGCCCAGACGCTCCAGGTCGTAGCCTTTCAGGGCCGGGTCCAGCAGCTCGAACTCGACGCCTTTCTCGACGTAGGCCGGCAGGGCCTTGGCGTACAGCTCGGCCATCTCGTGGTGGGTGGCGCTCTCGGCGACGCCGAGGAAGCCCAGGCCTTCGGCGCGCAGGGTGTCCATCAGCAGGCGGGCGGTGACGAACGAGTAGTTCGGTTCGCGCTCGACCAGGGTACGGGCGGTCATCACCAGGGCGGTGTTGACGTCCTTGATGGCCACGCCGTCGTACAGGTTCTTCAGGGTGTCGCGCTGGATCAGGTCGCCATCGACCTCGGCCAGGCCTTCGCAGGCTTCGCTGATGATGGTGTTCAGGCGGGCCATGTCGAGCGGCGCCAGGCTACCGTCGGCCAGGGTGATGCGAATGCTTGGGTGCGGCTCGACCACGGCTTCGGTGTTGATGCGGGTGGCACGCTCCTTGGCGCGCTGCTCGCGGTAGATCACGTAGTCACGGGCGACTTTCTGCTCGCCGGCGCGCATCAGGGCCAGTTCGACCTGGTCCTGGATTTCTTCGATGTGGATGGTGCCACCCGATGGCATGCGACGCTTGAACGTGGCGGTGACCTGCTCGGTCAGCCGTGCAACGGTGTCGTGGATGCGCGACGAAGCGGCGGCGGTACCGCCTTCAACTGCGAGGAACGCCTTGGTGATGGCCACGGTGATCTTGTCGTCGGTGTAAGGGACGACAGTGCCGTTACGCTTGATCACGCGCAGTTGGCCGGGAGCGGTGGCAGCCAGATCCTGGGTGGAATCGGCGGCCTGCGGCACCTTGGCCTGCGGGTTCTCGCGAGTCGTATCGGTTTGCATGGGTGGGTGTCTCCACAGTTTCTATATTGTTCAGGCGCCTTTTGGGCGCCCACCGTTCCGTCCACTTGCTCGATGGCCTGGCGGGGCTGCGCAAAGGCATGCGCATCCGCCCGCACGGCGTACCGACTTCGGGACAGACTCAGGAATTAGGGGCAAATGGCTTGCCGCTCCCTGGCCGAAGTCAAAGGTTCTGGGCCGGGCCCAAAAACTGTTGCTGATGGATGCCAGGCCTGGCCTGCCACACCCATACCCGAACAAGGCCCTGGAAGGGCTTGCCTCGGTCGCCTCCGCAGGAGCGGTTTGGCTGCTGAAATCACGTGAAGCTCAGCCGAAAAATCGCTTGATTTTGCGGGTTGACTTTTGTGTGTGATTTTGCACGAACCCCAATATCTAGTGGTTCGCTGCGATCGGGATACAAGATAATGCGGTATCGGGGGCTTTGCAAGGCGAGCGCCTGTGGATAACTTGTGCGTACTTTGTGAGTGAATGGTGGGTATTCGCTGTAGGCCTTGTGCCAAGTGGTTTGCAGTATTTTTCTGCGTTCTGCTGCCCCTGGGCAGAATTTTTCGGGCGCGAACCCTATCACAAAAAACGGTTCAGTCGAGGGGCTGCCGGGCGGCTTGGCAGTGCCGGGGGCGGGACGTAGTATCCGAAGCAGATGTTGCCTTTTGGTTAAAGGGTCATGTTTTCTGCACTGGCCCCTTCGCGGGCACAGGCCACAGAAAAACAACAAACAAAGGCACAAGCCATGGACCACCCCGCACCCCGCATCCTCATTGTCGAAGACGACCAGCGCCTGGCTGAGCTCACCGCCGAGTACCTGCAGGCCAACGGTTTCGAGGTCGGCGTCGAAGGCGATGGCGCGCGTGCCGCGCGGCGCATCGTCGACAGCCAGCCCGACCTGGTCATCCTCGACCTCATGCTGCCCGGCGAGGATGGCCTGAGTATCTGCCGGCGGGTGCGCAGCCAGTACCCCGGCCCGATCCTCATGCTTACCGCCCGCAGCGACGAGCTCGACCAGGTCCAGGGCCTGGACCTGGGGGCCGACGACTACGTGTGCAAACCGGTCCGCCCACGCCTGCTGCTGGCGCGCATCCACGCCCTGCTGCGCCGCAGCGAGGCAGCGGACAGCAAGCGCCAGGACCTGGCCTTCGGCGCACTGCGCATCGACAATCGCCTGCGGGAGGCGCACCTGGGCGACCAGCTGATCGAACTGACCGGCGCCGAATTCGACCTGCTCTGGCTGCTGGCCAGCAACGCCGGCCGGGTGCTGACCCGCGAGCAGATCTTCACCGCACTGCGCGGCGTCGGCTATGACGGCCAGGACCGTTCCATCGACATACGCATCTCGAAGATCCGCCCCAAGATCGGCGACGACCCGCTCCAACCAAGGCTGATCAAGACCCTGCGCAGCAAGGGCTACCTGTTCGTCGGCGAGGCGTCATGAACAACTCGATCTTCCTGCGCATCTACGGTGGCATGCTGGCCGTGCTGGTGCTGGTGGCCCTGCTCGGGGCACTGAGCCTGCACCTGGTCAACGAGGTGCGTGCCGCCCAGCATCGCGAGCGCCTGGCCCAGGGTACCTTCAGCCTGATGGCCGACAACCTGGCATTGCAGAACGACACCGAGCGCAAGCGCTCGCTACTGATCTGGGAACGCCTGCTCGGGGTGCCGCTGACTCTGCAGCCAATGAGCGCGCACGCCCTCGATGGCGGCCAGCGGGCGCGCCTGGGCCGCGGCCTGGTGGTGGTCGAGAAGACCGGCCCGCATGCCGCCCTGGTATTGCGCAAGGTTGGCCAGCAGGACGTGCTGCTGGTCGCCGAGGTCAAGCAGGTCAGCGAGCAGCTGGCGCGGGCCACCCTGTACCTGCTGGCCGACGAGCTGGTGCGCTATCCGGTGACAGAACAGCAGCAGCGCCTGGAGCAGCTCAAGCGCGACAAGGGCTTTGGCTTTGGCGTGGCCCTGCAGCGCATCGAGCGGGTGAGCCTGGACGATGACCAGCGGCGCCGGGTCGAGGAGGGCGACACGGTCATGGCGTTGGGCAAGGATGGCGACTCGATCCGCGTCTTCGCCGGGTTGGCCGGTTCGCCGTGGGTACTGGAAATCGGCCCGCTGTACCAGCTCAATCCCTATCCGCCGCAGTTACTGATCCTGATCGCCTTTCTCGGCCTGTGCCTGATCGGCCTGGTGGTGTACCTGCTGGTGCGTCAGCTGGAGCGGCGCGTGTCGGGCCTGGAGGTGGCGGCCACGCGCATCGCCCAGGGCAGCCTGGACACCCGCGTACCAGCCGACGATGCCGACTCGGTAGGGCGCCTGGCGGCAGCGTTCAACGGCATGGCCGAGCACCTGCAGCGCTCGTTGAGCATGCAGCGCGAGCTGGTGCGTGCGGTTTCTCACGAGCTGCGTACGCCGGTGGCACGCCTGCGCTTTGGCCTGGAGATGATCGAAAGCGCCACCACCGAGCAAGCCCGGGCCAAGCACCTGGCCGGCATGGACGGGGATATCCAGGACCTCGACAAGCTGGTCGACGAGATGCTCACCTATGCCCGCCTGGAGCAGGGGGCACCAGCGCTGAAGTTCGAGCGGGTCGACCTGGATGCGTTGTTCGAGCGGGTGATCGAAGAACTGGCGCCGCTGCGAGTCGGGGTTCGCGTGCTGCGCGGTGAATGCCAGGGCGCCGATGCCGAAGGCGCCTGGGTCGAGGCCGAGCCGCGTTATCTGCACCGGGCCCTGCAGAACCTGGTGGGCAACGCCATGCGCCATGCCGAGGCCGAGGTGCGCCTGAGCTACCAGTTGGGGCAACAGCGCTGCCGCATCGACGTGGAAGACGACGGCCCGGGGATTCCCGAGGGTGTCTGGGACCGCATCTTCACGCCGTTCACCCGTCTCGATGACAGCCGTACCCGTGCCTCGGGCGGGCATGGCCTGGGCCTGTCGATCGTGCGGCGCATCATCTACTGGCACGCCGGCCGGGCTACGGTGGGGCGCAGTGCCGCGCTGGGCGGTGCCTGCTTCAGCCTGAACTGGCCACGGCAGCAGCCACCGGCGTGACGATCAGACGCTGACCAGGCTGAGCAGGTGCCCGTCCTGCAGGCAGAACTGGCCCTGCAGCTCGGCGCCATGTTGCCACTGCGGCGACAGGTCGGTGAGCAGGCGCAGGCGGGCCAGGCCTTCGCTGGACCACTCCAGCACTTCGGCGTGCTCGAAATAAAAGCGCTGGCGGGTCAGCGGATAGAGGGTCTTGAACAGGCTTTCCTTCAGCGAGAAGGTCAGGGTCACGGCAAGGCCGAGCTGGTTGCGGTCCAGGCGTTCGAGTTCGGGCGGGGTGAGGATTTCGCCCATCAACCGTTCGCCGCGCTCATCGTCCAGCAATGCCTCCTGATCCAGGCCCAGACCCTGGCAACTGCCCTCGGCGGCGACCACGGCGGCGGCCCAGCCTTTGCCGTGGGTGATCGAGCCGTGGATGCCGGTGGGCCAGATCGGCGAACGGTCTTCGTGGGTGCCGGGCACGTAGTCACGGCCGTCCAGGCGCTGCAGTGCAGCGCGGGCGCAGACCCGGCCGGCCAGGTACTCGGCCTGGCGCTTGGCTACCGAGCGCTGCAGGCTGGCGCTTGGCACCACCCCGGCACGCTGGAAGTCGTCGGGGGCCAGGCGGGTGGGGTCGAAGGCGCAGCTGACCAGCACCGCGCCGGGCAATGGGCGGGGCAGGGGCCAGTGGTGCCGGAGGGGGGCGCAGCAGGCAGGGAGTGTATTCATGCGGCTATTGTGCCAGCCGCGGCGGCGGCATGGGAGATGGGCCGCAAAGCGGCCCCTCGCGTTGTCTACTTGAAGACCCTCTTGAAAAACGCCTGCATGTCCGCCCAGGAACTTTCATCCGCTGCCTTGTTGTAACCGATATCCGGCCCGCCATGCTCGCCATGGCTCATGCGGTCCGCGTCCGGGTTGGTAAACCCGTGCTTGGCCCCTTCGATGCTGACGAACTGGTAGTTGACCTTCGCCGCATCCATTTCGGCCTTGAATGCTGCCACTTGTTGCGGGGTAACCATGCTGTCCGCCGCACCATGTTCGACCAGGATATCCGCCCGCACCACGCCAGGCCTGGCCGGGGTCTGCGTGGCCAGCGCGCCGTGGAAACTCACCACGCCATCCAGCTTCTCACCGCGCCGCGCGGCATCCAGCACCACCTTGCCACCGAAGCAGTAGCCTACCGCCCCCAGCTGGTGCTTGTTGGTGTTGGGCTGCAGTTTCAGCAGTTCAAGCCCGGCGTCGAAGCGGCGCTCGGCAGCTTTCGGGTCCTTCATCGCCTCGGCCATGAACGCCTGGGCATCGGCGGGGTGCTCGGTGTGTCTGCCATCACCATACATGTCGATGGCCAGTGCGTTGTAACCCAGCGCCGCAAGGTCGCGGGCACGGCGCTTGGCGTAGTCGTTCAACCCCCACCATTCATGCACCACGACAATGCCGGGGCGTTTGCCTTCGACGGCGTCGTCATAGGCGTAGTAGCCAACCAGGCGATTGCCGTCGTTGTCCTGGTAGGGGATCTCGCGGGTTTGTACCGCCGCTTGGGCGAGGGCAGCGCTGCACATCAGGGTCAGGGCCAGCAGGGCGCGCATGGTCACTACTCCTTGTTCTTGCAAACAGTTCGTTCAGCCGGTGTTCAGCCAGGGTTCAGTCGCGGTTCAGGGTGTCCTGCTTACTCTAGCTTCCAGACAGTAACAGCGCACCCAACTGGAGTATCCAGCCATGAAAACCTTCAATACCCTGCTCGCCGCCATGGCCGTCTGCGCCGCTGGCATCACCTCGGCCCAGGCCGCTGACGACAACTTCGCCAGCCTGACCTATGGCCAGACCAGCGACAAGGTTCGCAAGTCCGGCCTGCTGCAGCGCAACACCGACCACCTCGACGCCGACGGCATCATCGGCAAGGATGACACCTGGGGCGTGCGCCTGGGCAAGATCAATGACCAGGGCCGCTACTACATGACCTATGACAATGTCTCGGGCGACCACAGCGGCCTCAAGCTGCGCCAGGAGAACCTGCTGGGCAGCTATGACCTGTTCCTGCCGGTAGGCGACACCACCAAGCTGTTCGGCGGTGGCAGCCTGGGCGTGACCAAGCTGACCCAGGACTCGCCAGGTGCGAGCCGCGATACCGACTACGGGTACGCCTACGGCCTGCAGGCCGGCGTCATCCAGGACATCACCGACAAGGCTTCGGTCGAGCTGGGTTATCGTTACCTGCGCAGCAATGCCGCCACCGAAGTGGGCGCACATGGCGGGCCGAAGGACGGCACCCTGCGCCTGACCAGCAGCGCACAGACCTACCTGGCAGCTTCCTACAAGTTCTGACGGACGAGCCGGGTTATCCTGTACCGGCCCTTTCGCGGGCACGCCCGCTCCCACAGGGATCGCACAGTCTCCGAGGCTTGTGCAGTACCTGTGGGAGCGGGCGTGCCCGCGAAGAGGCCGGTACAGGCAATACAAAAAAGGAGCTGCACATGAAACTGCTGGTGGTCGAGGACGAAGCCCTGCTTCGCCATCACCTCTTTACCCGCCTGGGCGAAAGCGGCCATGTTGTCGAGGCCGCAGGCGATGCCGAGGAAGCGCTGTACCAGGCCGGACAGTACCATTTCGACCTGGCCATCATCGACCTCGGCCTGCCCGGCATCAGCGGCCTGGAGCTGATCACCCGGCTGCGCAGCCAGGACCAGAGCTTCCCCATTCTCATCCTCACCGCCCGTGGTAATTGGCAGGACAAGGTTGAAGGCCTGGCCGCCGGTGCCGACGATTACCTGGTCAAGCCGTTCCAGTTCGAAGAACTCGAGGCCCGCCTGAATGCGTTGCTGCGCCGCTCCAGCGGTTTCACCCAGTCGACCATCGCCGCCGGCCCCCTGGTACTCGACCTCAACCGCAAGCAGGCCAGCCTCGACGAACAGCCTTTGGCCCTGACCGCATACGAGTACCGCATCCTTGAATACCTCATGCGCCATCACCAGCAGGTGGTGGCCAAGGACCGCCTGATGGAGCAGCTGTACCCGGGTGACGAGGAGCGTGACCCGAATGTCATCGAAGTGCTGGTCGGCCGCCTGCGCCGCAAGCTCGAGGGCGAGCGTGGCTTCAAACCCATCGACACCGTGCGCGGCCTGGGCTACCTGTTCACCGAGCGCTGCCGATGATGCGTTCCCTGCGGGTACGTCTGATGCTGGCGGCTGCGGTGCTGGCGCTGCTGTTCATGCTGGCGCTGTTGCCGGCCTTGCAGAAGGCTTTCAGCCTGGCCTTGCAGGAATCGATCGAACAACGCCTCGCCTCGGACGTGACCACGCTGATTTCCGCCGCGCGCATCGAGCATGGCCAGTTGCAGATGCCCACGCTGCTGCCGGATGAGCGCTATAACCTGCCGTACACCGGGCTGCTCGGCTATATCTTCGATCGTGAAGGCAACCTGGTCTGGCAGTCGCGGGCCACCGCCGCGCAGAACGTCAACTACCGCCCGCGTTACGATGGCCGCGGCAACGAGTTCGCACGCATTCGCCAGGCCGACGGCGAGGAGTTCTTCGTCTACGACGTCGAGATCAAGCTGCTGGGTGGCCAGAGCGCGGCCTACAGCATCGTCGCCCTGCAGCCGGTGCGCGATTACCAGCACACCCTGGACGGCCTGCGTGAAAAGCTCTACCTCGGTTTTGGTGCGGCCTTGCTGGTGCTGCTGGTGCTGCTGTGGGCCGGGCTGACCTGGGGCCTGCGCTCGTTGCGCCGGCTCAGCCGCGAGCTGGACGAGGTGGAAGCGGGGGCGCGCGATGGCCTGAGCCGTGAGCACCCGCGTGAACTGTTGCGCCTGACCGGCTCGTTGAACCGCCTGCTGCGCAGCGAGCGCGAGCAGCGCCAGCGCTACCGTGATTCGCTCGACGACCTGGCGCACAGCCTGAAGACGCCGTTGGCGGTGCTGCAAGGGGTGGGCGAAAGCCTGCAGCAGCGTAGCGGCGAGCGTGAACAGGCGCGGGTGCTGCAAAGCCAGATCGAGCGCATGAGCCAGCAGATCGACTACCAGCTGCAACGGGCCAGCCTGCGCAAGAGTGGCCTGGTACGCCACAGTGTGGCGTTGCGGCCGGTGCTCGACAGCCTGTGCAGCACCTTGGCCAAGGTCTACCGGGACAAGCGGGTGAGCGTGACCCTGCAATTGCCCGATGCGGCGCAGGTGCCGATGGAGCAGGGGGCGTTGCTGGAGCTGTTGGGCAACCTGCTGGAAAACGCCTACCGCCTGAGCCTGGGCCAGGTGCGGGTGAGCCTGGAACAGGCGCCCGGGCAGTTGACCTTGTGCGTCGAGGACGATGGCCCGGGTGTGCCGGCCGATCAGCGTGAGCGCATCCTTGAGCGAGGTGAACGGCTGGACAGCCAGCACCCGGGGCAGGGCATCGGGCTGGCGGTGGTCAAGGACATCGTCGACAGTTATGACGCGGCGTTGAGCCTGGGCGATTCGCCACTGGGCGGCGCGGCGTTCCGGATCACCTTCAACCTGGATTGAGCGGCAGAACCACAACGGGCGGATTCCCGCCATCTCCCCTGTACAAATCCCGCCACAGGGCGGAAATCCGCCAGCCTTCCTCAGCCAAATCGCCCCGTCGTTGGGCATTTATCCCCAGCAAATACGGCACTTGCACCCTTGCTGGGCATTTTGGCACCACCCTTGCTATTGATCCTCGCAGAGGCCTGCCCAGGCAGCTCGAACACAACGACAAATCCCTCCGGGTGCAGGAGGGTTAGCGATTCAGGTGCCGCATCGCCCTGGGAAGGGTGAACCGGCACACTTGAGGAAATTAGCCATGACGACACGTCAGCCGCTGTACAAATCCCTGTATTTCCAGGTGTTGGTCGCCATCACCATCGGCATTCTGCTCGGCCACTACTACCCGGAAACCGGCGTTGCCCTCAAACCCTTGGGTGACGGCTTCGTCAAATTGATCAAGATGGTCATCGCCCCGATCATTTTCTGCACCGTGGTCAGCGGCATTGCCGGCATGCAGAGCATGAAGTCGGTCGGCAAGACGGGCGGCTACGCGCTGCTGTACTTTGAAGTCGTCTCCACCATCGCCCTGATCATCGGCCTGGTGGTCGTCAACGTGGTCCAGCCAGGCGCTGGCATGCACATCGACGTCAACACCCTGAACGCCAGCAGCGTGGCTGCCTATGCCGCCGCCGGCGCGCAGCAGACTACCGTCGGCTTCCTGCTCAACGTCATCCCCAACACCGTGGTCGGCGCCTTCGCCAATGGCGACATCCTGCAGGTGCTGATGTTCTCCGTGCTGTTCGGCTTCGCCCTGCACCGCCTGGGCAGCTACGGCAAGCCGGTGCTGGACCTGATCGACCGCTTCGCCCATGTCATGTTCAACATCATCAACATGATCATGAAGCTGGCACCGGTCGGTGCCTTCGGCGCCATGGCCTTCACCATCGGCCAGTACGGCGTTGGCTCGCTGGTGCAGCTGGGCTACCTGATGGCCTGCTTCTACATCACCTGCCTGCTGTTCGTGCTGGTGGTGCTGGGCGGCATCTGCCGCGCCCATGGTTTCAGCGTCCTCAAGCTGATCCGCTACATCCGTGAAGAACTGCTGATCGTGCTGGGTACTTCTTCCTCGGAATCGGCCCTGCCACGCATGCTGGCCAAGATGGAGCGCCTGGGTGCCAAGAAGTCGGTGGTTGGCCTGGTCATCCCGACCGGTTATTCGTTCAACCTGGACGGCACCTCGATCTACCTGACCATGGCTGCGGTATTCATTGCCCAGGCCACCGACACCACCATGGACATCACTCACCAGATCACCCTGCTGCTGGTGCTGCTGGTGGCTTCCAAAGGTGCTGCCGGCGTTACCGGTTCGGGCTTCATCGTGCTGGCTGCCACCCTGTCCGCCGTCGGCCACCTGCCGGTTGCCGGCCTGGCGCTGATCCTCGGCATCGACCGCTTCATGTCCGAAGCCCGCGCCCTGACCAACCTGGTGGGCAACGCTGTGGCTACCGTGGTCGTGGCCAAGTGGGTCAAGGAAATGGACAACGACAAGCTGGCCTCGGAGCTGGCCTCCGGTGGTTCGCCGCTGGTCGATAACCGCCCGACCGACGACCTGGGTGTGGCTGAAGGCCCGGCTCGCTGATCGCGCTGCAGCAAAAACGAAAAGGCGACCCTAGGTAGGGTCGCCTTTTTCATGAGCGGTTTTTGTATTTTCAGGCCCGCACCACCTCCAGCACCCGGATGACCTCCGGCTGCGGGTAATGCCAGCGCACCTGCACATCCCAGAACTTCACCCCATATACGCGCTCTGCCGCTGGTACCTGATAGGCCGGCCGTGGGTCCTGCGCCAGGCATTGCTCGATCAGCTCCACCACTGGCTCACCCAGGCGCAAGGCATGCTCGCGAGCCTGGGCCAGGGCATTGTCGCTCCACTGCACGGTGATCGCAGCGGGGGCTTCGCTGGCCATCTGGTTGCGCGCACTGGCGATGCTGTCGGCGTAGGGTACATAGGGCTTGATGTCCAGCACTGGCGTGCCATCGAGCAGGTCGATCCCGGACAGCAGCAGGCGCCCGGGCTCCACACCCTCGAGGCGCACCACCGATTGGCCGATGCCGTTGGGCCTGTGGGTCGCGCGGGTGGCGAACACACCCATGCTCTTGTTGCCGCCCAGGCGCGGCGGGCGTACCTTCAGGCGTGGCTTGTCCTCCAGCGCCTGGTGGAACAGGAACAGCAGCCAGACATGGCTGACCTGCTCCAGGCCCTCGACCGCATCACCCTGGTCGAACGGCGGCAGCAGCTCGAGCACGCCGCGTGCGGCGGGCGCCAGCTGCGGCTGGCGCGGGATGGCGAACTTCTCCTTGAAACAGGAACGAACGATACCGACCGGAGCAACCGTATGCTGCATGGCTGCTCAGCCACGTACGCGCAGGGTCAGGCCCTTGAGGAAGTTGCGCAGCAACTGATCGCCACACGGGCGATAGTTGTCATGGCCGGCCTTGCGGAACAGCGCGCTGAGCTCGGGCTTGCTGACGGGGAAGTTGACCGACTTGAGGATTGCATGCAGGTCATCTTCCTTGAGTTCGAAGGCCACCCGCAGCTTCTTCAGGATCAGGTTGTTGGTCACCGGCAGTTCGATCGGCTGCGGCGGGCGGCTGTCATCCTTGCCGCGACGGTGTATCACCAGGCCGTCGAGAAAGTGCGCCATGACCCGCTCCGGGCAACGCACGAAGCCTTCCTCGTCTTCCTTCTTCAGGTAGGTGGCCAGCACCAGGGGATGCACCTCGAGGCCGGATAGCCCGATGATCTCGGCCATCTTGGCGTCGTTCACCTTGAGCATGTAGCGCAGGCTGCGCAGGACATCGTTGTGGTTCATTGCTGCAGAATCCTGTTCAGGTGCCGCGCCTGCGGGCGCGGCGTATTGCTTAGAAACGTTCGGTAGCGGCCAGGTAGCGCCATTGGCCCAGCGGCAGCTTGCCCATCGACACACCGCCCAGGCGGATGCGGCGCATGCTTACCAGCTCCAGGCGCAGGTACGCGCACAGCTCGGCAATCTGCCCTGGCTGCGGGTTCTTCAGGGCCATGCGCAGGTGGGTCTCGTTCTGCCAGCTGGCCTTGGCCCTGGGCAGCTCGCG
Source organism: Pseudomonas oryzicola (assembly GCF_014269185.2). Taxonomy (NCBI): domain Bacteria; kingdom Pseudomonadati; phylum Pseudomonadota; class Gammaproteobacteria; order Pseudomonadales; family Pseudomonadaceae; genus Pseudomonas; species Pseudomonas oryzicola. The sequence continues at coordinate 1,489,948 of NZ_JABWRZ020000001.1, forward strand.
GTCATTGCGGGTGGCCCCGCGTGCCAGGCGTTCCAACGCCTGGGGCGTGGTCTCGCCGCGCACTTCAACGACGAACTCCTGCTCCAGGCGGCGCAGGTCGGCGTCGATCTTGCGGGTTACCCGCCAATCCTGGGTGAATACCTGCAGGCCGCTGGCGCCGGGTTCCAGCGGTGCCACACAGGCCTGCCGGGCAAAGTGCCCGTGCAGGGCGCGTACGCCTTCGCGGTGGGCCGCGCTGAGGTTGCTCATGTTCATCTCGGCGCGGGCGGCTTCGCTGCTTACCCCAGCCGGCTGGTTCAGCAGCAGGGTGACCGGCTCCAGCGTTTCGGCACGGGCGCCAGGCAGCAACTCGACGCGCTGCTGCGCGACCTTGAACTGCGGCTGTTCGACCACCAGGCCATCGACCGTGACCCAGCCGCCTTCGATATACAGCTCGGCCTCGCGGCGGGAACAGCCAAGCTGCTCGATGAGGCGTTTGGACAGGCGGACGGGTTCGGACATGACGGCGTTTTCGCAAAGGCAGGGAAAGACTGCATTGTACCTGCCTGCGCGGCAGAGGGGCTGGGAATCTGTGTCATTTACGCCGTTTTGCGCAGGCGCATGTGCAGCAAAGGGTAGGGCTGGCCCAGGCCATCGGTTGCCGAACGGCCGACCACCTCGAAGCCTTCATGCAGGTAGAAGCCCAGGGCCTGCGGGTTCTGTTCGTTGACATCCAGGCGCTCGGCATTCAGCTCGTCGATGGCGTAGTGCAGGAGGCGTTTGCCAACCCCTTTGCCGCGGTAGTCCGATGCGACGAACAGCATGTCCACGCGCCCGTTGGCGACCCCGGCGAAGCCACAGATGCGCTGGCGATCCCTGCAGCAGACCAGCATCACCGCGTCGAGGTAGCGGCGCAGCACGTGTTCGCGCAACAACAGGATGTAGGCCTCTGGAAGAAAGTCGTGGGTGGCGCGTACCGAGTCCTCCCACACCTGTACCAGCTCGTCGTAGTCCCTCAAGCGCGGGGTTTGCAATGTCATCGTCGGCAGCATGGGCGGGAGTCCTCAAGGGGCATCCTGACAACATAGCAGGCCAACCGTCAGTCAGCGCCTACCCGCTGCCCTGATGCAAAAAGGCCCCGCTCCGGCAGCCGGAGCAGGGCCTTTTCGCGCTGCCGCTGGGTCAGACCGGTTCAGCCCACAGGTCGTACTCGTCGGCATCCACCACCCGGCAACGCACCTTGTCGCCTGGCTTGAAGCCATGATCGCCGTCGATGAACACGCTGCCGTCGATTTCCGGTGCATCGAAGAAGCTGCGGCCAACCGAACCCTGCTCTTCGACTTCGTCGATCAGCACGTCGATTTCCTTGCCGATACGCAGTTGCAAGCGGGCGGCACTGATGGCCTGCTGGTGGGCCATGAAGCGGTCCCAACGGTCCTGCTTGACCTCGTCCGGTACTTCTTCCAGGCCCAGGTCGTTGGCCGGGGCGCCTTCCACCGGCGAGTACTGGAAGCAGCCCACGCGGTCCAGCTGGGCTTCGGTCAGCCAGTCAAGCAGGTACTGGAAGTCTTCCTCGGTCTCGCCCGGGAAGCCGACGATGAAGGTGGAGCGGATCACCAGCTCCGGGCACTGTTCGCGCCATTGCTTGATGCGGGCCAGGGTGCGGTCTTCGAAGGCCGGGCGCTTCATGGCCTTGAGCACTTTCGGGCTGGCATGCTGGAACGGGATGTCGAGGTACGGCAGGATCTTGCCGGCGGCCATCAGCGGGATCACATCGTCGACGTTCGGGTACGGGTACACATAGTGCAGGCGTACCCAGGCGCCCAGGCTGCTCAGGGCTTCGCACAGCTCGAGCATGCGGGTCTTGACCGGGCGGCCATTCCAGAAGTCGGTCTTGTACTTGACGTCGACGCCGTAGGCGCTGGTGTCCTGGGAAATCACCAGGATTTCCTTGACCCCGGCCTTGACCAGGCGCTCGGCCTCGCTCAGTACTTCGCCGACCGGGCGGCTGACCAGTTTGCCGCGCATCGACGGGATGATGCAGAAGCTGCAGCTGTGGTTGCAGCCTTCGGAAATCTTCAGGTACGCATAATGGCGCGGGGTCAGCTTGACGCCCTGCGGGGGCACCAGGTCGATCAGCGGGTTGTGGTCCTGGCGTGGCGGCACCACTTCGTGCACGGCGTTGACCACCTGCTCGTACTGCTGCGGGCCGGTGACCGACAGCACGCTCGGGTGCACGTCACGGATGCTGCCTTCCTCGACACCCATGCAGCCGGTGACGATGACCTTGCCGTTTTCCTTGATCGCTTCGCCGATCACTTCCAGCGACTCGGCCTTGGCGCTGTCGATGAAGCCGCAGGTGTTGACCACCACCACGTCGGCGTCCTCATAGGTGGGCACGACTTCATAGCCTTCCATGCGCAGCTGGGTCAGGATGCGCTCGGAATCGACCAGGGCTTTCGGGCAACCCAGGCTTACGAAACCTACCTTGGGGGTGGCGGGCGTGGTGGACATGACTAACCTCGGTATTGAATGCAGGTCGCCCGGCCGGAATCGGGGGCGATCTTGACGGGCGCTTTTGGCGCCTCTGATCAAAAAGTGCGCAATTCTAGCGAGCACTGCGTCGCTTGACCAGCAGAAATACGACGAACGCTGCGCTATGCTTCGCGCCATTGCGCCAGGTGGCAGGTCAGCCTGGGCAGGAATTAAGAATACCAAGGTCTACAAGGCCGTCTGCGGGAGTGGTCGATGGTTCAGGCAAGCAGTCACGCCGAGGGCGGGCACGAGGGGAAGCAGGGCGCGACACGGTCGCTGAGCCTGCTGGTGGCAGCGGTCGGGGTAGTATATGGCGATATCGGCACCAGCCCGTTATATACCCTCAAGGAAGTCTTCACCGGCGGTTACGGGGTGCCGGTCAACCATGACGGCGTGCTCGGGATTCTGTCGCTGATCCTCTGGTCGCTGTTATGGGTGGTGTCGTTCAAGTACGTGATGTTCATCCTGCGCGCCGACAACCAGGGCGAAGGTGGCACCATGGCGCTGACCGCATTGGCGCGGCGGGCCACGGCGGCGTACCCGCGGTTGCGCACGCTGATGGTGGTGTGCGGCTTGATTGGGGCTTCGCTGTTCTACGGCGACAGCATGATCACCCCGGCCGTGTCGGTACTCTCGGCGGTGGAAGGCATGGGCCTGGCGTTCGAGGGCATCGACCACTGGGTGGTGCCGATTTCGCTGGTGATACTGGTGGCGCTGTTCCTGGTGCAGAAGCACGGCACCGACAAGATCGGCAAGCTGTTCGGCCCGATCATGGTCACCTGGTTCGTGGCGCTGGGCGCGTTGGGGGTGTATGGCATCTCGCAGAGCCCGGAAGTGCTCAAGGCGTTCAACCCGATCTGGGCGGTGAACTTCTTCGTGGTTCACCCAGGCATGGGCGTCGCCATTCTCGGTGCGGTGGTGCTGGCGCTGACCGGTGCCGAGGCGTTGTACGCCGACATGGGCCACTTTGGCCGCAAGCCGATCGCCCGGGCCTGGTTTGCCCTGGTGCTGCCGGGGCTGGTGCTCAACTACTTTGGCCAGGGCGCGTTGCTGCTGCAGGATGCGGAGGCAGCCCGCAACCCGTTCTACCTGCTGGCACCGGGCTGGGCGCTGCTGCCGCTGGTCGGCCTGGCTACCCTGGCCACGGTGATCGCTTCGCAGGCGGTGATCTCCGGGGCGTTCTCCCTGACCCGCCAGGCCATCCAGCTGGGCTATATCCCACGCATGCAGATCCAGCACACCTCCAGTGACGAACAGGGGCAGATCTACATTGGCGCGATCAACTGGACGTTGATGGTTGGCGTAGTCCTGCTGGTGCTCGGCTTCGAGTCGTCCGGCGCCCTGGCAGCGGCTTATGGCGTGGCGGTGACCGGTACCATGCTGATGACCACCATCCTGGTTTCGGCGGTGATGCTGCTGCTGTGGAAGTGGCCGCCACTGCTGGCAGTGCCGATTCTGGTGGGCTTCCTGCTGGTCGACGGGCTGTTCTTTGCTGCCAACGTGCCGAAGATCGCCCAGGGCGGTGCCTTCCCGGTGCTGGCGGGGGGCGTGCTGTACCTGTTGATGAGCACCTGGAAGCGCGGCAAGCAGATCCTGGTGGAGCGTATCGACGAAGGCGCGCTGCCGCTGCAACTGTTCATCAGCAGTATCCGTATCCAGCCGCCGCACCGGGTCGAAGGCACGGCGGTGTTCCTCACGGCGCGCTCCGATGCCGTGCCCCACGCGCTGTTGCACAACATGCTGCATAACCAGGTACTGCACAGTCAGGTGGTGCTGTTGACGGTGGTCAGCGAGGACCGGCCACGGGTGCCGGAGCAGGAGCGTTTTGAGGTGGAGGCCTATGGCGACGGGTTCTTCCGCGTGCTGTTGCACTTTGGCTTCATGGATGAACCGGATGTGCCGGCGGCGTTGCGCCTGTGCCACCTGGACGAGCTGGACTTCACCCCGATGCGCACCACCTACTTCCTCAGCCGCGAGACGGTGATCGCATCGCGGCTGGAGGGCATGTCACGCTGGCGGGGCAACCTGTTCGCATTCCTGTTGAAGAACGCCAACGGCAACCTGCGCTTCTTCAACCTGCCGTTGAACCGGGTGATCGAGCTGGGGACCCAGGTCGAGATCTGATTTTCAGCGCAGGTGCGAGCGCTTACGGCGGTAACTGTAGGAGCGGATTTATCCGCGAAGCAGGCGGCGCGGTGGCTGGCACCGGCTGTGCCGGTGATCGCGGCTGAAGCCGCTCCTACGGGTACGCTGTTCAAACTGTAGGAGCGGATTTATCCGCGAAGCAGGCGGCGCGGTGGCTGGCACCGGCTACGCCAGTGATCGCGGCTTCAGTACCTGTGGGAGCGGGCGTGCCCGCGAAGGGCCTCAAGGGCTATCAGTTCTGTGCAGCCACGTTCGACTTGCCCTGGCGCGTCTCGATCTCGCCGATCAGGCGCTTGGCCAGTGCCGGGTAGTTCTCGTCGAAGTGGTGCCCGCCTGGCAGCTTAAGGCGCTCGCCTACCGCAGTCTTGTCGGTGCAGCCGCTCTCGTCGGTTTCCTCGACGCCGTACACGCACACCACCTTGGACGCTGGCAGCCTGGCCATTTCCGGCCCGGTCGGTGCTTCCTGGCCTTCCTTGCCGAGCCAACCCTCGACTTCAATCTCGAAGCTGCCACTGCGGGCAAAGGCCAGCAGCATCACCGCGTCGATACGCTGCTGGTCCTCGACCGGCAGGCGGTTGTAGATCGCCGGCAGCACGTCGGCACCGAATGAATAGCCGGTCAGCACGAAGCGCTTGGTGCCCCATTTCTGCCGGTAATGCTGCATCAGTTCGGACAGGTCGGCGGCGCTTTGTTCCGGGGTCTTGTGCTGCCAGTAGTAGCGCAGCGTGTCGATGCCTACCACCGGGTAGCCCAGCTTGGCCATTTCCCCGGCCACGTCACGGTCCAGGTCACGCCAGCCGCCATCACCCGAGAGGAACAGGGTGACCGTGTCGGTGGTTTGCCCGGCAGGCACCTCGACCACCGGGATGGCCAGGGCGTTGCCGTCGTGGCCGACCAGGGCCTGGGTCAGTTGCGCCTTGAGCACCTGGGGCAGGTGGATGTCGTAGTCGCTGATGCTGGTTTCAGCATTGGCCTGGTCACGCACGAAAGCGGCGCTGGCGTCATCCGGGTTGTCGTTCCAGGCGACATTCCAGTGGCCGTGGGCGGCCGATTTCGGCAGGGGCGCCTGGCAGCCGGGTTGTTCCAGGTTGAAGTCCACGGAAATCGCCCGCGCCTTGTCGTCGTTCTGGCTGGCCAGCCAGCGCCAGGCCTGGGCCGCGCCAGGGCCGATACCGGCAACCAGGGTCGGCTTCTGCGGCAGTTGGGCCAGGGCCTGGTCCATGGCCTGCTGCTGCTTGCTGCAGTCATTGGGCGGCAGGATCACCTGCACCAGCTGCGCTTCGCCGGCCTTGGCCAGGTCCAGCAGCTGCTTGTCGGTCAGTGCCTGGTCCTGCGGCACACCGATGGCCACCCGGGCCCTGGGGTGCACGCCTGGCGTCACGCGGGTAATCGGGGTGTCATTGATGCTCAGTTGCTCCAGGCGCGCCTCGGGGGCCGGGCGCGCCCACAGCCAGAACGCCAGCGCCCCCCCCAGGGCGGCCAGCAGCAGGGGAATCAGCATGTACAGCCAAAAGCGTCGGGTCATCAACGTTTCACCAATCCAGTCAAGCCGCCTGCGATCAGGGCGGCGGTGTCGGCCAGTGCCACCAGCGGGTCAAGCCCGGCCGGCACGGCCATATAGCGGGGTTCCCAGTCCGGTTGGAATTTGTCCTTGAAGCGTCGGAGCCCCTGGAAGTTGTACAGCTGCTCGCCGCGGCGGAACACCATCGAACCCAGGCGTTGGGTCAGCGGTGCGCCACGCCGCGGCTGCAGGCCGGAAAGCGGTACCATGCCGAGGCTGAAGCGGGCGTAGTCATGGCTTTTGTAGTGCAGGATCAGGCCGATCATCATGAATTCCATGGTCAGCTTCGGCGCCTCGGGATGCGCGCGCATCAGGTCGAGGCTGGCCAGTTCCTTGCCGTGGGTTTCCAGCAGGTTGGCAAAGGCCACCGGGCGGCCCTGGAAGCGGATCAGGGCAATGCGGAAGTGCTGCAGGTACTCAGGGCTGAAGCGCCCCAGCGAGAAGCCTTTCTCGCGGACGTTCTTGCCGCCGAGCCAGGCGTCGGAAATTTCCTTCAGCTCTGCCAGCGGGGCTTGGCCGGGTTCGTGGATTTCCAGGCTCAAACCGTCACGGCTGCCGCGGTTCCAGGTGTAGCGCAGGTCCTTCATCTCCTTGCCCTTGGCTTCCAGGTCGAAACGGCGCAGGTCGACCCGGGCTTCTTCGCCCAGCTTCAGCGCGGTCAGGCCGATGTCCATGTAGAACGGCAGGTTCTCGGCGCGGACCTGGTAGAACACCGGCCGGGCGTGGTGCAGGTCGCACAGGTCACGGAATTGCCAGATCATCTCGGCGCGTTCCTGGGCCGGGCCGATCGGGTCATACAGGGCCACCAGGCTGCGGCCGCGACGCGCGTACATGAGGAAGGCGTTGTCGCCCGGGTGGAACAGCAGCGCCTTGTCGCCGGTCAGGGCCAGGCCGCCGTCGGGCTGGTCAGAGGCCAGCAGAATGCGGTTGGCGCGCTGCAGTTCCTGCTCATCGGGCAGGTGGATCACAGGCGGTGCGGTGCGCAGCAACCAGGTCAGGGCCACGGCCGCCAGCAGCAGTGCGCTGCCCATGGCGGCGCGCAGGCCACGTGGGGCGTCGGCATCAAGGGTGAACTGCCACCACAGCTGATGGCTGTAGGGCACATCCTGGTAGGCGAACAGCAACAGCCATACCGATGCCCCGACCACACAGGCGCTGGCCACCAGAAACACGGGCGAGAATGGCAGTTCCAGCAAGCGACTGGGGCGATAGAAGGAACGGCGGAACAGGGCGAGCAGGGCGGCGGTGAAGGTCAGCAGGCTGGCCTCTTCCCAGTCGAACCCCTTGAGCAGCGACAGCAGCGCGCCGACCAGCAACAGCACAGTGGTCAGCAGCCAGGCGGCGGACAGGCGTCGACGCAGGCCTTGGGCCAGCAGCAGGCACAGCACCCCGATCAGGCTGGCGCCGAAGTGCGAGGCATCGATCAGGCGGTGCGGCACCAGGAAGCCCATGTGCTCCAGGCGCGTGTCGATTTCGGGTGTGGCCCCGGAGAACAGCAGCACCACCCCGGAAAGGAATACCAGAATCGACAGAACCGGCGCCGCCAGCCCGGAAGCAGCCTTGATCGCCTGCTGGGCGAACAGCAGGCGCCGGGCTTCGTTGGCCAGCAGCAACACGCAGGCCAGCAACAGCGGCAGCACGACGTAGATCAGCCGATACAGTAGCAGGGCCGCCGCCAGCGGGGCCGCGCCGAGCTGGTCGGCAAAGGCTGCCAGCAGGATCGCCTCGAATACCCCGACGCCGCCCGGTACGTGGCTGAGCACCCCGGCGGCCAGGGCCAGCAGGTACACCAGGACAAAGGCGCCGAACGGCGGAGCTTCGGGTAGCAGCAGATACAGCACGGTAGCAGCCGCGGCGACATCCAGCGCGGTGATCAGCAGTTGCATGGCGGCCAGGCGCGCGCCGGGCAGGCGCAGTGTGCGGCGGCCCAGTTGTACCAGCAGGTTGTCGGCCAAGGGCTGCTCGGCCAGGCGTCGGCGGTACAAGCCGACCACCATTACCCCACACAGCAGCAGCACGGCGCTGGCAATAGCTCCCAGCAAGCCAGCTGGCAAGCCCAAGGCGGCCGAGGCTGCCGGCAGGTCGGTCAAGGTCGCCAGGGCCGCCAGCGGTGGCAGCGCGCAACCCAGTGACAGGCTGGCGAAGACGGTCATCCGTGCCACTTCACCGGCGCCCACCCCTTGCCGTGCGTACAGGCGGTAGCGCACCGAACCACCGGAAAGCATCGACAGGCCGATGGCGTTGCCGATGGCAAAGGCACTGAAGCCGCCCAGCACCAGGCTGCGCGCCGGCAGCTGCACGCCGGCATAGCGGCTGGCCGACCATTCGTAACCCAGCAGGATGACGAAGCCGAGCACGGTAGCCAGCAAGGCGCCCAGCAATGCCTGGGCCGGCACGCTGAGCATGGCATCGTGCAGTGCGTAGATGTCCAGCTCGCTCAGCAGGTGACGGCAGGCGATCAACGCCATGGCGAACAGTACCAGGGTCACCATCAGGCCGATCGGCTGGCGATAACGGCTCAGGCGTTCGAGCAAGGGCAGGCGTTGCGCGGCACCGGGCAGTGCCGAGGCGAGCGGTACCGGCGTTTCGGGATTGTGCGAAGTCATGGATTGCCCCGGGCATGCAGCGCGAGGTGAGCGAAAGGTATGGCCAAGTGATAATCCCTTAGAAAAACGTATCCAATGTTACTCCGGCCTCCGGCATTTTCAGCCGGCTGGCAGGGTTAAAGATAGTTCATCCTCGGCGCGAGCTCTCAAGCCCGTGGGCTGGCTGCAAGGTGAGGGTAAAAGGGTGCGACGAAAAGCAGGGGAGGGAAAAGCAACAAACCCCGCGCTGCTGTTACACAGGCGGGGTTTGTTCTGACGAATATGGTTGCGGGAGCCGGATTTGAACCGACGACCTTCGGGTTATGAGCCCGACGAGCTACCAGGCTGCTCCATCCCGCGTCAGTGGGGCGAATTCTACAGTTTCCAGAATGGCTGTCAAGCGCTAGTCGTTGATTTTTTTGATATTTATTCGAGCGTCTTATTCAGGACAAAAGAAAAAGGCCACTGTGTTAACAGTGGCCTTTTCTCGAATCTGGTTGCGGGAGCCGGATTTGAACCGACGACCTTCGGGTTATGAGCCCGACGAGCTACCAGGCTGCTCCATCCCGCGCCTGTGAGATCGAATTCTACGGATTTAACCGTGGCTGTCAAGCACTTTCCTAAAAAAACCTTTCCTGTTCAAACTCTTAGCGCTTGAATATGGCGCTCGGATCAGGCGTGGCGGGGCTTTCAGGCCGATCATCGAGCATTGCCGGCCTGCAGCTGCACACCCCGAGGGCGAATGCGATACTATCTGTATGAATTTACAGTGCTGACGGTCATCCATGTCTCTGCGCAAGATCATTCACGTCGACTGCGATTGCTTTTACGCCGCGATCGAGATGCGTGACGACCCGCGCCTGGCCGGGCGGCCCATGGCGGTAGGGGGCTCGCCTGAGCACCGTGGGGTGATTGCCACATGCAACTACGAGGCACGTGCCTATGGCGTGCGCTCGGCCATGTCCTCACGGCATGCACTGAAACTGTGCCCGGACCTGCTGATCGTCAAGCCGCGCTTCGAGGCCTACCGTGAGGCCTCGCGGGAAATCCACGCGATCTTCCGTGACTACACCGAGCTGATCGAACCGCTGTCGCTGGACGAGGCCTACCTGGATGTGACAGATAGCCAGTGGTATTCGGGCAGCGCCACGCGCATCGCCGAGGATATCCGCCGCCGCGTCGCCCGCACCCTGCATATCACTGTCTCGGCTGGCGTGGCACCGAACAAGTTTCTGGCCAAGATCGCCAGTGACTGGCGCAAGCCCAACGGGCTGTTCGTGATTACCCCGGGCGAAGTGGAGGCATTCGTTGCCGCCTTGCCGGTGGCCAGGTTGCATGGGGTGGGCAAGGTGACGGCAGACAAGCTGGCGCGGCTGGGGATCGACACCTGCCTTGATCTGCGTGAATGGTCACGTTTGGCGCTGGTGCGCGAGTTCGGCAGTTTTGGCGAGCGGTTGTGGGGGTTGGCGCGTGGTATCGATGAGCGTGCGGTTCACAATGACAGCCGCCGACAGTCAGTCAGTGTGGAAAACACTTATGACACCGATTTGCCGGACCTGGCCAGCTGCCTGGCACGTTTGCCCGAACTGCTGGAAAGCCTGAACGAGCGCATCGCCCGTATGGACAGCAGTTATCGGCCGGAAAAACCCTTCGTCAAGGTCAAGTTCCATGACTTCAGTCAGACCACCCTGGAGCAGGCGGGGGCAGGTCGGGACCTGGACAGTTATCGACAGTTGCTGGAACAGGCCTTTGCCCGTGGTGGCAAGCCGGTGCGCTTGCTAGGGGTGGGGGTGAGGTTGCGCGATTTGCGCGGGGCGCATGAGCAGCTGGAGCTGTTCCCGCCTAAATGAAAGGGGCCGCAAAGCGGCCCCGTTCGTTACTGTGCGCCCGGGTCAGCGACCAGGCGGCCAGTGGCCTTGGTCAACGATTGCAGAAACTCCTGCTGCAGCTCCGGATCGTTGCGGGTCAGCTCGATCAGGCTCTGCTCCATTTCACTGGCTTCCTCTTCCAGGCCCAGTTCGGACAGGCGCTTGACCCGGTGGACCCATTGGCCGACGTCGTCATCCTCAAGGTCATCGAAGATCAATTCGTGGGCCTCGAGCAACTTGTTGCGCAGGGTGGCGCTGACCAGCAGGCTGGCATCGCCACGTACCGCGTTGTCCTCGTCGACCACCTGCAGGTGCAGGGTGCCGATGTGGTTGAGGTTCTGCTCGGAGAACGGGCTGTCGAGAAGGTTCAGGCGCAGCACGCCATTCCTGTCGGTGGTCAGCTCGTGGGTCATCCTGCCGGCCTTGACTTCGACCAGGCGCTCGCTCCAGGGCACGCTGGTGGATTCCTCGCGCTTGCCCTTCTGCACTTCGCTGATCCCGGCCAGGTTCTGCTGGGCGCGGCCGTTGGACGGCACGTTCATGAACGGGTTGAGCCCGTCCACACCATAGCTGAGCCAGTCGTGGGTGACGCTTTCCGGCAGATTGCCCAGGGCGAAGACGTTGACCACGTTGGCGCCGACGCCCGCCACCACGGCCACTGCCCCCAGCGGGATCTCGTAGATCTCCCGCCAAGGCTGGTAGGGCGTATAGCGGTCATAGCGGCGGGTGACTTCGAACTCGGTGACTTCGAAGCGCTGCTGCTCATGCACACGCACACGGCGTTGCGGAAGCTCCATCACCTTCGGCTCGCCGACATCGATCTGCAGGGTGTGCTCGAGCAGTTTGCGCTCGACGCGCTCCTCATGGTCACTGCGCTGGGACATCTGGTTGGCGCAACCGCTGACGAGCAGGGTGCCGCACAGTGCGGCGCCCCCCAGGGTAAAGGTACTTCGCTTGTACATGATCACTCGTGCATTGGTTATCAGCGGCGAACGCGGGCCTGCAGGAAGGTCAGCACTTCGGCGAGCGGCAATGCCTGGGCGTCCTGCTCGGTGCGGTGCTTGTATTCCAGGTTGCCTTCGGCCAGGCCGCGGTCGCTGACGACGATGCGGTGCGGGATGCCGATCAGTTCCATGTCGGCAAACTTGATGCCGGGGCTGGTCTTCTTGTCGCGGTCGTCCAGCAGCACTTCGTAACCGGCGGCGGTCAACTCGGCGTACAGCTTGTCGGTCGCCTCGCGGACCACGTCGGTTTCGTAGCGCAGCGGTACCAGGGCGATCTGGAACGGGGCCAGGGCGTCATTCCAGATGATGCCCTTGTCGTCATGGTTCTGCTCGATGGCGGCAGCGACCACGCGGGACACGCCGATACCGTAGCAGCCCATGGCCAGGGTGACCGGCTTGCCGTTCTCGCCCAGTACCTGGCACTTCAGCGCCTCGCTGTACTTGGTGCCCAGCTGGAAGATGTGGCCCACTTCGATGCCGCGCTTGATCACCAGGGTGCCCTGGCCGTCCGGGCTCGGGTCGCCTTCGACCACGTTACGCAGGTCGGCGACCTGTGGTACCGGCAGGTCGCGCTCCCAGTTCACGCCGAAGTAGTGCTTGTCGTCGATGTTGGCGCCGATGCCGAAGTCGCTCATCAGGGCGACCGAACGGTCGATGATGATTTCCAGCGGCAGGTTCAACGGGCCGAGCGAACCGGCGCCGGCACCAATGGCCTCGCGCAGTTCGGCATCGCTGGCCATGACCAGCGGGTCGGCCACCTGTTCCAGCTTGGCCGCCTTGATTTCGTTGAGTTCGTGGTCACCACGCACGATCAGCGCAACCAGCTTGCCCTGTTCCGCGCCATGCACGATCAGGGTCTTGACGGTTTTTTCGATCGGCAGGCCGAAGTTTTCCACCAGCTGGGCGATGGTCTTGGCGTTCGGCGTGTCGACCAGGCGCAGCTCCTCGGTAGGCGCAGGGCGCACGGTTTCCCGCGGGATGGCCTCGGCCTTCTCGATGTTGGCGGCGTAGTCGGAGCTGTCGCTGAAGATCACGTCGTCTTCGCCGGACTCGGCCAGCACGTGGAACTCGTGCGAGTAGCTGCCACCGATGGAGCCGGTGTCGGCCTGCACTGGGCGGAAGTCCAGGCCCAGGCGGGTGAAGATGTTGGTGTACGCCTGGTGCATGCGGTCGTAGGTTTCCTGCAGGGAAGCCTGGTCGGCATGGAACGAGTAGGCGTCCTTCATGATGAATTCACGGCCGCGCATCAGGCCGAAGCGCGGGCGGATCTCGTCACGGAACTTGGTCTGGATCTGGTACATGTTGAGCGGCAGCTGTTTATAGCTGGACAGCTCGTTGCGCGCCAGGTCGGTAATGACTTCTTCGTGGGTCGGGCCGACGCAGAAGTCGCGCTGGTGGCGGTCCTTCAGGCGCAGCAGCTCGGGGCCGTACTGTTCCCAGCGGCCGGATTCCTGCCACAGCTCGGCGGGCTGGATGCTGGGCATCAGCACTTCCAGGGCGCCGGCGGCGTTCATTTCCTCACGCACCACGGCCTCGACCTTGCGCATCACCCGCAAGCCCATCGGCAGCCAGGTGTACAGGCCGGAGGCCAGTTTGCGGATCATGCCGGCACGCAGCATGAGCTGATGGCTGATGACCACTGCGTCGGCAGGGGTTTCTTTCTGGGTGGCGAGCAAATATTGACTGGTGCGCATGGTGAGCCGTGTCGATTGCCTAAGACATTGAAATGACCCCGCATTGTACGGGGGCGAAACGAAGGCGTACAGGATGCCCCAGGGCGTGACGCTTGTCAGCCAAGAAAAAGCCCGGCGTGATCGCCGGGCTTTTTCAGGTGCGGGGCACTGCAAGCCAGGCTTACAGGATGCTCAGCGGGTATTCCACGATCAGGCGCAGGTCGTTGTTGTCTTTGGCGTACTCGGCTTCGTACGCATCGTTGGCGCGGTACACGGCATAGCGTACGCGGAACGACAGGTCCTTGGCCGGGCCTTCCTGGATCACGTACTTGGACTCGACGTTCAGTTCGTGCTCCTTGCCTTCGGTGTTCGCTAGGGTCTCGATGTTGTCACCGTAGACATAGCGAGTCATGAAGCTCAGGCCAGGTACGCCGTAGGAGGCCATGTTCAGGTCGTAACGGGCCTGCCAGGATTTTTCTTCACGGCCGACGAAGTCGGAAATCTGGATGGAGTTGGACACGAAGATGGTGCCGTTACCATCGACGCCGTACAGGTAGCCGGTGTCGCCGCTGGAGCGCTGGTAGGCCAGGGTGAACTTGTGGCCGCCGAGGCTGTAGGCAGCTGCCAGGCTCCACAGCTTGTTGTCCAGTTCGCCGTACAGGGCCTGGCCCTGGTCTTTCGAACGGTAGCCGTTGAAGTCGAAGTTCAGCGCCTGGCTGTCATCGATCGGCAGGTTGTAGTTGAGGTTGATGTACTGCTTCTTGAAGTAGTCATCAACGTCAGAGGCTGCCAGGGTACCGATGAAGTTGTCGGTGAACGAGTAGGTCGCGCCGGCAATGTTCGCCGAGGTCAGGCCTGGCGAGTGCGGGCCGTTGATGCTGTCCTTGCCCATGCCGGTCTGCGAGCTCAGCGCGGTGAAGCGACCTGCGGTCAGCTCGAGGCCTTTGATTTCCTTGCTGGTGATCAAGGTACCTTCAGCCACTTCTGGCAGCAGGCGGCTGTCGTCGGTTGCGAAGACCGGGCTGGCCACGAACTGGCGACCGTACTTCAGGGTGGTGTCGGACAGGCGGAACTTGACGGCTGCGCCGCCTTTGCCTTGCGAATCTTCCGGGTGGCCGTCGCTGTCGGTGCGGAACAGGCCGTTGCCTGAGGTACCCTTGCCGCCGTCGAACTTGACGCTGCCCATGGCCATGACGTCGAGGCCGACACCGATGGTGCCCTGGGTGTAACCGGATTCGAAGACGCCCAGCAGCGAGGCGCCGCTATCTTCGCGGTGGCCGCTCTTGAAACCGCTGGATTTGCTTGGGTCGGCAATGTTGCCTGCGCCGTGCTTGAAGTCGCGGTTCATGTACATGGCGCGGGTCTTCAGGTTCAGCGTACTGTCTTCGATGAAGCCTTTGGACTCGTCCTGGGAAGAGGCCAAAGCCAACTGCGAGGTCCCTGCCGCAACGGCCAGGGCGATCATGCTCCACTTCATCACGCGCATCGTGATTTGCTCCTTTGGTTTTTTAGGAAGAGTACCGCTGCGGCCATCTGTTCTAGTTATATGGTGCAGCTCTTTCTTGTTATGTCGGCGAAAATGTATAGCACGCTGACTGTTGTTGGCGATATGGCTATATGCATCCTTTACGGAACTTTTTTGCCATGTCGCTTTCAGGTGTTTCCATGTCGCAAATCACGCCCTGGTTAAAGGGTCGTACAACGCCAGCGTTGTTTCCGTCGCCATCATGCATGTGTAGATGCAACTAGGCTCGGCAAACTCCCTGGTAACCAATGCCGCTGTTGTCATTTGTCGCGTTCACCTGCCGTAGCAGATGTCGTGCCGACTTGGCGTGGAGAGAATGCAACAAGCGTGCTCAAAATACGCAACACTTCATGAAATTTTCACAAAACGCCCTGCCGAGAGTCGGAAAGTGCCGTAAACACGGGGCGAGGCGGCTCGTGATGCTATCGCAGTCGATAATCATTCGAATCAAAAAAGCTGCCATGAAAGTCAATGTGTTACCGCAACTAGTTCAACCAGAGTCATTTGTGGGTGGAGGGTGAGGCGCGGCAGGCCTCATTTTGGTGCGAAAAGTAGCGCTGTGTTACCGGGAACGTGCAAGGTATCCTTGCCAGCCTGTATTCCGCGTATAGCGGGTGGGGTCTGCCTGAAGGAGATTTGCCGTGTTCGTCCTCGATTCGCGTTTGCAGCAGGATTCCCTGGTGCTGGGAGATTTTCCGCTGTGTCAGTTGCTGCTGAGCAAGGATGCCAACTACCCCTGGTTCATCCTGGTGCCCAGGCGCGCCGGTGTCAGCGAAGTGTTCGAGCTGGATGCGGCGGACCAGCAGCGGTTGTGGCAGGAAGCCAGCTGCCTGGCCGAGGCGCTGAAGGCCAGCTATGAAGCCGACAAGATGAACGTTGCCGCCCTTGGCAATGTGGTCAGCCAGTTGCACATGCACGTAATCGTGCGACATCACGACGACGCTGCCTGGCCTGCGCCGGTGTGGGGCAAGTGCCCGGCGGTGGCCTACACCGACGAGCAAGTGCACGCCATACGCCAGCGCCTGCGTGATTTGAAACTCGATGGGTATGCAGAGGCCTGATATGTCGTTGGAAATGCGAGTGATCGAGCTGGAAACCCGCCAGGCCTTCCAGGATGACACCATCCAGGCGTTGAATGACGTTGTGGTCGAGCAGGCGCGGGTGATCGAGCGGCTGCAATTGCAGATGGCCGAGCTGATCAAGCGTTACGAAGAGATGGTTGGCCAGTACGGCAATGAAGGTGAGGAGGCGCCGCCGCCTCATTATTGAAGCCGATATTGCTGGATGAGCACCAAGCCTGTGGGGCGGGCGATCCCGCCTCCACAGGCTTGGCCGCTGCAGATGCTCAGCGGCGGGTGACAGCGACCACGTCTTCGGCCTGCAGGCCCTTGTCGCGGTGCATCACCGAGAACTCCACGCGCTGGCCCTCGACCAGGATGCGGTGGCCTTCGCCGCGAATGGCGCGAAAGTGCACGAAGATATCATCGCCCGAATCCCGGGAGATGAAGCCGAAACCTTTTGACGTGTTGAACCACTTGACGGTACCGGTATCACGGTTGCCGGAGTCCTGCGTGGCAGGCTGGCTGGTGCGTGCCTTGCGCGCGCTGCGGGCCAGGCCTGCGGCCAGGTGTGCCGCCACGGCCAGGCCTGCGCAGACCAGCGCGGCGAGGTTGCCCATTTCCGGGCGGGCCAGCAGCGTCAGGGTCTGCAGTACCACCGCCACTACCAGCAGCGCGCAAGCCAGGTGTTGCAACTGCTGGCGGGCGCCGCGGTAGTACAGCGGCACCACCGGGGCCAGGATCAGGTTGAGCAGGCCGAGCAGGGCCAGGTAGACCGCATCGGGTTGCTGCAGGAAGGGGGTTGCATCGGTTTTCAGGCTGGGTATGAGCGATAGCAGCAAGGCTGCAACGCCCGTCACCAGATGGACGATCTTGAACATGGGTTGGCTCACAGTTGATAAGGCTGGTCACAGGAAGAGCCGGCGGCGCGGTGCGCATGAGGTGTAGAGCGCGAACACGTGACAGGCCGGCCTATGCACCCGGCAATGACAGTCCGCACGGGTGGCACGCTGCCTATTTAACAGTAAAGCCGCAGGCTACTCAAACCGCTGGCTGCCCGGCGCTGTGCTGCGCCGTGTCAATGCACCATGCGCCAACTGTTGCTAAAGTGGTCGGCACCCGCTTGGGTCTCAAGCCTTATGGAAAAGGGGAACTTCATGGCAATCGATATCGGTATCAGTGAAGAAGATCGCAAGTCCATCGTCGATGGGCTGTCCCGCCTGTTGTCGGATACCTATGTGCTGTATCTGAAAACCCATAACTTCCATTGGAACGTCACCGGTCCGTCGTTCCGCACCCTGCACCTGATGTTCGAAGAGCAGTACAACGAACTGGCGCTGGCAGTCGACTCGATCGCCGAGCGTATCCGCGCCCTGGGCTTCCCGGCGCCTGGGTCCTATGCATTCTATGCGCGGCACTCCTCGATCAAGGAGGAGGAAGGGGTGCCGCCAGCAGACGAGATGATCCGCCAGCTGGTGCAGGGGCAGGAGGCTGTGGTGCGTACTGCACGCAGCATCTTCCCGGTGGTGGACAAGGTCAGTGACGAACCGACCGCCGACCTGCTGACCCAGCGCATGCAAGTGCATGAGAAGACTGCCTGGATGCTGCGGGTGCTGCTCGACGGCAAGTAATCGCCAATCTGTCTGCAGGAGCGGCCTTGTGTCGCGCTGGGCCGCCCCTGTACCCCTCAGCGCCTGCGTTGTGGATTCTGATCAGGAAGATTTTGCCGCTGCTCTAACCGCGCTCGTCAGCGCTTCATAGGCCACCTGCTACCTGTGACGAGGAGGAGTGGCGCATGATGCAAGCGAGCAAGCGTGTGGCTGGCCAGGGGCGTTGGCCTGGTAAACAGTGCATCGATCCGTTCAAGGCGGATTTCGACATGCAGCAGACCCAGCCGGTGTCCCGTTCGGTAAGGCTCAATGGTTTTTCCACTTGCCTGCGTCTGGAAGCCGTCTACTGGGGCATCCTCGAACGCATCGCTGCGGCCAACCGCTGCTCGGTCAGCGCGGTGCTGTCCTACGTCGACCGTGAAGTGCACCTGCGCCAGGGTGGAGTGCGCAACTTCAGCGGGTTGATCCGGGTGATCTGCGTTGCCTGGCTGCAGGACCCGCCAAGCATGCGCTGATCGCCGGGCGGGCTGCGCAGTGCTTGCTAACCATATATAATCCCGCTTTTTGCTGCCCCGGCAGCCAGCGTTATGGTTGACGAGAGACACCCATGCCCCTTTATGACTATCAATGTGCATCCTGCGAGCACCGCATGGAAGTGCTGCAGAAGATCAGCGCCGCGCCGCTGACCGATTGCCCGGCCTGCCAGGCGCCGGCGCTGAAGAAGCTGCTGTCGGTGCCAGGCTTCCGCCTGAGCGGTAATGGTTGGTACGAAACCGACTTCAAGACCGGGGCGAAAAAGAATCTGGCAGGCGCCGACAAGGCCGACTGAGTTGAATGCTGTGACCGGGTCTTGCAGTATTAGCCCTCCGGGCGGCCAAGGCCTCCACCGAATACACGAATCACGAGAAGCGAAACCACCATCATGATGCGCAGCCATTATTGCGGCCAACTGAACGAGAGCCTGGACGGCCAGGAAGTCACCCTTTGCGGCTGGGTCCATCGTCGCCGCGACCACGGCGGGGTGATCTTCCTCGACATCCGTGACCGCGAAGGCATGGCCCAGGTCGTGTTCGACCCGGATCGCGCCGAAACCTTCGCCGCTGCCGACCGCGTGCGCAGCGAGTACGTCGTGCAGATCACCGGCAAGGTGCGCAAGCGCCCTGAGGGTGCGGTGAATGCCAACATGGCGTCCGGCGCCATCGAGATTCTCGGCTACCAGCTGAACGTGCTCAACGAAGCGGAAACCCCACCGTTCCCGCTGAACGAATACTCCGACGTCGGCGAGGAAACCCGCCTGCGTTATCGCTTCATCGACCTGCGTCGCCCGGAAATGGCCGACAAGCTGCGCCTGCGTTCGCGCATCACCAGCAGCATCCGTCGCTTCCTCGACGAGAACGGCTTCCTCGATGTCGAGACGCCGATCCTGACCCGGGCCACCCCGGAAGGCGCGCGTGACTACCTGGTACCAAGCCGTACCCACGCCGGTAGCTTCTTCGCCCTGCCGCAGTCGCCCCAGCTGTTCAAGCAGCTGCTGATGGTCGCCGGCTTCGACCGCTACTACCAGATCGCCAAGTGCTTCCGCGACGAAGACCTGCGGGCCGACCGCCAGCCGGAATTCACCCAGATCGACATCGAGACCAGCTTCCTCGATGAAAGCGAGATCATGGGCCTGACCGAAAGCATGATCCGCAAGCTGTTCAAGGAAGTGCTGGACCTGGAATTCGGCGAATTCCCGCACATGACCTTCGAAGAAGCCATGCGCCGCTACGGTTCCGACAAGCCGGACCTGCGCATCCCGCTGGAACTGGTCGACGTTGCCGACCAGCTGAAGGACGTGGACTTCAAGGTGTTCGCCGGCCCGGCCAACGATCCGAAGTGCCGCGTTACCGCCCTGCGCCTGCCAGGCGGTGCCAGCATGCCGCGCAGCAAGATCGACGAGTACACCAAGTTCGTCGGCATCTACGGTGCCAAGGGCCTGGCCTACATCAAGGTCAACGAGCGCGCCAAGGGCGTCGAAGGCCTGCAGTCGCCGATCGTCAAGAACATCCCCGAGGCCAACCTCAATACCATCCTCGACCGCGTTGGTGCCGTTGACGGCGACATCGTGTTCTTCGGTGCCGACAAGTTCAAGGTGGTCAGCGAAGCCCTGGGCGCGCTGCGTATCCGCCTGGGCCACGACTTCGAGCTGCTGACCTGCGAGTGGGCGCCGATGTGGGTAGTCGACTTCCCGATGTTCGAAGAGAACGAAGACGGCAGCTTCACTGCGCTGCACCACCCGTTCACCGCGCCGAAGTGCACCCCGGAAGAGCTCGAGGCCAACCCTGCCGCAGCCCTGTCGCGTGCCTACGACATGGTTCTGAACGGTACCGAGCTGGGTGGCGGTTCGATCCGTATCCACCGTAAGGAGATGCAACAGGCGGTGTTCCGCCTGCTGGGCATCGAAGCGGCAGAACAGGAAGAGAAGTTCGGCTTCCTGCTCGACGCCCTGAAGTTCGGTGCGCCGCCTCACGGTGGCCTGGCCTTCGGTCTGGACCGCCTGGTCATGCTGATGACCGGCGCCCAGTCGATCCGTGAAGTGATCGCCTTCCCGAAAACCCAGAGCGCTGCGTGCGTCATGACCCAGGCCCCTGGCCTGGTCGACGCCAAGGCCCTGCGCGAGCTGCACATCCGACTGCGCGAACAGACCAAGGTCGAGTAAGCGGTCCTCGGGCGCATCCACAGGGATGCGCCTTTGCGTTTCGGCGCAGGCAATTTCCCGTCCCGCCCCGTACAGGGGCGGGGCTGTTTGTGATTCAAAGGATTCGGAGTCGTTATGGCTGGTCATTCCAAGTGGGCGAACATCAAGCACCGCAAAGAGCGCCAGGATGCCAAGAGAGGCAAGATCTTCACCAAGTGGATCCGCGAACTGACGGTCGCTGCCAAGCAGGGCGGCCCTGACCCGGCCTCCAACCCGCGCCTGCGCCTGGCGCTGGACAAGGCCCTGGGCGCCAACATGAGCCGCGACATCATCGACCGCGCCGTGGCCCGTGGTGCTGGCACCAACGAAAGCGACAACGTCGAAGAGCTCAGCTACGAAGGCTACGGCCCGGGCGGCGTGGCGATCATGGTCGAGGCCATGACCGACAACCGCAACCGCACGGCCGCCGCCGTGCGCCATGCGTTTACCAAGTGTGGCGGCAACCTGGGCACCGACGGTTCGGTGGCGTACCTGTTCGAGCGCAAGGGGCAGATCAGCTTTGCCCCTGGCGTGGAAGAAGACGCGCTGATGGAAGCGGCAATGGAAGCCGATGCCGATGACGTGGTGGCCAACGATGACGGCTCGTTCGAGGTGTTCACCTCGTTCAACAGCTTCTATGCCGTGCGCAATGCCCTGGAAGAGGCGGGGTTCAAGGCCGCTGACGCGGAAATCGTCATGCAGCCCACCACCAGCGCCGAACTCGACCAGGACGGTGCCGAGAAAGTGCTCAAGCTGATCGACATGCTCGAAGACCTGGATGACGTGCAGAACGTCTATTCCAATGCCCAGATTTCCGATGAGATCATGGAAAACCTCGGCTAAGGTGGTCCTGGCGTTCCATGCCGGGTCTTCAAATTTGTCTGCGCTTGTGCCGGCCCTTTCGCGGGTAAACCCGCTCCCACAGGTACTGCACCGACCCTGAATGGGGTGCAGTACCTGTGGGAGCGGGTTTACCCGCGAAGGGGCCGGCACAGTTTGCAGGGATGCATCAATTTTTAGACGGGCACTATGACTCTGATTCTTGGTATCGACCCCGGCTCGCGCATCACCGGCTATGGCGTGGTACGCCAGACCGCCCGTGGTTGCGAGTACGTGGCGTCGGGCTGCATCCGCACCGGCAGCGGCGAGTTGCACGAGCGGCTGCAGATCGTTTTTCGCGGTGTCAGTGAAATCATCAGCCAGCACGGCCCGGTGACCATGGGCATCGAGCGGGTGTTCATGGCGCGCAATGCCGACTCGGCGCTCAAGCTCGGCCAGGCTCGTGGCGCCGCCATCGTCGCTGCCGCCGAAGCCGGCCTGGAAATCGCCGAGTACAGCGCCACCCAGGTCAAGCAGGCCGTAGCCGGCACCGGCGGGGCCAACAAGGAACAGGTGATGATGATGGTCATGCACCTGCTGAAACTGACGCAAAAGCCGCAGATCGACGCCTCCGACGCCCTGGCCATCGCCCTGTGCCATGCGCATACCCGCTCCAGCCTGGTGCCGCATGGCCTGGGCACGGCGCGGCGACGCGGCGGGCGCTTGCGTCTGTAGGCGCTTCATGCCCTGATACACATTTTGTGCGGGTGGTACGTGCACCCGCCGCATTTGCTGATAGGGTTGAGCGGTCTTTGACCGGCTCCCCGAGAGGAAGGATCGGAACGTGATTGGACGTTTGCGCGGCACCCTGGCGGAAAAACAGCCACCGCACCTGATTATCGACGTCAACGGCGTGGGTTACGAACTGGAAGTGCCCATGACCACGCTGTACCGTCTGCCCAAGGTGGGCGAAGCCGTCACCGTGCACACCCACCTGGTGGTGCGCGAAGACGCCCACCTGCTCTACGGTTTTGCCGAAAAACGCGAGCGCGAGCTGTTCCGTGAGCTGATTCGCCTCAATGGTGTAGGCCCGAAGCTGGCGCTGGCGCTGATGTCCGGCCTGGAGGTCGACGAGCTGGTGCGCTGTGTG
Source organism: Pseudomonas oryzicola (assembly GCF_014269185.2). Lineage (NCBI taxonomy): Bacteria > Pseudomonadati > Pseudomonadota > Gammaproteobacteria > Pseudomonadales > Pseudomonadaceae > Pseudomonas > Pseudomonas oryzicola. The sequence goes on from NZ_JABWRZ020000001.1 coordinate 1,512,176, forward strand.
CAGGCTCAGGACACATCGGCGCTGGTGCGCGTGCCGGGGGTCGGCAAGAAGACCGCCGAGCGCCTGCTGGTCGAACTCAAGGACCGCTTCAAGGCCTGGGAAACCTCGCCGGCCATGTTCACCCTGGTCTCCGATGGGCCGCTGCCGGTCAGCAGCACCTCCACGGCCGAGGCGGATGCCGTCAGCGCCCTGGTTTCGCTGGGCTACAAGCCGCAGGAAGCCAGCAAGGCGATCGCAGCGATCAAGGACAAGGCCGGCCTGAGCAGTGAAGAGCTGATCCGCCGCAGCCTGAAAGGGATGATTACCAAGTGATCGAAGCCGACCGCCTGATCGCCGCCAGTGGCCGCGACCGTGAAGAAGTCCAGGACCGCGCGATCCGCCCGCTGCGGCTGGACGAGTACATCGGCCAGCCGGTGGTACGCGAGCAGATGGCGCTGTTCATCCAGGCCGCCCGTGGCCGCAGCGAGTCACTTGACCATACGCTGATCTTCGGCCCGCCAGGCCTTGGCAAGACCACCCTGGCCAACATCATCGCCCAGGAAATGGGCGTGTCGGTCAAGAGCACCTCGGGGCCGATCCTCGAGCGCCCGGGCGACCTGGCCGCCATGCTGACCAACCTCGAACCGCACGACGTGCTGTTCATCGACGAGATCCACCGGCTGTCACCGGTCGTCGAAGAAGTGCTGTACCCGGCAATGGAAGACTTCCAGCTCGACATCATGATCGGCGAAGGCCCGGCGGCCCGCTCGATCAAGCTCGACCTGCCACCGTTCACCCTGGTCGGCGCCACCACCCGTGCCGGCATGCTCACCAACCCGCTGCGCGACCGCTTCGGTATCGTCCAGCGCCTGGAGTTCTACAGCGACAGGGACCTGGCCACCATCGTCAGTCGCTCGGCCGGCATCCTCGGCCTGGCCATCGAGGACCAGGGCGCCTACGAGATCGCCCGCCGGGCCCGTGGCACGCCGCGTATTGCCAACCGCCTGCTGCGCCGCGTGCGCGACTACGCCGAGGTGCGCGGCAAGGGCCAGATCACCAAGGCCGTGGCCGACATGGCGCTCAACCTGCTGGACGTCGACGAGCGCGGTTTTGACCATTCCGACCGCCGCCTGCTGCTGACCATGATCGAGAAGTTCGACGGTGGCCCGGTGGGGGTGGACAACCTGGCCGCCGCCATCAGCGAAGAGCGCCACACCATCGAGGATGTGCTCGAACCGTACCTGATCCAGCAAGGCTACATCATGCGTACCCCGCGTGGCCGTGTGGTCACCCGGCATGCCTACCTGCACTTCGGCCTGAATGTGCCTGGGCGCCTGGGGGAGGGTGGGGATTTTTCCGAAACGGGCGATGACTGACAGATCGAAAACGGCTTTTCGTGGTCCTAGCGCTGGCACGCCGAGGGTGCGCTGGCAATAAGACATAAATGAAGAAAAAACAGTTGCCACAGCGGATTGGCAAGCTGAGGAGTAAGCACTAGAGTATGCGCGCGCAAAATGGCCTGGAACCGTTCGCACACCGTTGTCGCGTCTATTACGAAGATACCGATGCCGGTGGCGTGGTGTATTACGTCAACTACCTGAAATTCATGGAGCGTGCGCGCACCGAGCGTCTGCGGCACCTGGGCTTTTCCCAGGCGCAGCTGGCCGGAGAAAACCTGTTGTTCGTGGTCCATTCCAGCGAAGCGCGTTACCACGCGCCGGCGCGCCTGGACGACGAGCTGAGGGTCACCGCGCATGTCACTGAACTCAATCGCGCCAGCCTGCGCTTCGTACAGCAGGTCTGGCGAGAAAAGGATGAAACGCTGCTCTGCGAAGGGCAGTTCCTGGTGGCCGCCGTGCGCGCCGACACTTTCAAACCCCGAGCCATACCCCCGGAGCTGCGCGACGCCTTTGCGGCGGACGGCTCGGGTAATCAATCGAATGCAGGAGAATAAGCGTGGAAGCTAACGTCGTCGACCATACCTCCATGTGGAGTCTGGTCAGCAATGCCAGCGTGGTGGTACAGCTGGTAATGCTGACCCTGGTGGCCGCCTCGGTCACTTCATGGATCATGATCTTCCAGCGCAGCACCATGCTGCGCGCCGGTCGTCGTGCGCTGGATGCCTTCGAGGAGCGCTTCTGGTCGGGCATCGACCTGTCCAAGCTGTACCGCCAGGCAGGCAGCAACCCGGATCCGGATTCCGGTGTCGAGCAGGTGTTCCGTGCCGGCTTCAAGGAATTCTCGCGCCTGCGCCAGCAGCCGGGGGTTGACCCTGACGCGGTCATGGAGGGCGTTGCCCGTGCCATGCGCGTGGCCATCTCGCGCGAGGAAGAAAAACTCGAGCAGAGCCTGCCGTTCCTCGCCACCGTCGGTTCGACCAGCCCGTACATCGGCCTGTTCGGTACCGTGTGGGGCATCATGAACTCGTTCCGCGGCCTGGCCAGCGCCCAGCAGGCCACCCTGGCCACGGTCGCCCCGGGTATCGCCGAAGCGCTGGTTGCCACTGCCATCGGCCTGTTCGCGGCAATCCCGGCGGTCATCGCCTACAACCGCTTCTCGGCGCGCAGCGAAGTGCTGATCGGTCGTTACTACACCTTCGCCGACGAGTTCCAGGCGATCCTGCACCGCAAAGTGCACACCAGCGAAGAGTAATCAGGTAGAAGCCCATGGCCCGAGTTCGCCACAAACGCAAGCCCGTCGCCGAGATGAACGTGGTGCCCTACATCGACGTGATGCTGGTGCTGCTGGTCATCTTCATGGTGACGGCGCCCATGCTCAACCAGGGCGTGAAGGTCGACCTGCCCAAGGTTTCCAGCGAAGCCTTGCCGCAGGACAACAACGTCCAGATCCTCACCATCTCCATCAAGGCCGACAAGACCTATTACTGGAACCTCGGCAGCGAAGTCGATACCGACAAGCAGATGGACAAGGCCATGACCTTGCCTGCAATGACCGACGCGGTGACCAAGATCATTGCCGCCGGCCGTGACCAGGGCAAGCAGACCCAGGTGTTCATTCGTGGCGACAAGGCTGTCGACTATGGCGCGGTCATGGGTGCCATGGGCGGGTTGCAGAAGGCCGGTGTCGGTAACGTTGGCCTGATTACCGAGGCGCCCTGATGCAACAGCGAGAGCCATCCGCCTCGGAAAGCTACTTCTGGCCCAGTGTCTGGGCCATCGGCCTGCATGTGCTGGTGTTTGCCCTGCTGTTCGTCAGTTTTGCCATGACGCCTGAGCTGCCGCCATCCAAGCCGATTGTTCAGGCTACCCTGTACCAGCTCAAGTCCAAGAGCCAGGCGACCACCCAGACCAATCAGAAGATTGCCGGGGAAGCGAAGAAAACCGCTTCGCGCCAGACCGAGGTCGAGCAGCTGGAGCAGAAGAAGGTTGAGCAGGAGGCCGTGAAGGCCGCGGAACAAAAGAAAGCTGACGCCGCTCAAAAGGCCGAAGAGGCTCGCGAGGCTGCCGAAGCCAAGAAAGCCGAGGCCGCCGCCGAAGCCGCCAAGGCTGCCGAGGCCAAGAAAGCCGCCGAAGCCAAGAAGGCCGAGGAAGCGAAGAAGGCCGCCGAGAAGCAGCAGGCCGACATCGCCAAGAAGAAGGCCGAGGAAGAAGCCAAGAAAAAAGCCGAAGAAGAGGCCAAGAAAGAGGCCGCTGAAGAGGCGAAGAAACAAGCCGCCGAGGACGCCAAGAAAAAGGCGGCCGAAGAGGCCAAGAAGAAAGCAGCCGAGGACGCCAAGAAGAAAGCGGCAGCCGAGGAAGCGAAGAAAAAGGCAGCTGAAGAGGCCAAGAAAAAGGCCGCTGCAGACGCCCAGAAGAAAAAGGCACAGGAAGCGGCCCGCAAGGCGGCGGAGGACAAGAAAGCCCAGGCCCTGGCCGAGCTGTTGTCCGACACCACCGAACGGCAGCAGGCGCTGGCCGACGAGCAGGGTGACCAGGTGGCCGGCGACTTCGACGACCTGATCCGCTTGCGCGCGGCCGAGGGCTGGGCACGTCCGCCTTCCGCGCGCAAGGGCATGACGGTGGTCCTGCAGATCAACATGTTGCCGGACGGTACCATCACCAACGTCAGCGTGGCCCGGTCCAGTGGTGACGGCCCGTATGACAGTTCGGCGGTGGCTGCGGTGAAGAACATCGGTCGCCTGACCGAAATGCAGGGTATGAAGCCGAGCGATTTCAACCAATATCGTTCGTTCAAGATGACATTTACACCTGAGGATCTAGCGTTGTGATTAAACGTCTGAGAGGGCTGCTGGTCATGCTGTGCTGCGTGGCAGGCATGGCCGTGGCAGAGGAAAAGAACATCCTGGTCACCAGCGGCAGCGACCGGGCCACGCCCATCGCGGTAGTGCCGTTCGGTCTGCAGGGCGGCAGCGTGCTGCCGGAAGACATGGCCGACATCATCGGTAACGACCTGCGCAACTCCGGCTACTACTCGCCGATTCCGCGGCAGAACATGATCAGCCAGCCGTCGCAGGCCAGCGAAGTGATCTTCCGTGACTGGAAGGCACTGGGCGCACAGTATGTGATGGTCGGCAGCATCGTGCCGTCGGGCGGTCGCCTGCAGGTGCAGTACGCGCTGTTCAACGTCGCCACCGAGCAGCAAGTGCTGACCGGTAGCGTGGCGGGCAGTGTCGACCAGCTGCGCGACATGGCGCACTACATTTCCGACCAGTCGTTCGAGAAGCTCACCGGCATCAAGGGTGCGTTCTCCACCCGCATGCTGTATGTGACGGCCGAGCGTTTCTCCACCAATAACACCCGCTACACCCTGCAGCGTTCGGACTATGACGGTGCGCGTGCTGTCACTCTGTTGCAATCGCGTGAGCCGATCCTGTCGCCACGCTTTGCACCGGATGGCAAGCGTATCGCCTATGTCTCGTTCGAGCAGAAGCGTCCACGCATCTTCATCCAGCACATCGATACCGGCCGCCGCGAGCAGGTCACCAACTTCGAAGGCCTGAATGGCGCGCCAGCCTGGTCGCCGGACGGTACGCGCCTGGCGTTCGTGCTGTCGAAGGACGGTAACCCGGACATCTACGTGATGAACGTTGCGTCGCGCCAGATCAGCCGTGTCACCGCAGGCCCGGGCATCAATACCGAACCGTTCTGGGGCAAGGATGGCAACACCCTGTACTTCACCTCCGACCGTGGCGGCAAGCCGCAGATCTACAAGCAGTCGGTCGGTGGTGGTGGCGCCGAGCGTGTAACCTTCGTCGGTAACTACAACGCTAACCCGAAACTGTCGGCGGACGAAAAGACCCTGGTGATGATCCATCGCCAGCAGGGCTTCACCAACTTCAAGGTTGCGGCCCAGGATTTGCAACGCGGAAGTGTAAAGATTCTCTCGGAGACGAGTCTTGATGAGTCTCCCACTGTTGCGCCAAACGGCACCATGCTAATCTACGCCACCCGCCAGCAGGGCCGGGGAGTCTTGATGCTCGTGTCGCTGAATGGCCGCGTGAGGCTCCCACTTCCTACCGCTCAAGGCGAAGTCAGAGAACCGTCCTGGTCCCCTTACCTGAACTGATTGCGGCGTAATACTTTTGCTTAACACACTGGGGTTTCATTAGGAGTTTCACGATGGAAATGCTGAAGTTTGGTAAATTTGCTGCGCTGGCTCTGGCCATGGCCGTAGCTGTAGGTTGCTCCTCGAAGGGCGGTGACAACGCAGGCGAAGGCGCTGCTGTAGATCCGAACGCTGGCTACGGTGCCAACGCTGGTGCTGTTGACGGTTCCCTGAGCGAAGAAGCTGCTCTGCGCGCAATCACCACCTTCTACTTCGAATACGACAGCTCGGACCTGAAGCCAGAAGCCATGCGCGCTCTGGACGTTCACGCCAAGGACCTGAAAGCCAACGGCAACCGCGTTGTTCTGGAAGGCAACACCGACGAGCGCGGCACCCGCGAGTACAACATGGCTCTGGGTGAGCGTCGTGCCAAGGCTGTCCAGCGCTACCTGGTTCTGCAGGGCGTTTCCCCTGCTCAGCTGGAACTGGTCTCCTACGGTGAAGAGCGTCCGGTTGCCACTGGCAACGACGAGCAGTCCTGGGCTCAGAACCGTCGCGTAGAACTGCGTAAGTAAGTTCTCATGCGTATGGGCCGCCGTGTAGTAACCGTCCTCGCACTCAGCCTGCCGCTCGCGGCCTGGGCTGAGGTTCCTGTAGTTGATGACAACGTGGGCAGTTATCCGCCTGCGGGTTATGGCACGAGCGGCGCCTATGCCGGGTCAGGGGCTTCGGCCCCTGCCTCTGCACAGGGCCAGCTGTTCATGCAGCTGCAACAGATGCAGGATCAGCTTTCCCGCCAGCAAGGCATCATCGAAGAGCTGCAGAACGATGTGTCGCGCATGAAGCAGGAAAACCTGGAGCGATACCAGGACCTGGACCGTCGCATCAACAGTGGCGCCGCGCCTGCCGCGACCCCTGACAATTCCTCCGGTGGTGGTGCCTCCAGTGCCGCCCCCGATGCAGCAGCAGGTGCTGCTGCGCAACAACCGGCCGCCAGTAGCGAGCCCGGTGATCCGGCGAAAGAAAAGCTCTACTACGATGCCGCTTTCGACCTGATCAAGCAGAAAGACTTCGACAAGGCCAGCCAGGCGTTCAACGCCTTCCTGCGCAAGTACCCCAACAGCCAGTATGCCGGCAATGCCCAGTACTGGTTGGGTGAGGTGAACCTGGCCAAGGGCGACCTGCCAGCCGCCAGCCAGGCCTTCGCCCAGGTCAGCCAGAAGTATCCGAAGCACAGCAAGGTACCGGATTCGCTGTACAAGCTGGCCGATGTCGAGCGCCGCATGGGCCATAACGACAAGGTCAAGGGTATCCTGCAGCAAGTCATCAGCCAGTATCCTGGCACCTCGGCCGCGCAACTGGCCCAACGTGACCTGCAGAAGCTCTGAGCCGTACCGTTTGAAAGAAACCCGCGCCTGTCGCGGGTTTTTTCGTTAGAATCACTGCCCTTTTTTCGTAAACACGCTGTTGCGGATAACGCTATGTCGAGTCCGCGACAGTGCCTGACGGAGGCGGACAGCCTGTTTAGCTGTCACGCCCGTGGCGAGCATGCAAGACACATTACGCATCACCGAAGTCTTTTACTCTTTGCAGGGTGAAACACGAACGGCTGGGCTGCCCACAGTATTCGTGCGGCTCACCGGTTGCCCCCTGCGCTGCCAGTATTGCGACAGTGCCTATGCCTTCAGTGGCGGCACCCTTCGCACCCTCGATTCGATCCTGGAGCAGGTCGCCAGCTTCAAGCCGCGCTATGTCTGCGTGACTGGTGGCGAGCCATTGGCCCAGCCCAATGCCTTGCCGCTGCTGCAGCGCCTGTGTGATGCCGGTTACGAGGTTTCGCTGGAAACCAGCGGTGCGCTGGATATTTCCGGCACCGATACCCGAGTCAGCCGTGTGGTCGACCTGAAGACCCCCGGCTCCGAGGAGTCGCACCGTAACCGCTACGAGAACATCGAACAGCTGACCCGCAATGACCAGGTCAAGTTCGTCATCTGTTCCCGCGAGGACTACGACTGGGCGGTTTCCAAACTCATCCAGTACAACCTCGCCGAGCGTGCCGGTGAGGTGCTGTTTTCGCCCAGCTATCACCAGGTGAATGCCAGCGAGCTGGCCGACTGGATCGTCGCCGACAACCTGCCAGTGCGTTTTCAGCTGCAGCTGCACAAGCTGCTGTGGAACGATGAACCCGGACGTTGAGGAGCAACTACACATGAGCGAGAAGCGCGCAGTAATCCTGTTGTCCGGTGGCCTGGATTCGGCCACCGTGGTCGCCATGGCCAAGGCCGAAGGCTATAGCTGCTATACCATGAGCTTCGACTATGGCCAGCGCCACCGCGCCGAGCTGAACGCCGCCGCCCGCGTTGCCCGCGACCTGGGCGTGGTCGAGCACAAGGTGATTGGCCTGAACCTGAACGGCATCGGCGGCTCGGCATTGACCGACACCAGCATCGAGGTGCCGGAAACTCCAGGAGAAGGCATCCCGGTCACCTACGTGCCGGCGCGCAACACCGTGTTCCTGTCGCTGGCCCTGGGTTGGGCAGAAGTGCTGGAAGCCCGCGACATTTTCATCGGCGTCAACGCCGTGGATTATTCCGGCTACCCGGACTGCCGCCCCGAGTTCGTCGAAGCCTTCGAGCGCATGGCCAACCTGGCGACCAAGGCCGGTGTCGAAGGGCGGGGCTTCCGCATCCAGGCGCCGCTGCAGAGCATGAGCAAGGCGCAGATCGTGCAGGCCGGCATCGCCCGTGGTGTGGACTACAGCCTGACTGTTTCCTGCTACCAGGCCGATGATGACGGCCGTGCCTGCGGCAAATGCGACAGCTGCCGCCTGCGTGCCGAAGGCTTCAAGGCAGCCGACGTTGCGGACCCGACGCGATATTTTTAAAAAAAGTTGTGGTGGGGTGTTGATTTCCCGTTAGAAATCAGTATTATACGCGCCATCCAACGGGTCGTTAGCTCAGTTGGTAGAGCAGTTGGCTTTTAACCAATTGGTCGTAGGTTCGAATCCTACACGACCCACCATATGCAGTATGTCAAAGCCCGCTACCGGCAACGGTGGCGGGCTTTTTCGTTTTTGGGCCTGCCTCATCGCGGCAGGCCGGCTGTAGGTAGCCGCTACGCTTCCGGAGCCTTGAAAGGCATCAATGGCGAGCTGTGGGTAGTGTGCCTGGCCTCGAGTTCGGTTGCGCTCCGTTTATTCAGCTTCAATCGCTTGTAGTTGGCGACAGGCTTGGACCTAGAGGCTTCAATGGCATCCAGAAATGCCGAAGGATTGTCGAGTGGCAGGGAATTGAGCATGCTTATGTCCAGTTCCCACCACCTGCTGTTCAGCAGTCGCTCGATGACGTCGTCGGAGTGTCGAAAGCGGATGATTCTGGCCGGGTTGCCGCCCACGATCGCATAGGGCGGCACGTCTCGGGATACCAGCGCCTGCGTTGCTATGATGGCCCCTGTTCCCACCGTCACGCCTTCAAGTATTGTCGCTCCAGCTCCGATCCAGACGTCGTGGCCAATGTTGGCGTAGGAAAGTTCTGGTACATAGGAAAGCCGACTGTTTTCATACTGGAACGGGTGCGTACTCACCCAGGTTGATGGATGCGTATTCTTTTCCTGGCCAATGGTGCATCCAGATCCGATTGAGCAGAAGCGACCGATCGAGGCTACTAGCGACAGCGTGCAATTACTCCGTATGTAGGTGTGCGCGCCGATGCTGACTTGCCGGGACTCGATGCGAATATGGCCGAGCTGGACCGGTGCCTCGATGTGGGCCTCTGCAGCCTTGCTGAAGGTGCTGGTGCCGGCTGCGATCTTCCCGCCAGATTCTCTGATCAACCTCTTGTAACGGGTTTCCTTCAGAATTTTCAGAGGATTAAGCATGCTTCCGGGCTCCGCCAAATTTCACGTGATCATAGCAAATTGACCCTGATCATGGTCGCATGGCTGGCGCGATGGCGGCGCGTACCGCCCCCGGCTCATTCAGCCCACTCCGGATCCCCGGTAAATACCACTGTCAGCCAACGATCCGGTCCCTCACCGCCCACGGCATCACCGATCTCGTTGCGCCACGCATCCCATTCATCGATGGTTTTCGCGGACATGCCCTTCGGCACGATGAAATACAGCTCGATTTCCCGCGAGCGCCCGACCTTGGCGACATAGGCGCGGTACGATTGCAATCCATGGCGTGCGACAAAGGCTTTGGCGACTTCATCCACATGCAGCTTGAGGTCGCCAGGGGTCACCAGGAAAATTTCCGACAATGCCTGGCGCACCACCGACAGTGGCAAGGGGATGATCACCAGGCAGACTAGCGCCAGCACCGCCGGGTCGATGTACGGCGACACCCATTCCCATGGTGTGCCTTGTACGGCGTAGCCAAAGCAGAAGGCGATCAGCAGCGCGACAGTGATGCTGGCCGACATCACCCAGCCCTTGACGTCCATGCGCACGAAATCCGAGCCCAGCTTGCGGTTGCTGCGGGCCTCGACAATGGCGATGGTCACGCAGGCGATCACCGTCAGTACTGCGTAGACCATGGCTATGCCGAACTCCAGATGGCGCCCGCCTTGCATCAGGCTGCTGACTGCGTTGATCAGCGCATAGATGGCCACACCGCTGAGCAGGATGCCGTTGAGCGCAAGCACCATCGGCTCCAGGTGCCAGAAACCCATGGTGAAGCGCTCGCGCAGCTTGCGCGACATCTGCACGCTGGTGGTGTGCGAGGTAATCAGCTTGACCACCATCAGTGACAACCCGCTCATGCTGGCATCGACCAGCGAATAGACGCCGTCGAAGACGATGGAGAACGAGCCGGAGGCCAGGCCGAACGCGATGCCGATGATGGCGATGAACAGGGTGACGGCGATCGAGGTGCGCAGCAGGCCCTGTTCGCTGGTGATGTCGAAGAAGGCGGGGCGGGTTGGGGTTTGCATAAATTGTGCTCGGTAAAATCAATGATGCTGTATTGCCTGTAGGGGCCCCTTCGCGGGCGAGCCCGCGAGGAGGTGCATTGGCCCTTGCAGGCTAGACGCGGAACTGCTCCATCAGCGCCTGCTGCTGGTTGGCCAGCCGGTTCAGGGCCTGGCTGATCCGCGCCGATTCATCGGCCTGGCCGGCCAGCGATTCGGTCACATCACGGATGCCGGCCACGTTGCGATTCACTTCTTCGGCCACTGCACTTTGCTCTTCTGCCGCCGAGGCAATCTGCAGGTTCATGTCGCTGATCACCGCCACTGCTTGGCCAATACGTTGTAGGGCAGGCAACGCCTGCTCCATGCGCGTGGCGCTGTCCTGCGCCTGGCGCTGGCCTGCATGCATGGCATCGACGACATCCTGGGTGCCTTGCTGCAAGCCCTCGATGACCTGGCGAATTTCCTCCACCGACGTCTGCGTACGCTGAGCCAGGCCACGCACTTCATCGGCCACCACGGCAAAACCACGCCCGGCTTCGCCTGCGCGGGCTGCTTCGATGGCGGCGTTGAGCGCCAGCAGGTTGGTTTGTTCGGCAATGCTGCGGATCACCTCAAGTACCGAACCGATCTGCCCGCTGCGATCTTCCAGCGCACGTGCTTCGCCCATGGCGCTGGCCATGTCGGCGGCCAGGCGGTCGATACCCTGGCGCGTACTGTCGATCAGTTGCAGGCCTTCGCGGCTGGCCTGGTCGGCAGCGCGTGCGGCCTGGGCCGCCTGCGAGGCGTTGTGGGCGACATCCAGGGCGGTGGCGCTCATTTCGTTGGCAGCGGTGGCCACCTGTTCGATTTCGCGGTGCTGTTGCTGCATGCCATTGCTGGTCTGGCTGGCGATGGCTGCCGACTGGTCTGCAGTACCGCGGGCTTCCCGCAGTGAACCCTTCACCTGGGCGATGACTGGCTGTAGCTTGTCGAGGAAACGGTTGAACCAACCGGTGAGCTGGCCCAGCTCGTCCTGCCGGGCGTAGTCCAGGCGCCGGGTAAGGTCGCCTTCACCGCTGGCGATGTCTTGCAGGCGCGCGGCCACTGCCAGGATCGGCCGGGACACGCCGCGGGCGGTCAAGCCGATCAGGAACAAGCCGACTACCGCAGCGCCCAGGCCCACCAGCAGGCTGGTGAGGTTGGCGCTCTGGTTGTGCTTGCCCAGGCGCTGGTTGAGGGCGACGGCGGGGGCCTGCAGTACGTTTTCCGGCACATCCAGCAACACTTGCCAGGCTGCGGCGCCGGGTATCGGTGTGAAAGGGTGGGTCACGCGCAGCAGGCCGTCGGCGACCGTCTTGTCCATGAGCTTGCCGAGCGTGCTGGCGTCGCGGCTGTTGCCAGCCAGCAGGCCAGTGGCGCTGGCGATACTGACCTGGCCCTGGCCGTCGAACAGTTCACTGCGGCCGTCCAGGCTCAGTTGCTGCAGGTTGGCCAGGCCGATGTCCAGGCCAACCACACCGGCCACCTTGCCGTGCTCCAGTAGCGGCAGGGCGATGCTGGTCATCAGCACCTGGCGGCCATTCACCTCGTCGAGGTAGGGCTCCAGCACGCAGGCGCTGGCGGTGTCCTGCGGGCAGGTCAGCCAGCGGTTCTTCGCCACGCCGTTGCTGCCGATGCCGGCATCGCCGAGCATCGACTCCGGCATGGCTTCGAGCTCAAGGCTGCCGGGGCGGGGCTGGGACCAGTACAGCGAGAAGCGTCCGCTGTCATTGCTGCCCGCGGCCTCCTGGCCGACATACTGGCTGTCCTGGCCAAGGGCGTCGGGCTGGAATACCAGGTACAGGCCGATCACATCCGGGTTGGCACCCAGGCTGGCCCGGGCCTGGCGCGTCAGTTCGGCGCGCAGGTCGCTGCTGCCGCGGGCCTTGAGCACCTGCACCAGCCGGGCAAAGCCATTGGCGTACTGATAGGCGTCCATGAAATAGCGCTGGATGCGCAACGCCTGGTTTTCGGCGAGGGCTTGCAGGCGCAGGCGCGCGCTGCTGTCGAGCATTTCGGTGTTGGCCTGGTTGACCAGTGCCGCGCTGCGCCGGGCCTGGGCCAGCGAGCTGGCCACCAGCAGGGCGACGATGGCCAGCAGGCACAGGCCGGCGAGCAAGGTGATTTTCCACTGGATGGAGAGGCGGCGCAGCGGCATCAGTGCTTTCCTTTTCGAGCCAATGCAACGCCCGCGATCAGGCGCGGGCGTTGCTGGCAGCATGGGTCATTCAGCGATGTAGTTGGGCGGGGAGTCCCGGAATGCCTTGGTCAGCCAGGCCAGATACAGCACACCGAGCAGCGCCCAGACCCCACCGAACAGCAGCGAGTTGGCATTCAGGTCCAGCCACAGCGAGACGATGATGCAGAAACCGATGGTTGGCACCACCAGGTACGTCAGCTGGTTGGCCAGGCCCTGGCGCTTGCCCTCGCGCAGGTAGCAATGGTTGATCACCGACAGGTTGACGAAGCTGAACGCGACCAGTGCGCCGAAGTTGATGATCGAGGTGGCGGTGACCAGGTCGAAGAAAATCGCCGACAACGAGATCAGCCCGACCACGGCAATGTTCAGCACTGGCGTCTTGTAGCGCGAATGCAGGCGGGCGAACAGGCTGGCCGGGATCACGTTGTCGCGCCCCATCACGTACAGCAGGCGCGACACGCTGGTCTGCGAGGCCAGGCCCGAGGCGATGGTATTGATCACCGTGCAGGCGATGAAAATCGACTGGAACAGCTTGCCGCCCACATACAGGGCGATTTCCGGCAGTGCCGCTTCATGGTCGTGGAAACGTGCCATGGTCGGGAAGTAAGCCTGGATGAAGTACGACACGGTAATGAACACCACGCCACCGATCAGGGCGGTGAGGAAGATCGCCCGCGGGATGGTCTTGCCCGGGTCGCGGGTTTCTTCGGACAGGCAGGTGACGGCGTCGAAGCCGAGGAACGAGAAGCACAGGATGGTCGCGCCGGCGGCCAGGGCGCTGAGCTGGGTCTGGTCGTCGGCGAACGGCAGCAGGCTCCAGGCGGTACCCAGCCCTTCACCTTCGCCCAGGCCGCGCACGCACAGGTAGATGAACACGGCGATGATCGCCACCTGCACGGCGACGAACAGCAGGTTGAAGTGCGCCACCAGGTTCACGCTGCGCATGTTGATCAGGCTGATCAGCGTGACGAAACCGGCCACCCACATCCACTCGGGTACTTCCGGAAACATGGCTGAGAGGTACAACTTCGCCAGCAGCGCATTGACCATTGGCAACAGCAGGTAGTCGAGCAACGACGACCAGCCGACCAGGAAGCCCATGTGCGGGTTGATGGCGCGCTGGGTGTAGGTGTAGGCCGAACCCGATTGCGGGAAGCGTTTGACCAGGGTGCCATAGCTCACGGCAGTGAACAGGATCCCGGCCAGCGCCAGGATGTAGGCACTGGGTACGTGGCCGGCGGTAATCCCCGAGACGATACCGAAGGTGTCGAACACGGTCATCGGCGTCAGGTAGGCCAGGCCGATGATGATCACGTGCCAGAGGCGCAGGGTTTTGCGCAGTTGGCTGTTGCCGGAAACGCTGTAGTCAGGCTGCATGCTGGCATGGCTCCTGCGACGGGGCGTAAACGGCGGGCACGGGGTATTGCGCATGCGGCAAGGGCGAGCGGGTGGGCTCCATGTTGTTCACCTTTTTTGTAGGAGCGGCGGGAGGCGCGTGGGGGCGCGCGAAGTGGTGAAAATAAAAAACGATGCGTAGGTTGGTGTCAAGTTAAACATGACAAGATGTTACTGAAGTGAATTAAGTGTCGATTAAAATAGGTCTGAGTTCGGGTTCTACGCGTTTTTTGCGATCTTGACGCATTTGTGTGTTCGTAAAAATTTACAAAGGACGGACTGAGATACAGGGAGGTCAGGTGTTTCCCAAAAAAGGCATTTATCGAGCAGGGCCAGCGCCAGGCTGGGGCTGCAGTGGTACTCTTGGCATCCTGTGGCCCAGGGCCGCATACGAACCCCTTACGGACAGCAATCGGTTCCATTCATGAAGAAATCAGTTGGCATCCTTTCCGGCCTGGCTATTGCCATCGCCGTCGCAATCCCTGCTGGCACCTGGTACACCGGCAAGCAGCTTCCCACAGAGCTGGACAACGCCTTGTCGCGCAGCAACGCCGAGCTCAAGAAGGCCCTGGTGAGCACGGGTGGCAGCATGAGCATCGAGCGGGTGTCGCTGGAGCAGCATTGGTTCAGCAGTACCGCCGAGTACCGGCTCAAGGCCCGGGACATTCGCCTGGGTGATGGCGAGGTGGTGAACTTCGACGTCGGCGTGACCGACCAGATCGAGCACGGCCCGTTCCCCTGGTCGCGGGTCAAGGCGTTCAAGCTGATGCCGGTGCTGGCGTTCAGCAGCAGCACGCTGCAGAAAGACGACACCACTGCACCGTGGTTCGCCGCAGCCGGCGAGCAGGCACCGGTCAGTGCACAAACCAGCCTGGGTTATGGCGGCAATGTGACCAGCCTGATCCAGCTGGCGCCGGTCAAGCTTGATGAAGCGGACGGCAGCCGCCTCGACTTCTCGGGCATGCAGCTGCAGGTCAGTGGTGACCAGCAGGGCAAGGCCTCGACCTTCAGCGGCCAGGCCGACCGTTTGCTGATGAAGCTGGTAAGCGACGACCAGCCGCCAGCCACGGTCGAGCTCACGGGCCTGAAAGTCGATGGCCAGTTGTCGGCTACCGGGCACGAGGCCATCTATGTGGGCAACGTCGACCTGGCGCTGGCCGAAACCAAGGTCACTCTTGGGCCCAAGCAGCAGGTGTTGCTGGTCAAGGGCCTGCAGCAGAATGTCCGGCAAACCCTGGAAGGGGCGGACACTGTCGGTGGCCGCGTGGAGTACAAGGTCGAGGATATCCGCTGGGATGACCGGGCGGTGGGCAAGGCGCAGATGGCGGTGAGCGTTTCTTCGCTCAATGCGCCGGCGCTGCAGGCGCTGTCGGCGTGGTACCAGTCGCACCTGCCGGAGTTCGAGGCCGCTGCGGCCGCCGGCGAGCCGATGCCGGAAATCCAGATGGACGAGGCAGAGAAAGCGCAGTTCCAGGCCGACTTGCAGAAGCTGCTGGCCGCCAAGCCGCGGGTGGCGGTTGAAAACCTGTCGTTCAGGACTGCCAATGGCGAAAGCCGCTTCGACCTGTCGATGGGCTTTGCCGCCCCGGCCAGCTTCGACCTGCCACCCGATCAGCTCGGCAAGCAGCTGATCACCGAGGTGAAGAGCAAGCTGTCGCTGTCCAAACCGATGATTGGTGACCTGGCGACCTTGCAGGCGCTGCTGGACGGCCAGACCGACGCCCAGGCCATCGCCTTGCAATCGAGCCAGGCCGGTGAAATGCTCGGCATGATGGCGCTGCAGAGTGGCATGGGCACCGTGCAGGGCACCGATGTGGTGAGCAGCCTGCACTATGCCGACGGCATGGTCGATTTCAACGGCCAGAAGATGACCGTGGAAGAGTTCGCCATGCTCATGGCCTCGCACCTGGCGGCCCTGTCGCCGCAGGGTTGATCGCTTCTCCTGTGCCGGCCTCTTCGCGGGCGCGCCCGCGAAGAGGCCGGCACAGGCAACACAAAAACCGCTTTAGAAATCGCTGGATTATCTGTAGCCTTCGGCCTCCGATAATAATCCGCGCCCGCAGAGGCCGTGGCGGCCTGTGTGCCGTCCGGCACCCTTAGCCGATCTGTCAGGGCCGGGTGATACACTCGATTTGACGCGCGCACGCGCCTGCAGGTCCAGCGATCATGACCCAGATTTCCGAACGCCTGTTGGTTCAGGCCCACCTCGACGCCAAGCAGCCCAACCCGCTGACAGCCGAGCAGGAGGCCGAGTACCGTGCGGCCATCGCTGCCGAGCTCAAGGCCCAGAACGCCGTGCTGGTCGCCCATTACTACTGCGACCCGGTCATCCAGGCGCTGGCCGAAGAAACCGGCGGCTGCGTATCCGACTCGCTGGAAATGGCCCGCTTCGGCAAGAACCACCCAGCGCAAACCGTAGTCGTTGCCGGTGTCCGTTTCATGGGCGAGACAGCCAAGATCCTCACCCCGGAAAAACGCGTGCTCATGCCGACCCTGGAGGCTACCTGCTCCCTCGACCTGGGCTGCCCGGTGGAGGAGTTCTCGGCGTTCTGCGACCAGCACCCCGAGCGCACCGTGGTGGTCTATGCCAACACTTCTGCGGCCGTGAAAGCCCGTGCCGACTGGGTGGTGACTTCGAGCTGCGCGCTGGAAATCGTCGAAAGCCTGATGGACAACGGCGAAACCATCATCTGGGGCCCCGACCAGCACCTGGGCCGCTACATCCAGAAGCAAACCGGTGCCGACATGCTGCTGTGGGACGGTGCCTGCATCGTCCACGAAGAGTTCAAGTCGCGCCAGCTGGCCGACATGAAAGCGCTGTATCCGGATGCCGCGATCCTGGTGCACCCTGAATCGCCGGAGGCGGTGATCGAGCTGGCCGACGCGGTCGGCTCCACCAGCCAGCTGATCAAGGCTGCCCAGACCCTGCCGAACAAGACCTTCATCGTTGCTACCGACCGCGGCATTTTCTACAAGATGCAGCAGCTGTGCCCGGACAAGGAGTTCGTCGAAGCCCCGACCGCCGGTAACGGCGCGGCGTGCCGCAGCTGCGCGCACTGCCCATGGATGGCGATGAATACCCTGGAGCGGGTGCTGGATTGCCTGCGTAATGGCACGAACGAGATCTTTGTCGACCCGGCGCTGGTGCCGAAGGCGATCAAGCCGTTGAACCGGATGCTGGACTTTACCCAGGCAGCGCGCCTGAAGTTGTCCGGTAACGCCTGACGCCAGACCGCGTCGCTTTCTTCGCGGGTAAACCCGCTCCCACAGGTACAGCGCAGCGCTCACGGGCGGTGCGGTCCCTGTGGGAGCGGGTTTACCCGCGAAAGGGCTCTCAACGCCCCATCATTTCCTGAACCATGCGCTTCTGCTCCATGATCTCGCGCTGGCGCTGGTCAATCTGTGCTGCCAGCGGGAAGTTCCCGCCCGACCGGCGCTTGGCGTAATCCAGCTGCTGGATGGCCTGGTCGAAATCGCCCACCAGGGTGAAGTACTCGGCCCGCGCCCGGTGCAAGCCAATGGTATTGCCCGAAAGGCCCCGCACTTCGGCCATGTCGTACCACACGTCCGGGTCATCCGGCCGGCTCTTCACCAGTTCGTTCAGCACCTTTTCCGCCTCGGCGGGCTTGTTCAGTTTCACCAGCAGATCGGCACGCACCTGCTTCAGCGGGTAGTTGCCCGGGTACAGCCCCTGCATGCGTTCAGCACGCTGCTGCGCATCCGCCAGGCGGTTGTTGGTGATGTCCAGGTCGATCTGCGCCAGGTTGTAGGTAATGTCGTTGGGGGCCTTGGCCAGCAGCGGCTTGAGCAGCTCGCGCGCCTCGTTCAGCTGGCCACCTTTGATCTGCGCCAGGGCCAGGCCGTAACGCGCGGCGTCCAGCTTGGGGTCTTCGTCCAGTTGGGCGCGGAAGCGTTTGGCCGCCAGCCCTGGGGTGCCTTCGTAGGTCAGTGCCACCCGGGCACGGATCAGCTGGTAACGCATGCTGTCCTCGACGCCGCCCTTGGGAGCCTGCTCGGCACGGTTGCGGGTGTCGGCGATACGCGATTCGGTCACCGGGTGGGTCAGCAGGAATTCCGGTGGTTTGGCGTCATAGCGGTATTGCCGCGCCAGGCGCTCGAACATGGTTGGCATGTTGCGCGGGTCGTAACCGGCCTTTTCCAGGTTCTGGATGCCGATGCGGTCGGCTTCCTGTTCGTTCTGCCGCGAGAAGCGGCGCTGTTCCTGGATCGCCGCCGCCTGGGTGCCGGCGATCACGCCGATACCGGCATCGCCACCGCCGCCCGCCGCCAGCACGATACCGGCCAGCAGCGCCGCCATCATCGGCAGCTGCATGCGCTGCTGGGCCTCGACGCCACGGGCGAAGTGGCGTTGCGACAAGTGCGCCAGTTCGTGGGCCAGTACCGAGGCGTACTCGCCTTCGGTCTGGGCGTTGAGGAACAGCCCGCCGTTGACCCCGACGATGCCGCCCGGGGCCGCGAAGGCGTTCAGTTCGCGG
This sequence comes from Pseudomonas oryzicola, assembly GCF_014269185.2. Lineage (NCBI taxonomy): Bacteria > Pseudomonadati > Pseudomonadota > Gammaproteobacteria > Pseudomonadales > Pseudomonadaceae > Pseudomonas > Pseudomonas oryzicola. The sequence goes on from NZ_JABWRZ020000001.1 coordinate 1,530,679, forward strand.
CTGTCGATGAGGATGAATTCCAGGCGCCGGTCCTGCAACTGGCTGGTTTCGGCCAGTCGGTACACGCTGGTTTCAACATAGTCCTTGAGTTGCGGATCGTTCAGCTGGTTGACCTGGCCACGCAACAGGCTCAGCCAGGCGCGGCCAAGCTGGTGTTCCTGTTGTGGCGAGACGATTGCGGAACTGGCGTCGCCCAGTGATGGCAGGTCGTCTGCATGGCCAGGGAGGGCCAGCAGGCAGGCCAGCGTCAGCAGGGTAGGGCGCAGTAGATTCATGCATGAAACTCGCGTCGGTCAAAGATACCTACTGTAGCGGGCTCACACGTTGGCGACCAGTGGCGCTATCCTAGCCGACCCAGCCAAGAAGCTGCCCGGCAATGCCTTTGGAGAGCCCCGCAATGAGTGACACCCTGACCTGTGACGCCGAACTGGACGCCAGCGGGCTGAATTGCCCGCTGCCGCTGCTCAAGGCCAAGATGGAGCTCAACCGCCTGGCCAGCGGCGCGGTGCTCAAGGTGATCGCCACCGACGCCGGTTCGCAGCGCGACTTCCGCACTTTCGCCCAGTTGGCCGGTCATACCCTGCTGCAGGAGACGGCCGAGGCTGGCACCTACACTTACTGGCTGCGCAAGGCCTGAGTCTTTCCAAGGATCGTCAATGTTCAAAGTGCTTCGCGACTGGATGCAGCGCTACTTCTCCGATGAGGAAGCGGTGGTGCTGGCGGTCTTGCTGTTCCTGGCTTTTACCGCAGTGCTCACGCTGGGTGGCATGCTCGCACCGGTACTGGCAGGCATGGTGCTGGCGTTCCTCATGCAAGGGCTGGTCAATGCCCTGGAGCGCCTGCGGGTACCGACCCGGCTGGCAGTGATGCTGGTGTTCGCCCTGTTCATGGGCGCGCTGGCCGTGTTCATGCTGGTGCTGGTGCCGCTGCTGTGGCATCAGCTGATCACCCTGTTCAACGAGCTGCCGGGCATGCTCGGCAAATGGCAGTCGCTGTTGTTGCTGTTGCCCGAACGCTACCCGCACCTGGTGTCGGATGAGCAGGTGCTGCATGCCATCGAGTCGGTGCGCGGGGAAATCGGCAAGTTCGGCCAGTGGGCACTGACCTTCTCGTTGTCCAGCCTGCCGCTGCTGGTCAACGCCATGATCTACCTGGTGCTGGTGCCGATCCTGGTGTTCTTCTTCCTCAAGGACCGCGAACTGATCGGCCGTTGGGTCAGCGGCTACCTGCCACGCCAGCGCACCCTGCTGAACCGCGTGGGCAGCGAGATGAACCGGCAGATTGCCAACTATATCCGTGGCAAGGGCATCGAGATCCTGATTTGCGGCATTGCCACCTACATCGCCTTCATCAGCCTGGGGCTCAACTACGCCGCGCTGCTGGCCCTGCTGGTGGGGCTGTCGGTGGTGGTGCCCTACGTGGGTGCGGTGGTGGTGACCGTGCCGGTGACCCTGATTGCGTTGTTCCAGTGGGGCTGGGGTGACCAGTTCATCTACCTGATGACGGTGTACGCGATCATCCAGGCGCTGGATGGCAACGTGCTGGTGCCGCTGCTGTTCTCCGAGGCGGTGAGCCTGCACCCGGTGGCGATCATTTGCGCGGTATTGCTGTTTGGCGGGCTGTGGGGGTTCTGGGGGATCTTCTTCGCGATCCCGTTGGCGACCTTGATCAAGGCGGTGCTGGATGCCTGGCCGCGGCAGGAGCCTAGTGTTTCGCCGATGCTTTGATGTAACCGGGGCTGCAAAGCAGCCCACAGCAATCTCAAGCCTTGTTCAGGGCCTGGGCAGCAGCCAATACGGCATCCACATGCCCCGGTACCTTCACCCCACGCCATTCCTGGCGCAGTACACCGTGCTTGTCGATCAGGAAGGTACTGCGATCAACGCCCAGGTATTCCTTGCCATACAGTTTCTTCAGCTTGATCACGTCGAACAGCTGGCAGAGGGCCTCGTCCTTGTCGCTGATCAGCTCGAATGGGAAGCCTTGCTTGGCCTTGAAGTTCTCGTGCGACTTGATGCCGTCGCGTGACACGCCGAACACCACGGTGTTGGCCGCGGCAAACGCGTCATGCTGGTCGCGAAAGCCCTGGCCCTCGGTGGTGCAGCCTGGCGTGCTGTCCTTCGGGTAGAAGTACACCACCACCTGGCGGCCCTTGAGTTCGGCCAGGCTCACGGTTTGCCCGCTGGTAGCCTGGGCCTGGAAGTCGGCGACCGGTTGGTCGAGTGCTACGGCCATGGTGGCTCCTTACATGGGGTTCTGTGGGCGCCAAGGCTCGATCAGGGCGTCCAGGTTCAGCGCGTCGGCAAAGTCCAGGAACTGGTCACGCAGCCAGCTTATTTGGGTGCCGGCCGGCAGGATCACGGTGAACTGGGCGTTGAGCATGCTGCTGCCGGTTTGCGGCGCCAGGTAGGTGTCGCAGGTCATGGCTTCCAGTTCGACGCGGTGGTCGAGGAAGAACTGGCACAGCTCGTTGATGATGTCCGGGCGGTAGGCGGCGCTGACATAGGCCACATAGGGCAGGGCCTGCGGGCGCACTTCCTGGTCGGCGCTGCGCACCACGTCCAGGGTCAGGCCGTGCTTCTTGCCCAGGCCCGGCAGCATGGCTTCGAGGCGTGCCAGGGCATCCCAGCTGCCGCCCACCTGCAGTACCAGGGCGCTGGTCTCGCCGTGGCGGCTCAGGCGCGAGGTGACCACCGCGCAGCGGTTCTCGAACGCAGCGCGGCTGAGGACGTTGGCCAGTTCCATGGGGTTCGGGCCCAGGGCACTGATGACAAGGAATTGTTCACGGACGGTGGGGGTGGACATGCAGCATTCCTAAAGCGATGAGCGGTCGGCACAGGACGGGCGAAAGCCTCCTGTCGGCAGGGCCCGGGGCTCGCATGCGAGGTCGTGGACGCTGGCGGGGAGCAAGGTCGACGGCCCGGCGGGCCGCGCTGCACCGATCAAAGCAGCAAGGGTAGCGAAATAAGGCGCCGAGGGGAATGCTCCGCCCGCCTGCTTCGCTTGTGCAAGGCCGATGCCCCCAGTACCATTACCGCTCTCTTTTTCCGGCAGGAGCAGTTACATGATTGCGGGCAGTATGGTGGCATTGGTCACACCCATGGATGCACAAGGGCGTGTGGACTGGGGCAGCCTCGACAAACTTGTAGACTTCCACCTGGAAAACGGCACCCACGCGATTGTCGCTGTCGGCACAACCGGTGAGTCCGCCACGCTGGATGTCGAAGAACACATTCTGGTCATCAAGCACGTGGTCGAGCGCGTCAAGCGCAGCAACAAGCCGATCCCGGTCATCGCCGGCACCGGTGCCAACTCCACTGCCGAAGCCGTGCACCTGACCCAGAACGCCAAGAATGCCGGTGCCGACGCCTGCCTGCTGGTGGTACCGTACTACAACAAGCCGACCCAGGAAGGCCTGTACCAGCACTTCAAGCACATTGCCGAAGCCGTCGACATCCCGCAGATCCTCTACAACGTACCCGGCCGCACCTCCTGCGACATGCAGGCCGAGACCGTGATCCGCCTGTCGAAGGTCAAGAACATCATCGGCATCAAGGAAGCCACCGGCGACCTGGCCCGCGCCAAGGCCATCATCGATGGCGTCGACAGTGACTTCATCGTCCTGTCCGGCGATGACCCGACCGCCGTCGAGCTGATCCTGATGGGCGGCAAGGGCAACATTTCCGTCACCGCCAACGTCGCCCCGCGCGAAATGGCCGACCTGTGCGAGGCCGCCCTTGCGGGCAATGCCGAGAAGGCCCGCGCAATCAACGAAAAACTCATGCCGCTGCACAAAGACCTGTTCTGCGAGTCCAACCCGATCCCGGTGAAATGGGCACTCGTCGAAATGGGCCTGATGCAAAAAGGCATTCGCCTGCCGCTGACCTGGCTGAGCGAAGGCTGCCACGAAAAAGTCCGTACTGCCTTGCGCCAGTCCGGCGTACTGGTTTAAGAGGAAGTACACCGCATGAAGCGACTGGCTGGTCTTTCCGCCCTTGCCCTGATCATTTCCAGCACCAGTGGGTGTGGCTGGCTGTGGGGCGAGGATGGCTATTTCCGCGACCGCGGCAGCGATTACCTGCAGGCGCACCCGACCGCGCCGATGCAGCTGCCGCCGGACGCCAGCAACATCAAGCGCCTTGACCCGCTGCTGCCGATTCCGCGTAACGTCGCCGACGACAACGCCACTGGCGAGTTCGAGGTGCCGCGCCCGCAACCGTTGACCGGCGGCGCCGCCCAGGTCACCGACTACAGCCTGCAGCGCAGCGGCAGCAGCCGTTGGGTGCTGGCCCAGCATTCGCCGGCCGAAGTGTGGCCAGTGGCCCGCCAGTTCTTCGAGGACAACGGTTTCCGCATCGCCGAAGAGCGCCCACAGACCGGTGAATTCAACACCACCTGGCAGCGTTTCGACGAGCTGTCGGCGTCCCTCGGCCAGCGCCTGGCCAGCACGGCCAGCAGCAGTGACAGCGAAGTGCGCGTGCGGGTGCGCATGGAGCCTGGCGTGCAGCGCAACACCTCCGAAGTGTACGTGGTCAGCATCGAGCGCCCGGCCGGCAGCACCGCCGAGCCGGACTTCCCGTCCAGCTCCAGCAATACCGGGGCCGACGCCCTGCTGGTCGACGAAATGCTCGCCAGCATGAACCGCAGTGCCGAGAAGGGCGGTTCGGTATCGCTGTTGGCCGCGCGCGACTTCGACGCACCCAGCCGTGTCAGCCTGAGCGAAGACGGCAGTGGCAACCCGGTGCTGTACCTGGGTGCCGACCTGGACCGTGCCTGGTCCAGCGTGGGCCGTGCCTTGGAGCAGGGCGGCGAATGGCGCGTCGAGGACATCAACCGCAGCCTGGGCCTGTATTACATCAACCTGTCGGAAAAGCCCGAAGACAAGCAGAACGAGCCTGGTTTCTTCGGCCGCATGTTCGGCAGCGAACCGACCAAGGAAGAGCGTGAAGCCCGTGCCGAGCGTTATCAGGTACGCCTGAGCAAGGTGGGTGACAGCGTGCAGGTCACGGTCGAGAAGAACATCAACACCGTGGCCCCGGCCGATGTCGCCCGCCGCGTGCTCAGCGCCATTCAGGACCACCTGGGCTAAGTGCGCTTCGCGGTACTCGGAAGCGGCAGCCAGGGAAACGGCACGCTGATCGCCAGTGGTGACACCTTCATCCTGGTCGATTGCGGCTTTTCCCTGCGCGAGACCGAGCGGCGCCTGGCGTTGCTCGGTGTGTCGCCGGCCCAGCTCAGTGCGGTACTGGTCACCCACGAACATGCTGACCACGTGCATGGGGTCGGCTTGCTGTCGCGGCGCTACAATGTACCGGTCTACCTCAGCCAAGGGACCTTGCGCGGCTTGCGCAAACCGGTGGAGGTGGCCGGTTTTCTCGCCTGTGGCGACAGCCTGCGTATCGGCAGCCTGGAGGTGACCGCGGCGCGGGTCGAGCACGACGCCTACGAACCACTGCAATACGTGGTCGGCGACGGCCAGCGGCGCTTCGGCATGCTGACCGACCTGGGCTCGTACGACGCGCGGCTGCTGGAGCGTTACCAGGGCCTGGATGCACTGCTGATCGAGGCCAACCACTGCCGCGACCTGTTGGCGCGTGGCCACTACCCGGCCTTCCTCAAGCGGCGGGTGGGTGGCCTGCAAGGGCATTTGAACAACCACCAGGCCGCGCGCCTGGTGCACGAGTTGGGCTGGAGCAACCTGCAACACCTGGTGCTGGCCCACCTCAGCAGCAAGAACAACCTGCCACACTTGGCCCGCCAGTGCTTCGTCGACACCCTTGGGTGCGACCCGGACTGGCTCCAGGTGGCGAATCAGGAACACGGGCTCGACTGGCGTGAAATCGCCTAGCCCAACACCTCAAGCAAGCGGAGCCCAATCATGGAAAAACGCGACGAACTCTACCGCGGCAAGGCCAAATCGGTTTACAAGACCGACGACGCCGACCGCTTGATCCTGCTGTTCCGTAACGACACTTCGGCGTTCGACGGCAAGCGCATCGAACAGCTCGACCGCAAAGGCATGGTGAACAACAAGTTCAACGCCTTCATCATGCAGAAACTGGAAGAAGCCGGCGTGCCGACCCAGTTCGACAAGCTGCTGGGCGACAACGAGTGCCTGGTGAAGAAGCTGGACATGATCCCGGTCGAGTGCGTGGTGCGCAACTACGCCGCCGGCAGCCTGGTCAAGCGCCTGGGCGTGGAGGAGGGCATCAAGCTGGAGCCGTCCACCTTCGAGCTGTTCCTGAAGAACGACGAGAAGGGCGACCCCTTCATCAACGAATCCCACGTTGTCGCGTTCGGCTGGGGCACCGCCGAGCAACTGGCGGAAATGAAAAAGCTGTCGCTGAAAGTCAACGAAGTGCTGAGCAAGCTGTTCGATGACGCCGGCCTGCTGCTGGTCGACTTCAAGCTGGAGTTCGGTGTATTCCACGGCCAGATCGTGCTGGGCGACGAGTTCAGCCCGGACGGCTGCCGCCTGTGGGACAAAGAGACCCGCAAGAAGATGGACAAGGACCGCTTCCGCCAGGGCCTGGGCGACGTGATCGAAGCCTACGAAGAAGTTGCCAAGCGCCTGGGCGTGCCGCTGTAAGCGCTACGTTCACGCAAGCGCCTGATACCACGCGATTTTTTTGAAAAAAAGATTTGCCTTTCAAAAGAACGCTGGTATGATGCGCGGCATTGGAGAGATGCCGGAGTGGTCGAACGGGACGGATTCGAAATCCGTTGTACTGGCAACAGTACCTAGGGTTCAAATCCCTATCTCTCCGCCATACAAGATGAAGCCCCTGGAAGCGCAAGTTTCCAGGGGCTTTTTCGTTGTGGCTTATTTTTTCATCATCCCCAATTCGGCATCGTCCAGCAGCGCCTTCGCCATCGCACTGAGGTAATGCGATGCCCAGATCAGTTTCTGGTCGCCGTCCATCAGACCGGTGATGATCAGGTCGTGGACATACCCCATCAGTTCGGAGGCCTGTTCGCGGGCGTCCTGGCAGGGGATGCCGGGTGCGATGCGGAATAGCGGGTGGGTGTTGTTTTCGCCTTGGTAGAAGCAGGTCTTGCCGGCTGTGGTGGGTTGCTTTGTGTCGTCGGTGGGCATTGTTTTTCTCCCTGGAATCTTGGGTGTCTGGGCCGGCCTCTTCGCGGGTGAACCCGCTCCCACAGGTACGGCGCAGTACTTGAGGGCAATGATTACCTCCTGTGGGAGCGGGTTTACCCGCGAAGAGGCCAGACCTGCTTAGTGCAAGGTGCGTGGCTCAGCCGGTAAATGGGCCTGCATCTGCAATTGCATCAATGCCGACTCGACCAGCCCCTGTACCGCTTCCATTTCATGAATAACGGCCTGCATAACGATCGAACTTGGCGCAGCGGGTTTGAGTTGCACGGACTGGCGAGCGACGAACAGCGCGCAGAGTACGTACTCTGAGGATTGAACCAGGGTGTCTTGCAGCGCCTGGGTGGAGTCGAGGGAGTGGGGTGGATCGGGGACTATCTTGCGCATGAGAGCTCCTGGGTAAGTGGAGCCGCCTGGCAACGCTGTCAAACGAATGGAGGCAGCTATACATAGGTTGACAGACCGGTTACCCAAGAGACCCGGCGCACACGGATGTGCCCCATGTACAGCTGCCATAAAGCGCCGCAACGGAAACTTGAGTAGTCGGCCTGTCAAAGCCGGTCGTTGATTTTGCAACGACAAGCCGAGACTAGAGCGCGACTTAATCCGTCGCAACCGTTTGAGCGGTTTGGCAGTATGTTTGGGAAATTGCCTACATGGAAGGGGATTATTCTGAGTTTCAGTTGTAGGGCAGGGGCCGCTTTGCGGCCCATCGCGACACAAGGCCGCTCCTACAACTAGCACATTGCGACTTGGATCCAAGGCTCGGGTTCTGTATCATCCCCGCGCCATCAGAATGATGGCCGAAGATGATTCATATAAAGGATTTAGTATGAAAAAGCTGTTCAAGGCTACCGTAGCCGTTGCTGTCGTTTCGGGTGTTGCCCTGCTGTCGGGTTGCACTGGCCAGGTTTACAACCAGCCGAAAAACTGCAGCTACGACTACCTGTTCCACCCTTCGGTTTCCATCTCCAAGATCATCGGTGGCTGCGGCCCGATCGATAAACTGCCTCAGCAGCAGTAATCTTGGCGGTACCCTGATCGCGACGCTTGCGGCGTGATCCAAGGCCCCCGGTCATGTACATGGCCGGGGGTTTTTGTTTGCCGGCGCGGCAATCCGTCACTGGGGCAACCCGCCGCCTTGACGCGCCGGGCGGCAATTTGTTTGTGCTGGCAATTCGGTTACAATCCGGAAAAACGATTCAGCGCTGTCGGTCAATTCGACAAAAGGCCGGGTCGTTTTCTGGTTCTCTGGCTGCTGAACAATGATCACAACAAGCCTGCGCTGAAGAACACGCGTTACCAGGGCCAGCCACAGGCCCGCCCTCCGTTCTCCTGACTGGAATTGATCAATGTTCAAGAAAGCTGGCAAGACCTTGCTGGGTCTGGCTGTCGCTGCAAGCTGCATGCAAGCGTACGCCGCAGAAACCAAGAAAGTAGACGTGCTGCTGGTCGGCGGCGGCATCATGAGCTCCACCCTGGCCGTGTGGCTGCACGAGCTGGAGCCAAGCTGGTCGATGGAAATGGTCGAGCGCCTGGACGGCGTGGCCGAGGAAAGCTCCAACGGCTGGAACAACGCCGGTACCGGCCACTCCGCGCTGGCTGAGCTGAACTACACCCCGGAAGACAAAGACGGCAACGTCAACATCAGCAAGGCCATCGAAATCAACGAGGCCTTCCAGATCTCCCGCCAGTTCTGGGCCTGGCAGGTGCGCCAGGGCGTGCTGAAGAACCCGCACTCGTTCATCAACACCACGCCGCACATGAGCTTCGTGTGGGGCGATGACAACATCAAGTTCCTGAAGAAGCGTTACGACGCGCTGCAGGCCAGCCCGCTGTTCCGCCCGATGCAGTACTCCGAGGACCACGCGCAGATCGCCAAGTGGGTCCCGCTGATGATGGAAGGCCGCGACCCGAACCAGAAGCTGGCCGTGACCTGGACGCCGATCGGCACCGACGTCAACTTCGGCGAGATCACCCGCCAGTTCGTCGGCCACCTGAAAACCCAGGACAACTTCGACCTGAAGCTGTCCAGCGAAGTGCAGGACATCACCCGCAACAAGGACGGCTCCTGGCACGTCGAGTACAAGAACCTGAAGGATGGTACCGAGTCGGCCACCGACGCCAAGTTCCTGTTCATCGGTGCCGGCGGTGGCGCACTGAAGCTGCTGCAGAAGTCGGGCATTCCTGAAGCCAAGGAATACGCAGGCTTCCCGGTGGGTGGCTCGTTCCTGGTGACCGAGAACCCGACCATCGCCATGCAGCACATGGCCAAGGCCTACGGCATCGCCTCGACCGGCGCGCCACCCATGTCGGTACCGCACCTGGACACCCGTGTGCTGGACGGCAAGCGGGTGATCCTGTTTGGCCCATTCGCCACCTTCTCGACCAAGTTCCTGAAGAACGGCTCGTACCTGGACCTGCTGAGCAGCACCACCACCCACAACGTGTGGCCGATGACCAAGGTCGGTATCGACCAGTACCCGCTGGTCGAATACCTCGCTGGCCAGCTGATGCTGTCTGACGACGACCGCTTCGAAGCCCTGCGCACCTACTTCCCGAACGCCAAGAAGGAAGACTGGCGCCTGTGGCAGGCCGGCCAGCGCGTGCAGATCATCAAGCGTGATGCCGAGAAGGGCGGCGTGCTGAAGCTGGGCACCGAAGTGGTCGCTTCCGAAGACCGCACCATTGCCGGCCTGCTGGGTGCATCGCCAGGTGCTTCGACCGCTGCGCCGATCATGCTGAACGTGCTGGAAACCGTGTTCAAGGAGAAGGTCGCTACCCCAGAGTGGCAGGCCAAGATCAAGCAGATCGTGCCGAGCTACGGCACCAAGCTGAACGACTCGGCGGCGGCCACCCAGAAAGAGTGGAACTACACCGCTGAAGTGCTGCAGCTCGAGAAGCCACCGGTGATCGACGAAAGCGTCGGCACCACGGTTGCACCGAGCCAGCCGGCGGAAAGCAAGCCTGAGAACGACATGGCGCTGTAAGCGGCCATCGTTGTGAAAGAAGCCACGGGGGAAACCTCGTGGCTTTTTTGTTGCCTGTACCGGCCCTTTCGCGGGCTTGCCCGCTCCCACAGGTACATCACAGTTCTCGAAAGCTGTGGTGTACCTGTGGGAGCGGGCAAGCCCGCGAAGAGGCCGGTACAGGAGAACCACTGATCTGAAATCTGGGCTGACCCCAATAAAAACATATTTTGATGCTTAAATTAATCTTGTCAGTCGATCCCCTTCCAGAAGGGTGCCGTCATGAACATCAAGATTGCCGCCTTACTGCTGCTCGCCCTGTGCGCCCAGCCGGCATGGAGCCAAAGCTACTCCTACTCCAGCGAAACCCCCGCCGCCAAACCCGCCGAATCTGCTGCAATGACCACGCGCATGGCCCTGCGCGACCTTTGGGTCGAGCACATCTTCTGGGTGCGCAACTATGCTGTCGCCAACCAGGCTGGCAACGCCAAGGAGGCTGAAGTCGCCGCCAAGGAAGTAGTCACCGACGCCACCAGGATCGCCAACAGCATTGCCCCACTGTACGGCCAGCCCGCCGCCGATCAGTTGCTGAAAATGCTGGCCGGCCACTGGGGCGCCATCAAGCACTACAGCGACGCCACCGTGGCCAAGGACAAAAAAGGCCAGCAAGCCGCGGTCAATGAGCTGTCCAGCAATGCCAAGGCCATCGCTGCGTTCCTGGCCAAGGCCAACCCGAACCTGCCCGAACCGACCCTGCTGACGCTGCTCAGCGCCCACGGCGGGCACCACGTGGCCCAGATCGACCAGCTGGCGGCCGCTGACTACGTGGGCGAGGTGCGCACCTGGGCGATGATGCGCGAGCATATCCTGACCCTGTCCGACGCCCTGGCTGCGGCGTTGGTCAAACAGTTCCCGGACAAATTCTGATGCTCGAAGGCCTGGGCCGTACCCAACAGGACCTGCTCCATGCGTTGCTGCTCCAGCCGGCCGGCATGAGCATCGACGACCTGGCGCAGGCCCTGGCCATCACCCGCACGGCGGTGCGCCAGCACCTGGCAGCGCTGGAGCGCGACGGCCTGGTCAAGCGTGGCGCTACCCGGCCCACCGGGCGACGCCCGGAGCAGTTGCACGAGCTGACCGAACAGGCCCGCGAACTGTTCCCGCGGCAGTACCCGTTGCTGGCCAACCTGCTGATTGCGGAAGTGGCCGGCTTGCTGGGGCAGGAGGCGTTGCTGGCGCTGATGCGCCAGCTGGGGCGTAAGCTGGCGGCGGACCTGGAGCATCAAGTGGTGGATGAAGCACGCATCGTCGAGCACATGAACAATGCCGGGTACGAGGCGCAGGTGTTCTTCCGCTCGGGGGGCGAGCCGCAGATCGTTGCCCACAATTGCGTGTTTCATCACCTGGCCAAGGCGCACCCCGTGGTGTGCGAGTTGGATCTGGCCTTGATCGGGGCATTGGGGGGGGCTGAGGTAGAGCATCAAGAGTGCATGTTGCGAGGTGGAAGGGCCTGCCGCTTTACTTTGTCCAAAGAGGATGTTGGTTAGCACTCTTTCAATATTTTGGTAACTGATATTTTTGCCAGTTTTTCTGTGGGGTGGCGGCGGATATATTCAGCGCTCATCTTGTATGGAGTGCTTGAATATGAATGATTCACAAAAATTACCGCCGCGGGTAGTTGCGAAGTCTCTTCTGTTAGGCCTCGGGATGGGCGATGTGCTGGAATACCCTATCACTATCCGCATTTTTCGACTGAGTGAGACGGATGGCCCCAAGGTTTATGTGAGAAATTCTGAGACCATCAGCTACCAAGCAGATATCACCAATGAGGATGTACTGTCGCATGTGAATAATCGTGATCTTGTTTTTGAGAATGACGTTTTTTACAGTGTTACCAAGGTCTCGGCTGGCGACAAGGTAGAAATTAAAAAGGCGCCAATTCCGGTGTACAAAAACAGCCTTGAAGGTATGCAACAACTCAAAGGGCTGTTAGCGATTACGCGGGGCAAGATCTTTATGGGTGGCGGCAAGGTCCAAATTGCTCAGGATCGGACCTTCCATGAAATTGGGGGGAGTGACTATGTAGTGGTGCGTACTCAATCAGGCGAAGAGTACTACGAAACGTGTGAGACTGCTGAAAAGAATAAATATGGTCAGCTTGGTGATTTTGAAATCGTCGACAACTTGCAGAGATATTGTTATGGCAGTCGAAAACACCTAAGCGGTGATTATGTGGCCGGATTTACGGCCGTGCATATTTACCCGACTTGAGTTGCGCGTTACCGCGTAAACGGGATAGTTGAAACATCACTGCTGCTGCAAAATGCAAATCAGCAACCCTGGGAACCGCCCCTCCATGACTTCACGGCGCAGCGAATTCATGTGGGTGGTTCCTACATTGCGTGTATGCACCAACCCTGCATCACGCAGCACGCGGAAGTGGTGCGACATGCTCGACTTCGGCCGCCCGCCATCGAGCTCACCGCAGCTGGCCTCGGCCACGCCGGCCAGGTGGCGGACAATGCCAAGGCGCACCGGGTCGCTCAGCGCATAGAGCACACGCTCTAGAGTCAGGTCTTCAGAATTGGGATGTTGATAGGCTCGCATGGTCGTCATGATAACGGGGCTATCATTAATTGCCATAGTTCGATTATGATCGAACTATCGTAATCAGACAGCCCGGGAGCTTGCTCATGTCCGCCTTGTTCGAACCCTATACCCTCAAGGACGTCACCCTGCGCAACCGCATTGCCATTCCGCCGATGTGCCAGTACATGGCCGAGGACGGCATGATCAACGACTGGCACCACGTGCACCTGGCCGGCCTGGCCCGTGGCGGTGCCGGCCTGTTGGTGGTCGAGGCCACTGCCGTGGCACCGGAAGGGCGCATCACCCCCGGTTGCGCCGGTATCTGGAGCGATGCCCACGCCCAGGCTTTCGTGCCGGTGGTGCAGGCAATCAAGGCCGCCGGTTCCGTGCCGGGTATCCAGATTGCCCATGCCGGGCGCAAGGCCAGCGCCAACCGCCCTTGGGAAGGTGACGACCACATTGCCGCGGACGACGCCCGCGGCTGGGAAACCATCGCCCCGTCCGCCATCGCCTTCGGTGCGCACCTGCCACAAGTGCCGCGCGAGATGACCCTGGACGACATCGCCCGGGTCAAGCAGGACTTCGTCGATGCCGCCCGCCGTGCGCACGATGCCGGTTTCGAGTGGATCGAGCTGCACTTTGCCCATGGTTACCTGGGCCAGAGTTTCTTCTCCGAACACTCCAACAAGCGTACCGACGCCTACGGTGGCAGCTTCGACAACCGCAGCCGCTTCCTGCTGGAAACCCTGGCAGCGGTGCGTGAGGTATGGCCAGAGAACCTGCCCCTGACCGCGCGTTTTGGTGTGCTGGAATACGACGGCCGCGATGAGCAGACCCTGGAAGAGTCGATCGAACTGGCGCGCCGCTTCAAGGCTGGCGGCCTCGACCTGCTGAGCGTGAGTGTCGGCTTCACCATTCCCGACACCAAGATCCCATGGGGCCCGGCGTTCATGGGGCCGATTGCCGAGCGCGTGCGTCGTGAGGCGAAGCTGCCGGTGACCTCGGCGTGGGGGTTTGGTACGCCGCAACTGGCGGAAGCGGCGCTGCAGGCCAACCAGCTGGACCTGGTATCGGTAGGGCGTGCGCACCTGGCAGACCCGCACTGGGCTTACTTTGCGGCCAAGGAGTTGGGTGTGGAGAAAGCGTCCTGGACCTTGCCGGCACCGTATGCGCACTGGCTCGAGCGTTATCGCTGAGGCATGAAAGGGGCCGCACAGCGGCCCCCGAATCTAGAACCGATCCAACCGGTAAGGCGCCATATCAGCCCCACTCTCCCTGTCAGCCAACCTCCCCACCCATTCCGCCGTCACCGCCGCCTGGGTCAACCCCAGGTGCTGATGCCCGAACGCCAACAGCACCCGCCCATCACACACCCGGTCGATCACCGGCAACGAATCTGGCAACGAAGGCCGGAAGCCCATCCACGGCGTCGCTCCTTCAACACTCAGGTCCCTCCGGAACAACCCCTTGCTCAAGCGGTGCAACTGCCACGCCCGCTGCATGCTCGGCGGCGCGTCCAGCCCGGCGAATTCCACCGTGCCGGCCAGGCGCAAGCCCTCGGCCATGGGCGTCATGATGAACTTGCGCTCCAGCGATGTGACGGCAAACGGCAAACGTTGATGCTCGCCAGGCAACATTAGGTGGTAGCCGCGCTCGGTGTCCAGTGGCACCTGCTTGCCGGTCAGCACGCCGGTCAACCGCGCAGAATGCGCGCCACAACTGATCAGCACCTGGCGGGCCTCGAGCGTGCCCTGGTCGCTGGCCAGGCTGACCCCGCCGCTGTGCAGCTGCCCGCCATCGACCTGCGCCTGGATAAAGCGCACGCCACTGGCCTTGGCCGCTTCGAACAGTTCGCACACCACCCGGTAGGGGTCGATGAAGTGCCCGGTACGTGGGAAGAACAGCCCACCCTGCAACGACGGGCTCAGTTGCGGCGCCGCCTCGCGCACGGTGTCGGCCGACCAGAAGTCCACCGGCACCGCCTGCTGTTGCATGCGTGCGCGCAAGGCCTCCAGGGCCTGGCGCGACTCCGGCCGCTCGAACACCAGCAACGAGCCATCTTCCTGGAACAGTTCGCTGCGCCCGATCGAACCCAGCAGCCGCTGCCAGGCACCCAGGCTGCCTTCGTTCAACGTGCGGATGCCGGCCACGCTGCGCTGAAACGGGCCCGGGCGCAGGTTGAGCAGCAGGCGGGTGAACCACGGCATGGCCTTGGGCAGGTACTTCCAGTCCAGGCGCAGCGGGCCCATCGGGTCCAGCAGCATGCGCGGCAGGCGTTTGAGAATCGACAGGTCGGCAATCGGGAATACCTGCTCGGTGGCCAGGTGCCCGGCGTTGCCGTAGGACGCGCCCTGGCCGGGTGCCTGACGGTCTACCAGGGTTACCCGGCGGCCTTGGCGGGCCAGTTGCAGGGCACAGGCGACGCCGACAATGCCGGCACCGACCACGGCGATATCGGTTTCAGCGGTTTCGACCATGCTCAGCCTTCCCGTTTACCGTCGAGCAGGCGCCGCAGTTGCAGCGGGTTGCCGTGTTTCAGCGCCTGCGGCAGCAGGGCATCGGGGAAGTCCTGGTAGCACACCGGGCGCAGGAAGCGCAGGATCGCCGCCGTGCCCACCGAGGTGGTGCGGGCATCGGAGGTGGCCGGGAACGGCCCGCCGTGGACCATCGCGTCGCATACCTCTACACCGGTCGGCCAGCCATTGACCAGAATGCGGCCAGCCTTGCGCTCAAGGGTCGGCAGCAGCGCGCGGGCGCTGTCGATGTCGGCATCGTCCAATTGCAGGGTGGCGGTCAGTTGGCCTTCCAGATGCTCGGCCACCTGGCGCACTTGCTCATCGTTGGCGCAGGCCACCACCAGCGACGCCGCACCGAAGACTTCGGCCTGCAACGCCGGGTCGGCGAGGAACGCTTCGGCCTGGGTCACGAACAGCTGCGCCTGGCATTGGTTGGGGCCTTGCTCGGCCTGGCCACTGGCGGCGGCCTGGGCATTGGCGTTTGCGGCCAGGGCGCCGACACCGGCTTGGTAGGCACTGAAGATGCCCGGGGTAAGCATGGTCTGCGCCGCAGCCTGGCGCACGTGTTCGCTGGCGGCGTCGATGAAACGCTGCAACGCCGGCCCCTGGCGGGCAATCACCAGGCCGGGGTTGGTGCAGAACTGGCCGGCACCCTGGGTCAGCGAGGCGACGAAGCCTTGTGCCAGTGCCTCGGCGCGGGTCTGCAGGGCGGTGTCGAACAGGAACACCGGGTTGATCGAGCTCATTTCGGCGTACACCGGGATCGGCTCCGGGCGGGCCTGGGCCGCCTGGCACAGCGCAATGCCACCGCTGCGCGAGCCGGTAAAGCCAACGGCCTTGATGCGCGGGTCGCTGACCAGCGCAATGCCCACTTCACGACCGGAGCCGTACAACAGCGAAAACACACCGGCCGGCAAGCCGCACTGCTTCACGGCCTTTGCCACTGCCTGGCCGACCAGCTCGCTGGTGCCCGGGTGAGCGCCGTGGGCCTTGACCACCACCGGGCAGCCGGCGGCCAGGGCCGAGGCGGTATCGCCGCCGGCCACCGAGAAGGCCAGCGGGAAATTGCTGGCGCCGAATACCGCCACCGGCCCCAGTGCCACCTGGCGCTGGCGCAGGTCGGCGCGCGGCAGGGGCTGGCGTTCGGGCAGGGCGTTGTCGACCCGCACGTCCAGCCATTCACCGGCCCGTACCACGCGGGCGAAGGTACGCAGCTGGGTGCAGGTGCGGCCACGTTCGCCCTGGATGCGCGCCTTGGGCAGGCCGCTTTCGGCCACGGCGCGGTCGAGCAGCACATCGCCCAGCGCTTCGATTTGCGTGGCGATGCTTTCGAGGAACTGCGCCCGTTGTTCGAGCGAGGTTTCGCGGTAGGCATCGAACGCGGCCCAGGCCAGTTCGCAGGCCTGCGCCACGTGTTCGCTGGTGCCGCCGTGGTAGGCCGGTTCCAGCACCTGGCCGCTGGCCGGGTTGATGGCACGGATGGCTTCGCGGCTGCCGGTTACCGGCGTCTGGCCGATCAGCAGGTTGCCTGTGAGGGTCATGGAGCCTCCTTTGGAAATTACATGCAGTTGCAAGGGTGTACTGCTTACCCTGTGGGAGCGGGCGAGCCCGCGAACACCGGCAAAGTCGGTGCCAGGCACCGAGTTGCCTGTTTCGCGGGCATGCCCGCTCCCACAGAGAAAGCAGTGGCTGCTTAGGCGATGTTCTGCTCAGCCGACCAACTGGCGTACCAGGTGCGGAACAGCGCGTACTGCTGCTCGGCATAGTTGCGCTGGGCGTCGCTCAGCACGTCGGTCTCGTTGAAGTGCAGGCTGTATTCGCTGTCACCGTTCAGCACCATCAGGTGCTTGTAGTAGAGCACCAGGTCGCAGCCTTCATCGAACGACGACAGCACTGCCAGCGCCGCTTCCAGCTCGCGCGCCAGGCGTCGGGCCTTGGCATCGCCCTTGGCCGCTTGCTTGCTCAGGCTCACCAGGTGCAGCACTTCGCGTGGCAGGGCGTTGCCGATGCCGGTGATGGCGCCAGTGGCGTTGCAGTTGACGAAGCCGTGCACCACCTGGGTGTCGACACCGACCATCAGGGTGACGTCGTCATCCTTGGAGGTGATGTGCTCGGCGGCGTAGCGCAAGTCGGCGCCACCGCCGAATTCCTTGAAGCCGATCAGGTTGGGGAACTCGCGGCGCAGTTCGAAGAACAGGTCGGCACGGGTGGCGAAGCCGTAGTACGGGCTGTTGTAGATCACCGCCGGCAGCTTCGGTGCAGCAGCCAGGATGGCCGAGAAGTGGTGCTTCTGGGCGATCGGCGAGGCCCCGCGGCTGAGCACGCGCGGGATGACCATCAGGCCGGCAGCGCCAACCTTGGCGGCGTGGGCGGCGTGGGATACGGCTTCACGGGTGTTCACCGCGCCGGTACCGACGATGGTCGGGATGCCGGCGGCGACCAGGCGGGCCACGCCTTCCTGGCGCTCGGCTTCGGTCAGCAGCGGCCAGTCGCCCATCGAGCCGCAGTACACCACGGCGCTCATGCCGACGTCGATCAGTTCGCGGCCCTTGCGCACCAGGGCATCGAAGTCTGGCTTGCGCTCGGCGGTGCACGGGGTCATCAGGGCGGGCATGGTGCCGGTGAAGATATTGTTGCTCATGGTTTTGCTCCTGGCGGTATTCAGTCGGGGAAGAAACCGGGGCTCAGATGCCCCAGGCGAACGGGTCCTGTTCGTCGATCAGCAGGGTGCTGTCGGCGGTCATGTAGGCGCGGCCGGTGATGAACGGGCGAATGCGTTCGCCGTCGCGCTGGTAGTGGCCGTGGAACTGGCTGCCGGTAATGCTGGCCTGCACCCACGTCTGGCCTTCGGCGAGCTTGCCGTCGGCGGCCAGGCAGGCCAGCTTGGCGCTGGTGCCGGTGCCGCACGGCGAGCGGTCGTAGGCTTTGCCGGGGCACATCACGAAGTTGCGGCTGTCGGCATTGGCGTCGTCGGCGAACAGCTCGACATGGTCGATTGGCGCACCGTGCTCGCCGCTGATGCCCTGGGCTTCGAGGGCCTTGAGCATGGCCCAGGCGTAGTCGGTCAGCGCCTCGCGGTTGTCCAGTTCGATGCGCTGGCCGTGTTCGGCAACCAGGAAGAACCAGTTGCCACCCCAGGCGATGTCGCCGTGCACCACGCCATGCCCGGGCACGTCCACCGCCACGTGCTGGCGATAGCGGTAGGACGGCACGTTGCCGACGGTGACGGCACCGTCGTCATGCAGGGTTGCAGTGATCTGGCCGACCGGGGTGTCGATCTTGTGTTCGCCCGGTGCAATCAGGCCCAGGTGCTGCAGCGAGGCGACCAGGCCGATGGTGCCGTGGCCGCACATGTTCAGGTAGCCGGCGTTGTTGAAGAAAATCACCCCGCAGGTGGCGTCGGCCGAGGTTGGTGGGCAGTACAGCGCGCCGACCAGCACATCGTTGCCGCGCGGTTCCAGCAGGCAGGCGCGGCGCCATTGATCGTGCAGCTCGCGCAGTTCGTCGCGTTGCTCGGCCATGCTGCGCCCGTGCAGTGCCGGGAAGCCTTGCATCACCAGGCGGGTCGGTTCGCCGCCGGTATGCGAGTCGATGACGTGGATGTGTTTCATGGGTTTGTCCATTTGCGAAAGATTCAGGAAGCGACAGCGGGACGGCCGCTGTAGGTTTCAACGCCAGCTTCGCTTTCATCCTCGCCCTCCAGGCGCACCAGGTGGGCCGGCACACCGGTGGCTGCGCCCCAGTAGTAGATGCCCAGGGCGCAGGCGCCCACGGCCACGGTGTCGAACGGGTGGCCGAGCACCCCCAGGCCGCCGAAACTGCCCAGCCATGACAGCAGGATGGTGACTGCGTAGAAGCCGATCAGCCACGCTGACGAGCGCACCTGCTGGGCCAGCGACAGGTGCTGGGTCGGGACGAAACGGCCGCACAGCAGGTACAGCACGAACATCACGATCTGCAGGGCCAGCAGCCACGACACGGTGTTCCAGCCGGACCAGTACACGATCAGCGCGGCGATGATGAACGACAGCGGGCCGAGCACACCCATGCCCTTGACCCGGAACGGGCGCG
This sequence comes from Pseudomonas oryzicola, assembly GCF_014269185.2. Taxonomy (NCBI): domain Bacteria; kingdom Pseudomonadati; phylum Pseudomonadota; class Gammaproteobacteria; order Pseudomonadales; family Pseudomonadaceae; genus Pseudomonas; species Pseudomonas oryzicola. Next base: position 1,549,935 of record NZ_JABWRZ020000001.1, read on the forward strand.
GCATGTCGGGGGCATTGCGGCGCAGGGCGGCGACGGTGACCGGGGCCACGGCGTAGCTCAGCACCAGGGCTGCGGAAACCACGTTGATCAGCGCTTCCCAGGACGGGAACGGCAGGGTCCAGAACACCGACAGGGCAAAGGTCAGCCACAGCGCCGGGCGCGGGATGCCGGATTCTGCATCGATACGGGTGAAGTACTTGAAGAAGGTGCCGGTCTGCGCCCAGCCATAGACCACGCGTGGGGTGGCGTTCATGTAGATGTTGCCGCAGCCGCTGGGCGAGATTACCGCATCGGCCACCACCAGGTAGGCCAGCCAGCCGACACCCAGGGCCAGGGCGATGTCACGGTAGGGCAGGGCCAGTTCCTTGGTTACGCTGGCCCAGCCGTTGGCCAGCATTTCGGTTGGCACGCTGCCGAGGAAGGCCAGTTGCAGCAGGGCATAGATAGCGGTCGACAGCAGCACCGAGAGGATCAGCGCGATCGGGATGGTGCGCTGCGGGTTCTTCACCTCGCTGGCGACCGAAATGATGGGTGTCAGGCCCAGGTAGGCGAAGATGATGCCGCCAGCCGACACCGCCATTTCCACTCCGGACAGGCCGAACGGGGCAAAGCCCTGGACTTCGAAGTTTTCCGGTTTGAAAAAGGTGAACAGCACGCCGATCACCAGCAGCGGCACGATGAACTTGAATACGCTGACCAGGTTGTTGGCCTTGGCGAAGGTTTTCACGCTGCGGTAATTGAGGAAGAAGAACAGACCCAGCAGGGCGAACTGCACCAGCCAGCCGAGCACGCTCGGGTCGCTGGAGCCGGCCTTGGTCAGCCCGGGGAACCAGGCGGCGGCGTACTGGCGCGAGGCGACCACTTCGATGGCGATCAGGCTGGAGAAGGCGATCAGGGTAATGAAGCCCATCAGGTAGCCCAGCAGCGGGCCATGCGAGTACACCGGGTAGCGCACCACGCCACCGGCGCGGGGCAGGGCGGCGCCCAGCTCGCAATAGACGATGCCCAGCAAGAGCACGGCAAAGCCGCCCAGGAACCACGAAAGGATACCGGCCGGGCCGGCGATGGCCGAGACGTGGCTGGCGGCGAACAGCCAGCCGGAGCCGAAAATGGCACCTAGGCCGATGAAGGTGAGGTCCAGCAATGACAACTGTTTCTTGAATTTGCCTGACATGGGTGCGCCTTTTTGTTGGTTATTGGATAGGCAGGTCTGATGTCACGTGGTGTGGCTTGCGTGGGGCATAGAGTGGACCGATCGGGGCGGTGGTTCTTGATGGTTTTCGGCAGGGTGGATGACGAAATCGGCACAGTTGCGAAAAAGCAGTGGTAGGAGGGAAGGGTGGTGGATAGGCTGTAAGCCTTAACGCATAAGGGTTGTAGACATTTACTTGCTGTGCCGGCCTCTTCGCGGGTAAACCCGCTCCTACAGGTACTGCGCAGCCCTCGAAGCTGCGGAGATACCTGTAGGAGCGGGTTTACCCGCGAAGAGGCCGGCACAGCAAACCGAGAGAGAGCAGATGACCGACACCCCCCTGGCAACCCTGTACCAGTCCCTCGACCAGCACCGCCCCGCCAACCTCGAGGCCCTGCTCGCCGGTGTGTCCCTGCTGCAGCCGATTCTCGACGCCATCCCCAACGCCGCGATCTTCATCAAGGACCCGGCCGCCCGCTATGTGCTGGCCAACAACACCCTGGTCCAGCGCTGTGGCCTCAAGCGCCTGCAACCGCTGCTGGGCAAGACCAGTGCCGAGGTGTTCCCGGCTCAGCTGGGCCCCGGCTACACCGAGCAGGATCGGCGTGTGCTCAAGGAAGGCCTGGTGCTGGAGGACCAGCTGGAACTGCACCTGTACGGCAGCCGCGAGCCCGGCTGGTGCCTGACCCACAAGCGCCCGCTGTACAACCTGGCAGGGGAGATCATCGGCCTGGTCGGTATCTCGGTCGACCTGCAATCAGCCGCCGATACCCACCCGGCCTACCAGCGCCTGGCGGCGGTGGACGAGCACATCCGCCAGCATTTCCACCAGCCGATCAGCATGCGCGAGCTGACCCGCATCGCTGGCATTTCCGTGGCCCAGCTGGAGCGCTACTGCAAGCGGGTGTTCCACCTCACGCCCCGGCAAATGATCCACAAGGCGCGCCTGGAGCATGCCCATCGCCTGCTGCACTCGGACCTGCCGATCACCGAAGTGGCCATGCGCTGCGGCTATACCGACCACAGCGCCTTCAGCCGCCAGTTCAAGCAGCTGACCGGCTTCACGCCGCGGCAGTATCGGCAGGCAACCAGCAATCAGCCGCGCTGAAACAGCACCCGCGCCTCGTCGAAGCACTGCTCGGCAATCGCCGAACGTGGTTCGCTGCGGCGCAGCAGCAGGCCTACCGGGCTGTGGATGGCGGCGTCGGCCACCGGCAGGATGCGCAGGTGCTCGCTGAGGTCTTCCAGGCCGCAGTCCAGCGGCATGACCGCGCAGCACATGCCGGTGTTGATGGCCTGGATCAGCTGGAAGCTGGAGTCGCTTTCCAGCACTGCATTCGGCTCCAGGCCGCGGCTGCGGAAACTCAGGTCCAGCGACTGGCGGTAATGCATGCCCTTGCTCAACAGGCCCAGCGGAATGCCGCCGAGCTCGTCCCAGCGCAGGGTGTCGCCGGCGAACTGGAAGTGCCGGGTATCGTGCAACAGGCCCATGGTGGTGGTGCCCAGTTCGATCACTTCGAAGAAACTGGTGTTGACCTGGTCCAGGTAGCAGATACCCAGGTCGAGCTGGTTGCGGCTGAGCCCGTCGATGACCTGCTCCGAGCTCAACGAGCTGAGCTGGAAGTGCAGCTCCGGGTATTTCTCGCGCAGCGGCAGCAGCAGGTGCATGGGGTTGAAACTGGCCAGCGGCACCGTGCCCAGGCGCAGGCTGCCGACCACCTGGCCACGGCAGCTGGCGGCCTCGGCCTGCAGGCCGTCGTGGGCGGCGAGCAGGGTGCGGGCCCAGGCCAGGATGCGCTCGCCGGCTTCGGTAAAGCCTTCGAAACGCTGGCCGCGCTTGACCAGTACCAGGTCCAGTTCGTCCTCCAGGTTGCGCAGGCGCATGGACAGCGTCGGCTGGGTGATATGGCACAGCGCCGCGGCCTGGCCGAAGTGGCGGGTCTGGTCGAGGGCGATGAGGAACTTGAGCTGCTTGATGTCCATGAAAATGCCTGGTATCGGGTTGTGCAGACCTTAACCCACGTCTGCGATAGATGTCATCGATCAGCCGGTACGCCATATCGATTGGACGCCCCTGGGCCATGTCTCTAGCGTGGCTGCAATGCCACTGAAGGAGCTTCGCCGTGCGCGTCCAAGCCGACGCGGTCTTCGTACCGCTCAACATCGCCGTGCTGACTGTCAGCGACACCCGTACCTATGACAATGACACCTCCGGCGAGCTGCTGGCCAGCCGCGCGCTGGAGGTCGGCCACCGTCTGGTGGCGCGGGCGCTGCTCAAGGACGACCTGTACAAGATCCGCGCCCAGGTCGCGACCTGGATTGCCGACGACCAGGTGCAGGTGGTGCTGGTCACCGGTGGTACCGGCTTTACCGGGCGGGACAGCACGCCGGAGGCGGTCGAATGCCTGCTGGACAAGCGCATCGACGGCTTTGGCGAGCTGTTCCGGGCCCTGTCGATCCTGGATATCGGCACCTCGACCGTGCAGAGCCGTGCATTCGCGGGGCTGGCCAACCGTACCCTCATCTGTTGCCTGCCGGGTTCCACCGGGGCCTGCCGTACGGCGTGGGAAGGGATCCTGGCGGAGCAGCTGGATGCGCGGCACCGGCCGTGCAACTTCGTCAAGCACCTGCTGCCGATCGCGGCCTGCGCCAGCCGGGGCTGATTCGCTGGCGGCTGGCTGATGCGGTCGGTGCAGGAGCGGCCATGCGATGGCAGGTTCAGCTCAACACATACCCCTCCGGCAACAACGCCGGTGGCAGCTGTCGTTCGCCCAATGCCGCCAGTACATCGCGCTCCACGGTGCGCACCATGGCATCGGTCGGCAGGTCGTTTTCATCGCGCCCGAACGGGTCTTCCAGCTCGTTGCCAATCGCATCCAGCCCGAAAAACGTGTACCCCACGATGGTGGTGAACAGTGGCGCCAGCCAGCCCAGTGGCTCGGCCAGGGCAAATGGCAGCAGCAGGCAGAAGATATAGATGGTGCGGTGAAGCAACAGCGTGTAGGGGAACGGCAAGGGCGTGCCCTTGATGCGCTCGCAGGTGGCCTGCACCTCGGTCAGGCCCACCAGGCGTTGCTCCAGCATGCTGTAGCGCCAGTCACTGATCTGCTGCCGTTCCGCCAGCCGCGAGCAGTGCGCGCCCACTTCGCGCAGGATGGCGTCGCACACATTGTGGCCGTCGAGCGCTTCGGCGTGGGCCAGCCAGGGCCGGGCGGCAGCCAGTTCGTCCTCGTTGCGCAGGTGCGCATTCAGCGCATGGGCAAAGCCGCACAGGTTGCGCAACAGCTCGGCGCGCAGGGCCGGGTCCGCGATGACCTGGCTCTCGCGCACGAACGAGCGGGTTTCGATGATCAGCTTGCCCCAGGCCTTGCGGCCTTCCCACCAGCGGTCGTAGCAGGCGTTGTTGCGAAAGCTCATGAAAATCGACAGCGACAGGCCCAGCAAGGTGAACGGGGTGGCGCTGACCGGGTAGAAGAACGCCGGGAAATGCCGCTCGACCAGCACGATCAGCGCGGCCAGCAAGGTGATCATCAGGCAGCGCAGGGCAATGCGCTTGACGATCGAGCCCTTGAGGGTGAACAGCACACGCAGCACATCAGGAGCGGGGTGGACGATCATGGCAATCCAGATACGGCGGCCTAGCCGCCGGTCATGTTCATGAAGCGCAGGATCTGCACGTCGCCACCGACTTCGAAGTGATGGCGGTAGGGCTTGAGGTGCAGCGAATCGCGAATCGCCTGTTCCAGGCGTTCGGCGTTGCCCGGGTGGGCGCGCAGCACCTGCTTGAGGTCCACCGAATGTTCGTTGCCCAGGCACAGCAGCAGGCGGCCTTCGACAGTGAGGCGCACGCGGTTGCAGGTGGCGCAGAAGTTATGGCTGTGCGGCGAAATGAAACCGATGCGGGTGTTGCTGGCTTCAGCCAGGCGCCAGTAACGCGCCGGGCCTTGCGACGATTCGGTCGATTCGATCAGGGTGAAACGCTCGGCCAGGCGTGCGCGGACCTCGTCGCTGGAGCAGAACGACTCGCCGCGTTCATGCTCGTCGATCACGCCCAGTGGCATCTCCTCGATGAAGGTGATGTCCAGCTCGCGGTCGATGGCAAAGCGCACCAGGTCGACCAGTTCGTGGTCGTTGCGGCCCTTGAGCACCACGCAGTTGAGCTTGGTGCGCCGGAAACCGGCGTGGCGCGCGGCGTCGATGCCGGCGATCACCTGGTGCAGGTCACCGGTACGGGTCAGCTGCCTGAAGCGCTCGGCATCCAGGCTGTCGAGGCTGATGTTCAGGCGGGTCACGCCAGCGTCGAACAGCGGCTGGGCCAGGCGCCCGAGTTGCGAGCCATTGCTGGTCAGGCACAACTCGCGCAAACCGGGCAGGGCGGCGATGCGCCCGCACAGGTCGACGATGCCCTGGCGCACCAGCGGTTCACCACCGGTCAGGCGAATCTTGCGGGTGCCGAGGGCGACGAAGCGCTCGGCCACTGCGAACAGTTCTTCGAGGCTGAGGATCTGCTGGCGTGGCAGAAACTGCATGTCTTCGGCCATGCAGTACACACAGCGGAAGTCGCAGCGATCGGTGACCGACATCCGCAGGTAGTCGATTTTCCGGTTGAAGCCGTCGATCAGGGCCCGGCTGTTCTGTTCCACGTTCGCGCTCGAATGGGTTGGGACTGAACTCCAAGCTATAACCTGGGGGCAAGGCCGTCAAATTGCTTTGCCCGACCACTTGATCGACCGCTTCTATCATCACCCCCGGCGCATGATCGAAAGCGCTTATCACGCCGTAAGATCTTTCGATTGGACGGCTCTACCCCGCGCTCCATAGGCTGAAAAAAAGCATCGAAGCGTGAGGATTCAGCGCATGAGCCAGGACCGACATATCCGCGACTACAAGGGCGCCGCCGCCGGCTGGGGGGCGCTCAAGAGCGTGACCAGAAGCTGGCTGGGCAGTGACAATGCCTTCAAGAACCTGCGGGCCATGCTCAAGACCAACCAGAACGGCGGCTTCGACTGCCCCGGCTGCGCCTGGGGCGAGTCGCCGGAAAACGACATGGTCAAGTTCTGCGAAAACGGCGCCAAGGCGGTCAACTGGGAAGCCACCGGCCGCTCGGTAGACCCGGCGTTCTTCGCCAGGTACAGCGTCAGCGCGCTGGCCGCGCAGAGCGACTACTGGCTGGAGTACCAAGGCCGGCTGACCCACCCGATGCGCTACGATGCGGCCACCGACCACTACGTCGAAACCAGCTGGGAAGAGGCGTTCGCCCTGGTCGCCCAACACCTGCGCGCGCTGGATTCACCCGACCAGGCCGAGTTCTATACCTCGGGCCGGGCCAGCAACGAGGCGGCGTTCCTCTACCAGCTGTTCGTTCGCGCCTACGGCACCAACAACTTCCCCGACTGCTCGAACATGTGCCACGAAGCCAGTGGCGTGGGCATGGCGGAAACCCTCGGCGTGGGCAAGGGCACCGTGGTGTTCCACGACCTGGAACTGGCCGATGCCATCTTCGTCATCGGCCAGAACCCTGGTACCAACCACCCGCGCATGCTCGAACCGTTGCGCGAAGCGGTCAAGCGCGGGGCCCAGGTGGTCTGCTTCAACCCGCTGAAAGAGCGCGGCCTGGAGCGCTTCCAGCACCCGCAGCACCCGTTCGAGATGCTCAGCAATGGCTCCGAACCGACCAATACCGCCTACTTCCGCCCGGCCCTGGGCGGCGACATGGCGGTGTTGCGCGGCATGGCCAAGTACTTGTTGCAATGGGAGCGCGAAGCCCAGGCCAACGGCGAGCCGGCGGTGTTCGACCATGCCTTCATTGCCGAGCATACCAGTGGCATCGACGCCTACCTGGCCACCCTGGACGCTACGCCGTGGGCGCACATCGTCGAGCAATCGGGGCTGACCCAGGCCGAGATCGAGCTGGCCGCGCGCATGTACCGCAAGGCCGAGCGGGTGATCATGTGCTGGGCCATGGGCGTCACCCAGCATCGCCACTCGGTAGCGACCGTACAGGAAATCGTCAACCTGCAACTGCTGCGCGGTAATGTCGGCAAACCCGGTGCCGGCCTGTCGCCGGTGCGTGGCCACAGCAACGTGCAGGGCGACCGCACCATGGGCATCGATGAGAAACCCAGGCCGGCGCTGCTCGACGCCCTTGAAAGGCGCTTCCAGTTCCGCGTGCCGCGCGCCCATGGGCACAATGCGGTGCTGGCGATCAAGGCCATGGCAGAAGGGCGGGCCAAGGTGTTCATCGGCCTGGGCGGCAACTTTGCCCAGGCCACGCCGGACACGCCGCGCACCCATGCGGCGCTGCGCAACTGCGCGCTGACCGTGCAGATTTCCACCAAGCTCAACCGCTCGCACCTGGTCACTGGCCGCGACGCCCTGATCCTGCCCTGCCTGGGGCGTACCGAGATCGACCTGCAGGCCAGCGGGCCGCAAGGCGTGACCGTGGAGGACACGTTCAGCATGGTGCACCTTTCCCATGGCCAGTTGCGCCCGCGTTCGCCACACCTGCGTTCGGAGCCGTGGATCATTGCCGGCATGGCCCAGGCGACCCTGGGCAAGCGGCCGATCGACTGGGCGTACGCCGTTGCCGATTACGGCCGCATCCGTAACATGATCGCCGACGTGATCCCTGGCTTCACCGATTTCAATGCGCGCCTGCAGCACCCAGGCGGCTTCCACCTGGGCAACACGGCGGCCGAACGCACCTGGCGCACGGCCACCGGCAAGGCGCGCTTCAGCCCGCAGCGGTTGCCGGAGCAACTGGTGAATGCCAAGGTGCTGGCGCGCGGTGACAAGCCCGACCTGATCCTGCAGACCTTGCGCTCGCACGACCAGTACAACACTACCCTGTATGGCCTGGATGACCGTTATCGCGGGGTGTTCGGCCTGCGTGAAGTGGTATTCGTCAACGAGGTCGACATCCGGCGGATGGGCTTCGAACCGGGCGAGCATGTGGACCTGGTGTCGCTGTGGGAGGATGGCGTGGAGCGGCGCGTGTCGGGCTTCCGCCTGGTGGCCTACGACGTGCCGGAAGGGCAGGCGGCGGCTTATTACCCGGAGACCAACCCGCTGGTGCCGCTGGATAGTTATGGCGAGGGAACCTATACGCCGACTTCGAAGTTCGTGGCGATCAAGGTCGAGAAGGCCAAGGCTGGGAATCGGATTGCGGCGGTGGCGGCTGCGGATTGACGGGCTGCCTGCACGGGCCCTGTCGGCGTACGAAATCAGGAGCGGTGCACCGGGTAAGCCGTGGTGTACTTCATCTGCTCCATGGCGAAACTGGAGGTGATGTTGGAAAGCCCCTCGGTGCGGGTGATGAGCTTTTTATAGAACCGGTCGTACGCAGCAATATCACCCACCACCACCCGCAGCATGTAGTCCCAGTCCCCCGACATGCGATAGCACTCCATCACTTCCTCGAATGCGGTCACGGTCGCGGCAAACTGCTCCAGCCAGGCGCTGTCGTGGCGCTGGGTCTTGAGCTGGACGAACACCGTCAGCCCGAGCCCCAGCCGTTCAGGGTCGAGCAAGGCGACGCGGCCGACAATGTAGCCTTCTTCTTCCAGGCGCTTGACCCGCTTCCAGCAGGGGGTAGTGGAAAGGTTGACGGCCTCGGCCAGGTCCTTGAGCGAGATCGCGGCGTCGCGTTGTAGCAAGGTGAGAATGTGCTGGTCGAAGCTGTCCATGTCGCGTGCGGCCGTGGAGAAAAATATTTCACAGATTACCCCAAGGCCAGAAGATTTGGGTTGTGCGATAGTGGCAACTTTCACTCTGCCAATGGGCCTGACCATGTCCGACAAGCCGCGTAACTTCGCCACCCGTACCATTCATGCTGGCGAGCAGTTCAGCGTTGCTGACAATGCCATTTTCCCGGCGATCGTCACCGCCAGCTCGTTCACCAAGCGTAGCCTGGATGACAAGCCGGAATACTCCTACAGCCGGGTGGGAAACCCCACCCGGCATGCCTACGAAACCTGTGTCGCCGCCCTTGAAGAAGGCGTAGGTGCGGTGGCCTGTGCCTCGGGTGTGAATGCCACTGCCACCGTGCTGGAGTTGCTGCCCAAGGATGCCCATGTGGTGGTGATGAACGGCGTGTACGGCGGCACCTTCCGTATCCTGGAAGACTACCGTAGCCGCAGCTCGGGCCTGACCACCACCTACGTCGACCTCAACGACCTCGAGGCCGTGGCCGCTGCCATCCGGCCGGAAACCCAGCTGATCTGGATCGAATCGCCGACCAACCCGTTGCTGCACCTGGTCGACATCAAGGCCGTGTGCGACCTGGCCAAGGCGCGGGGCATCCTCACCTGCATCGACAACACCTTCTGTTCGCCGTGGAACCAGCGCCCCATCACCCTGGGCGTGGACCTGGTCATGCACTCGGCCAGCAAGTACATCGGCGGCCATTCCGACCTGACCGGTGGCGTGGTGGTAGCCGCCAATGATGCGTTGCTGGCGCGCCTGCGCCGTATCAGCATGGCGATTGGCGGCGTGCAGGGGCCGTTCGACTGCTACCTGGCCCTGCGCGGGCTGAAGACGCTGGACGTGCGCATGGAGCGCCAGTGCGCCAATGCCCTGCAGGTGGCGCGCTTCCTCGAACGCCACGCACAGGTCGAACAGGTGTATTACCCAGGGCTGGAAAGCCATCCGCAGCATGAGCTGTGCAAGCGGCAGATGCGCAGTGGCGGGGCAGTGGTGGCGATGAAGGTCAAGGGCGACCGGGCTGCGCTCAACCGCCTGGTGGAGGCGCTGCAGATCTTCGTGCTGGCCGACTCGCTGGGCGGGGTGGAAAGCATGATCAACCACTCCTGGAGCATGTCGCATTGCTCGCTGAGCCCGGAGCAGAAGGGCGTGATGGGCATCAGCGAGAACCTGCTGCGGTTGTCGGTGGGGATCGAGGATTACCGCGACCTGGTCGAGGACCTTGATACGGCGTTGAAAGCGCTGGCCACGGTGTGAAGCCTGCTGGCCCTATCGCCGGCAAGCCGGCGATAGGCTCGGTGAATTCAATTATTTTTTCAGTCAGGATTTGGGCGGATGAATGATCCGTTCGATCTTGTCCTTGATCAGCAACCGCTCCTTGCGCAAACGGTTGACGGCCTCGTCGTTGGTACCGTTGCCTTCGGCGGCCAGCACCTCCTTGTCCTTGGCGTTGTATTCCTTGTGCAGCGCGTGCAGCGTCTGGTCCTTGTCCATGAGCGCCTGGAATGCATCAGCGGTAACGTGCAGGTCAGCGAGCAGATCATGCGGAACTGGCATTTCTTCACCTCTGTCGGGGTTGGCGAATGGTCCTGACCTTTGAGGATAGTCGGCTTTGCGCAGGTGGGGGACTGGGGTAGGCTGTCGCATCTCCCGTGACCCGGAACCTGCGCCATGCCTCACCTCAACCTGGAATACAGCGACAACTTGCGCAAGCTCAATGTCGATGTGCTGTTGCTGCGCCTGAACCACGCCCTGGTCGGCAGTGGTCAGTTCGCCGACGAGGCGGACATCAAGAGCCGTGCCGAAGCCTTCCGGCACTTTCGGGTGGGCACCTCGCCGGGCGAGCGGGCTTTTGTCCATGTGCGCCTGGCCATCCTCAGCGGGCGTTCGCCGGAGGTGAAAACGCTGTTGTCCAGCAGCCTGCTCGACGTACTGCGCGAAGCCATCCCCGCGCGGCCAGGGTTGGATATCCAGCTGTGCGTGGAAGTGCTGGACATCGATCGGGAACCTTACGCCAAGCTGCGCCTGCCAGGCTGAACCGTGGTTTCATGAAGTTCTTTTAATGTAGAAGGCGTCGGCTAACGGATTTGTTGGCGTCTTTTTCACAAAAAATTGATGGTGCGCTTTCTAGAGTTCGGCCAAGTTTCCGCGGTGCCGCCCAGGCCCTCGGGCTGGTCCTTACCCTTGAATGCGAACACTGATGCCGAACTTCAAATCCCTGCGGACTGAATGGGTCACGCTGCTGGCCAGCCTTTACCTGCTGATCGGCTTCAACTTCTTTCTCTGGCATCATCTCGAACAGGTCGTTCCGCCCGGCTTGCCGGGGCTATGGCTGGGTCTGGCATTCGCCGTGATGATGCTGTTCGCGTTCAACCTGATTCTGACCCTGTTGGCCTTCCGCTTCATATTGAAGCCGGTGCTCATTGTGTTGTTCCTGAGTGGTGCCGGTGTTGCCTACTTCATGAACCAGTATGGCGTACTTATTGACGCGGGCATGTTCCGCAATATTGCCGAAACCAATGTGGCAGAAGTGCGTGACTTGCTCTCGCTGAAATTTGCCTTGTATATCCTGGGCCTGGGTGTATTGCCGTCGATCCTGGTATGGAAGACGCCGATCGCCTACCGCGCCTGGCACCGCGAGCTGTTCGGCAAACTGGTGGTCGGCGGTGCCTGTGTGGTGGCCCTGGGTTCGGTGGCGCTGATCAACTACCAGGGCTTGTCGTCGCTGTTTCGCAATCACCACGAACTGCGCCTGATGCTGACCCCCAGCAATATCGTCGGCGCTTCCTTCGGTTATGTCAGCGAGCGTGTCGGTACTGCTGCGCAGCCATTCCAGCATTACGGCGAAGATGCCAGGCGCGATGCCGCCTGGCAAAAACATGAGCGCAAGTCGCTGACGGTGCTGGTGGTGGGGGAGAGTGCGCGGGCAGACCATTTCGGGGTGCTGGGCTATGACCGCGATACCACGCCGAACCTTGCCCGCGAGCAGGGCCTGCTGGCGTTCTCCGATGTGCACTCCTGCGGCACGGAAACCGCCGTTTCGGTGCCGTGCATGTTCTCCGGCATGCAGCGCAAGGACTACGATGCCCGCGTGGCGAAGAACCGCGAAGGGTTGCTGGACATCCTCCAGCGTGCCGGCCTGGCCGTGCAATGGCGTGACAACCAGTCGGGCTGCAAGGGCACCTGCGACCGTGTGCAGTTCATCGATGTCAGCAACCTCAAGGACGCGCAACTGTGCGCGGACGGTGAGTGCCATGACCAGATCCTGCTGCAGGGCCTGGGCGAGCTGATCGACAACCTCGACCAGGACACCGTGCTGGTGCTGCACCAGATGGGCAGCCACGGCCCGGAATACTTCAAGCGCTACCCGGCTGCCGATCAGCGCTTCGCCCCGGTGTGCCAGAGCAATGCCCTGGACCAGTGCAGCCAGCAGGAAATCGTCAACGGCTACGACAACACCCTGGCTTATACCGACAAGGTGCTGGCCTCGCTGATCGACACCCTGCGCAGCAAGCAGGACAAGGTCGACACGGCGATGATCTACCTGTCCGACCATGGCGAGTCGCTGGGTGAGTACAACCTGTTCCTGCACGGCACGCCCTACGCCATCGCCCCCGAGCAGCAGAAGCACGTGCCGCTGCTGACCTGGTTCTCCGACAGCTACAAGGACGACTTCGGCATCGATACCGACTGCCTGGCCAAGCTCAGCGACGCCCCGTTGTCGCAGGACAACCTGTTCCACTCGATGCTCGGCCTGTTGCAGGTGCACACCGAGGTCTACCAGCAGTCGCTGGACCTGTTCGCCAGCTGCCGGCCGTGGCTGGCGGCCAAGCGTTGAAGCCAATTGCAGACGGTGTGTAGCGGCTTTAGCCGCGAACACCGGCGAAGCCGGTGCCATCCACCGCGTTGCCTGCATCGCGGATAAATCCGCTCCTACACGCACCACACACGCACAACAGCACCACTGATCGATATCAAGGATGGCCCGGGTTTCACCAGCAGTGCCCGCGCCGTATATACTGCGCGCCAATGTTAGTGGGAGAGCCTCGTGGCCATCGAAATACACTGGATCCGTGACGACCAGAGCCTGGCCGAACACTGCCGGAACTGGCACGAACTGCCCTTCGTCGCCGTCGATACCGAATTCATGCGGGTCGACACCTTCTACCCCAAGGCCGGGCTGGTCCAGATCGGCGATGGCCAGCGTGCCTTCCTGATCGACCCGTTGCTGATCGGTGACTGGCAACCCTTGGCCGAGCTGCTCGAAGACAGCCGCGTGGTCAAGGTGCTGCATGCCTGCAGCGAAGACCTCGAAGTCCTGCTGCGCCTGACTGGCAAGCTGCCACAACCGCTGTTCGACACGCAGCTGGCAGCCGGCTACCTGAACCTGGGCTTCTCCATGGGTTATTCGCGCCTGGTGCAGGAAGTGCTGGGCATCGATCTGCCCAAGGGTGAAACCCGCTCCGACTGGCTGCAGCGCCCGCTCTCCGACACCCAGGTCAGCTATGCAGCCGAGGATGCCGTGCACCTGGCCGAGCTGTTCAGCGTGTTGCGCCCGCGCCTGTCCGACGACAAGTACGCCTGGGTGCTGGAAGACGGCGCCGAGCTGGTCGCCCAGCTGCGCCGCGAAGTCGAGCCCGAAAGCCTGTACCGCGACGTCAAGCTGGCCTGGAAGCTGGCGCCCCAGCAACTGGCGGTGCTGCGCGAACTGTGCGCCTGGCGCGAGCGCGAGGCACGCAACCGCGATGTGCCGCGCAATCGCATCCTCAAGGAGCACTCGTTGTGGCCCATGGCCAAGAGCCAGCCGAACAACCTGTCGGCGCTGGCCAGGATCGACGAGATGCACCCGCGCACCATTCGCCAGGACGGAGAGTTCCTGATCCAGCTGATCCAGCGTGCCGCCAGCCTGCCACCCGAGCAGTGGCCGCCGGCCTTGCCCGAGCCGCTGCCGATCGAGGCCGCCGGTATCCTCAAGCAGTTGCGTGCCATCGGCCAGGCCGAAGGCGAGCGGCTGGGCATCGCCCCCGAGTTGATGCTGCGCAAGAAAGCCCTGGAAGCGCTGCTCAAGAGCGGCTACCCCAATGGCCCCTATCAACTGCCCGATTCGCTGCGCGGCTGGCGCCGTGAGCGCATGGGCCAGGCCCTGCTGGATAGCCTGGCAGGCGCCGGAGAGACCCGATGAAACGCATTTGCTCGATCTACAAGAGCCCACGCAAGAACGAAATGTACCTGTACGTGCTCAAGGCCGATGGCCTGCAGCGCGTGCCCGAAGGCCTGCTGCCGTTCTTCGGCACCCCCATGCACGCCTTCGACCTGGTGCTGACCCCCGAGCGCAAGCTGGCCCGCGAAGACATTGCCAAGGTGCTGGAAAACCTCGACAACCAGGGTTACCACCTGCAAATGCCGCCCCCTGAAGACGACTACATCGAGCACCTGCCCGAAGAGTTGCTGCGCCGGAACGACCCGGCCTGATCATGCGCGTACTGATTGCTGAGCATGACCATGCTCGTTACGCCGAAATCCTGCGTGCCGCCACGCCTGAACTGGAAGTGCTGACCAGCGGCGACTCCGCCGAACTGGCCCGCCAGGCGCCACAGTGCCCGGTGTGGCTGGGCCAGCCGGACCTGCTGGCCAGCCTGTTGCGCCAAGGCCACAAGCCGGACTGGATGCAATCCACCTGGGCCGGTATCACCCCGCTGCTGGCCGAGGGCCTGCCGCGTGACTATCGCCTGACCCGCGCCGTGGGCATCTTTGGCCAGGTGATGGCCGAGTACATGCTCACCTACATGCTGGGCCACGAGCGCGAGGTGCTGTCGCGCCTGGTCAGCCAGGTCGAACGGCGTTGGGACGACCGCCCGGGGCGCACCCTGGAAGGGCGCAAGGTGCTGATCGTCGGCACCGGCGACATTGGCCAGCGCGTGGCGGAGTTCCTGCAGCCGTTTGGCGTGGTCCTGTACGGTGTCGCCAGCAGCGCACGCGAACAGGTGCCGTTCGTCGAAGTGGCCGCCTTGGCCGACCTGCCGCGCCTGGTTGGCCAGGTCGACTACGTGCTCAACCTGCTACCGGACACCCCCGCTACCCACGACCTGTATGACGCGGCGCTGTTCAAATGCTTCCAGCCCAGCGCGCTGTTCATCAATGCCGGGCGCGGGGCGGCGGTGGTCGACGCCGACCTGGTCGCGGCGTTGAAGGATGGCCACCTGGCCGGGGCGGTGATCGATGTCTGCCGCCAGGAGCCACTGCCCAGGCAGCACCCGTTCTGGACCGCCTGGGGCCTGTTGCTGACCGGGCACAGCTCGGCGCCCACCTCGCCGACGGCAATGGTGCGGTTGTTTGTCGAGAATGTGCAGGCGTATGCGGCGGGGCAGGGGTTGCGCGGCGAAGTGGACTTCGCCCGGGGCTATTGACCTTGGTTGCCTGTACCGGCCTCTTCGCCGGGCTCGCCCGCGAAGAGGCCGGTACAGGCAAAAGCAGGCCTTACAGGCTGAAATCACCCTCAGCCGCCAGCTCGCTCAACGGCTTGCGCGGGCTTGGCACTTCGCGCGCCTGCAGGGCCTCGTCCAGGCTGGCCTTGTCGCCCAGCTTGCCGATTGCCACCATGGCGTGCAGCACGTAGCCTTCCGGCACTTTCAGCTCCTGGCGTGCCAGCGCCTGGTCGAAGCCGGCCATGCCATGGGTATGCCAGCCGCTGATGCTGGCTTGCAGGGCCAGGTGCCCCCAGGCCGAACCGGTGTCGAAGGTATGCCACAGCGCCGGTTTTTCTTCCGCAGCGCCGGGGGCGGCGAAGGTGGTCTTGGACATGATCAGCACCAGCGCCGAGGCGCGCTGTGCCCAATTGCGGTTGGCCGGCACCAGCAGGCTCAGGTAGCGCTCCCAGTTCGGCGTGTCACGGCGGGCATAGAGGAAGCGCCAGGGTTGCGAGTTGTTCGCCGATGGGGCCCAGCGTGCGGCTTCGAGGAAGCTCAGCAGGGTCTCTTCGCTGATGGGCTCGGCGGTGAAGGCGCGTGGCGACCAGCGGTTGATGAATTGTTCGTTGATGGCGTAATCGGCAACGCGAGGGTTGGCGCTCATGGCGGCTCCTGCAAGCGGACGGAAACCGCCCACGCTACTGCCTCCTGTCGCCACTGACAAGCGGTCTGGCTTTGCCGAAGGCCAGGCTCTAGACTGGCGCCGCCGCGCGCTGCGGCCCCAAGATGAATGCAGGATATCCGTGTCATGATCGCTGAAAACGCACCGTTCTGGCGGCGCAAGACCCTTGAGCAACTCAGCCCGCAGGAGTGGGAATCGCTGTGTGACGGCTGCGGCCTGTGCTGTCTGCAGAAGCTTGAGGACGAGGACGACAACAGCGTCTATTACACACGCATCGCCTGCAAGCTGCTGGACCTGAACACCTGCCAGTGCAGCGATTACCCCAACCGCTTCGCCCAGGTACCGGACTGCATCCAGCTAACCCCAGGCAAGGCCGACCAGTTCAAGTGGCTGCCGAGCACCTGCGGCTACCGCCTGGTCAGCGAGGGCAAGGACTTGCCGGCCTGGCATCACCTGGTCTGTGGTGATCGCCAGCAGGTCCATGAACAGCGCATTTCCCAGGCGGGGCGTATGCTCAGCGAGCACGATGTGCACGAAGACGATTGGGAAGACCACCTGATTTTCCGCGCCAGCTGACCGGCGCAGCCCGCTGTACGGGATACAAGGAGTTTCTGTATGCGTTGCCAGCTGTTGTTGCTGTTGGGCCTTGTGGCCTGCTCGCCAGCCTGGGCGAAGAAGGTCGACCTGGACTACCAGGTGCGCCTGCTGCCGGCCAATGGCCAGGCGGAAGTCCGTCTTACCTTGGCCGACGGCAGTGCCGTGCGCAGCCTGGACTTCGACCTGGGCAAGGCCGGCGTATACAGCGGTTTCCAGGCAGACGGCAAATGGCAGGCGCAGGGCCGGCGCGGCGTGTGGCAGCCGGCTGCCGGCAAGACCAGCCTCAGCTACCGGGTGCAGCTGGACCAGAAGCGGGGTGCGGCCTATTCGTCGCGCATCAACCCGCATTGGGCGCTGTTCCTCGGCGACCAGCTGGTGCCGCCAGCGCACCTCGACCAGCAGGATGGCACCGAACTGGTGGCGCGCCTGGCGTTCGACCTGCCCGAGGGCTGGAGCAGCGTCGAAACCGCCTGGCCACGCATCGGCAAGGATAAGTTCCGCATCGACAACGTATCGCGCCTGTTCGACCGCCCGACCGGCTGGATGCTCGCTGGCGACCTGGGCAGCCGTCGCGCGCGCCTGGGCGATACCGAGGTGACGGTGGCCGCGCCGGTGGGGCAGGGCATGCGGCGCATGGACAACCTGACCTTGCTCACCTTCGTCTGGCCGCAATTGCAGGCGCTGTTCCCGCGTAACCCGCCCAAACTGCTGCTGGTCGGCGCCCGTGATGGCATGTGGCGCGGGGCGGCTGCGGCACATGGGTCGTTGTACCTGCACAGCGGTCGGCCGATGGTGAGCGAGAACGGCAGCAGCCCGTTGCTGCGCGAAGTGGTGCAACTGTTTACGCAGCTCCATGGGCGTGACGGCAGCGACTGGCTGGTGGAAAGCCTGACCGACTACTACGCCAATGAGTTGCTGCGCCGCTCGGGTGGGCTGAGTGATGACCGTTACCAGGCCTGGCAAGCGCGTTTGAGCAAGCAGGGCGCCAAGGTGGCGCGGCTCAAGGGCGAGCATGCCACCCCGGCGCAGGTGGCGCGTGGCGTGATGCTGTTGCAGGCGCTGGACAAGGAAATCCGCATCCACACCCAGGCCAGGCGGTCGCTCGACGATGTGGTGCGCGGGCTGATGCGCCTGCCCGGTGTCAGCACCGAAGACTTCGTGCAGATCAGCGAGAACGTGCTGGGGCGGCAGTCGGAGGTGTTGCAGAGCAAGGCGTTGCGCTAGGCCTCTCCATTGCCTGTGCCGGCCCTTTTGCGGGCACGCCCGCTCCCACAGGACCGCGCAGGGCTCAGGGGCAATCCAGTACCTGTGCGAGCGGGCGCGCCCGCGCAAGGGCCAACACAGGCAGTGCAGGATCAACTGCCAGCCAACGGGTCCTTTCCGGTCACCGTCACCCCACGCGTCGCCGCCTCGGCACTGGCCTTCAAGGCCTGCAGTTCGGAGGCACTGCGCTCGATGTCCGAGCGCAAGCGGTGATATTCCTGCCGGTGCCGCTGCCACCAGGCCTTGGTCGCGCAGTGCCCGGTGAAGCCGCGAGCCAGTGCCAGTCCGCCCACGGCAATCTGCAACAAGCCGACCAGGCCGCCGTGGCGCAGTCCCTTGCTTACCATCAAGGCGCCGCCCGCCAGCGAGCTGGCGCGCTCAAGCCCATGAACGTTGTTGTCCTGCGATGTTGCAGCCGAATGGATATCCAGCATGGCGAGGCCTCCGTCTGACGTGTAAGCAGCTGACCTGCCAGCCACCGCCATCGTTCAGTCGGTTATTTGAACCTGGGTCCCGAACGGGTATTCAGCCCCTTGGCCATGCGGTCATACAGCACCACGTTCACCGTCGCTGCCAGGTTCATGCAACCTTCGGTCGGGATGTAGATGGTCTCTTCGCACCAGCCCCGCACCTCCTCGCTCAACGAGCCATCCTCCGGCCCGAAGATGTAGATGGCCCGGTCCGGGTGGGTGTATTCCGGCAATGGCCGCGCACCGTCAACCAGCTCGACCGCCACCGGGGTGCAGCCGAGCGGGATGATGCGTTGCAGGTCGTCGATGCCGATCAGCGGGATGTCATAGTGCACGCGCTTGGTATCGGTGACGAAGTCCCGGGCGCGCTCGTAGCGTTTGCCGGTATAGAACACCGAGTTGACACCGTAGCAACCCGCGGCGCGCATGACCGAGCCGACGTTTTCCGCCGACTTGGGGTTGAACAGGCCGATGCAGCTGTATCGTTTGTTTGCCACGTACCGGGGCCCTTCGCAAAAAGCGCGATTATACGGGCTGCCCGGTAGCAGCGGGGGGCGAATCGATGGTCAGTCCTTCTTCAGCATGCCTGCCAGCCCGGCGAACGGGTTGTGGGTGGCCTTGGCGATGCTCGGGGTGCTGGTGGAGCCTTCGCTGAAGTACTGCTGGTCGGTGTAGCGCGAATGCTCGTTGTCGTGGCAATAGAGGCACAGCAGCTCCCAGTTGGAGCCGTCCTGCGGGTTGTTGTCGTGATTGTGGTCGCGATGGTGCACGGTCAGTTCGCTCAGGCGCTTGCCGGAGAACTCACGGGCGCAGCGGCCGCACACGTGCGGGTACATTTTCAGGGCCTTGTCGCGGTAGCCCATTTCCTTGTCGCGTTTGGCATCGGCCAGGATGCGGTCCAGGCGCGCGGTAGCGGCGGCGGAAGAGGTGGAGCTCATGGTGTTTCCTTCGTTCTGGTCAGGCAAATGACAGTTATGCCCCTGAGTCTAGCGCGCTTGCACGGCTGGCGGACAGGCGAAAACCGGAATATCGGCTTAGCCTGTAGGAAGGTTCCCGACAGGAGGCTGCTGATGTTTCGCGCGATCCTCGCCGTGCTGTTGCTGGCTGGCCTGCCCATGGCCGAAGCTGCCAGCACACCGCCCCGGTTGACCACGCCAGTGCCCGGTGCACCGGGTACACCAACGCCCACGCCATACCCGCAGATCACCCCGAGTACACCACCCAAGGCCTATGACAGCCAGCCGGGGGCGCCACTGTTACCGCCGATGCCGGTGCCCGGGCCACCGAAGGACCAGCCATTGCCGGGGTTGCGCCAGGACCCGCCGAAGCAGCCGGTGCAGGATGATTGACTGAGAGGGCCTTGTGTCGCGAAAGGGGCGCAAAGCGCCCCCAGCTTTCTCAAACGATACCTAGCTCGCCGAACACGAACGCGTACTCAAGGGCCACATCCTTGAGCCCCTGATACCGCCCGCTCATCCCACCATGCCCAGCCCCCATCTCGGTCTTGAGCAGCAGCAGGTTGTCGTCGGTCTTGCGCGTGCGTAGCCGCGCCACCCACTTGGCCGCTTCCCAGTACTGCACGCGGCTGTCGTTGTAACCGGCCACCACCAGAATCGCCGGGTAAGCCTGCGCCTTCACGTTTTCATACGGTGCGTAGGCCTTGATCCGCTCGTACACCTCTGGCTCCTGCGGATTGCCCCACTCGTCGTACTCGGTCACTGTCAACGGCAGCTCAGGGTCGAGCATGGTGTTGAGCACGTCGACGAACGGCACTTCGGCAACCGCGCAACGGAACAGCTCGGGGCGCTGGTTGAGCACCGCGCCCATCAGCAGGCCACCGGCACTGCCGCCACTGATGGCCAGGCGATCGGCGGCGGTCACGCCCACGGCGATCAAGTGTTCGGCACAGGCGATGAAGTCGCCGAAGGTGTTGTGCTTGTGCTCCTGCTTGCCAGCGCGGTACCAGGCTTCGCCCAGCTCGCCACCGCCGCGCACGTGGGCAATGGCAAAGGCCACGCCACGCTCCAGCAGGCTCAGGCGCGCATGCGAGAACCACGGGTCGAGGCTTTCGCCATAGGCGCCGTAGCCGTACAGGTACAGCGGCACGGTCTGGCCCAGGTCCTGTCGGCGGCGTACCAGGCTGATCGGCACCTGGGTGCCGTCCGCCGCCGTGGCCCACAGGCGCTCGCTGACATAATCATCGGCGTCGAACGGCCCCAGCACCGGAGTTTGCTTGAGCACCGCCTGGGCGCCGCTGGCCAGCTCCAGCTGGCGCACCTGGGCCGGGCGGTTGAGGGCTTCGTAGCGCAGGCGCAGGCGCGGGCTGGCGAACTCCAGGCTGTCCTGCACGTACAGGCTGTAGGCCGCATCGGGCAGCTCGACCCGGTAGGCCGGCAGGCCTTGGGGGCGTACCTCGATGATCGGCAGGCCGCCTTCGCGCAGGCTCAGGGTCAGTGCAGTGGCATTCAGGCTGAGGCCTTCGAGCATGATCGCCTCACGGTGGGGTACCAGCACCTGCCATTGCGCGCGGCTTGGCACCGGTGTCACCGGCGCGTGGTACAGGGCAAAGTTGATGTCGTCCTGGTTGGTGCGGATGAACCAGCGCCACTGGCCGTCGAGCTGGCCGTGGTCGGGGAAGTACTCGTGGCCTTCGACCCGTGGCGCCAGGCAGGTGAAGGGCGCCAGCGGCGTTTCGGCATCCAGCACCCAGGCTTCGCTGGTGGTCTTGCTGTTGAGCAGCAGCACCAGCTGGCGCTCGGAGCTGGTGCGGTAGCAATGCAGGAAGAAGCGCCCGTCGGGCTCCTCGAACACGGTCTGCGCACCAGCGCTGCCCAAGGTGTGGCGGCGCAGGCGCCAGGGCCGGTGGGTGTCGTCCAGTTCGGCAAAGAACAGCGTCTGGCTGTCGTTGGCCCAGGTCAGGCTGCCGTCGCAGTCGTCGAAGGGCAGGGTGGTGACGTTGCCACTGGCCAGGTCCTTGACGTACAGGGTGAAGATTTCGTCGCCGCTGGTGTCGAGGCTGTAGGCCAGCAGGCGGTGGTCGGGGCTGACGTTGAATGCGCCCAGCGACAGGAAGCCGCCATTGGCCAGAACGTTGGGGTCGAGCAGCAGTTGCTCCTGGCTTTCGTCGACGGTGTTGGAGTCGTCGGCCGGGCGCGGGCAGCGGTAGTGGCGCGGGTACTCGTCGCCGGCGGTGGTGCGGGTGTAGTAGAGGTAGGGGCCCCAGGGCGTCGGCAGCGACAGGTCGGTTTCCAGGATACGGCCCTTGATCTCTTCGAACAGCTGCTCGCGCAGCGCGGCCTGGTCGGCCAGGCAGGCTTCCTGGTAGGCGTTTTCGGCTTGCAGGTAGGCGAGCACCTCGGGGGCGTCGCGCTGTTGCAGCCAGGCGTACGGGTCGGCGTCGTTGCCGGTATGGGCGATGGGCGGCTGGGGCTTGCTGGGCATTGGGGATCTCTTGGCTGGGGGCTACCTGTCCCGGCGACAGGGGCGGAACAGGGAGACGCTGTCTGCGCCCGGAAAAGTGTTTATCATAGGCATCTCTTTGCCTGGCTTGCACGAACACCATGACCGAGAACGACTACACCCTGGCCTGGGGCCTATACGCGGTTGCCGCCTTGGGTTGCCTGCTGGTGGGCTTCAAACTCACCGGCTGGATGTGGCGCTGGCTGCGCGAACCGCTGCGGGTGGTGCTGGCCGTGCTGCTGCTGACCCCGACCATCGTCGACCCGGCCAAGGACAGCTTCGCCCCGGCCATTGCCATCACTGCGCTGGACATCGCCTTCAAGGTCGGCAACAACGCCTGGCGCGCGGTGTCGGACTTTGCCATGTACGGCATGTTCGCCTTCAGCCTGTACTTCCTCTTCGTGGCACTGCGCTGGCCGCTGGAAAAACGCGCCCGCGAGCGCCGCGCCCAGGCCGAGACCGCGGCCCAGCGCCAGGCCGCCGAAGATGACGCAATCGCTGCCCAGGCGCCTTTGGCTGCCGAGCGCCGGGAACGTTACCGTGACGACCCACACCCTGCCGCCCTGCGTGGCGGTGGCCGGGTCGAGCCCCGTCTGTAAGCGGAGACACGCCTATGTGCGAACTGCTGGGCATGAGTGCGAACGTTCCCACCGATATCGTTTTCAGCTTCACCGGCCTGATGCAGCGCGGTGGCCGCACCGGCCCGCACCGCGACGGCTGGGGCATCGGCTTCTATGAGGGCCGTGGCCTGCGCCTGTTCCAGGACCCGGCCGCCAGTAGCGAGTCGGAAGTGGCCAACCTGGTGCAGCGTTACCCGATCAAGAGCGAAGTGGTCATCGGCCACATCCGCCAGGCTAACGTTGGCAAGGTGTGCCTGGCCAATACCCATCCTTTCGTGCGGGAAATGTGGGGCCGCAACTGGTGCTTCGCGCACAATGGTCAGCTGGGCGAATTCAAGGGCCAGGCCAGTTTCTACCGGCCCGTGGGCGACACCGACAGCGAAGCGGCCTTCTGCGACCTGCTCAACCGCATTCGCAGCAGCTTCCCCGAACCGGTTCCGGTGGAACAGCTGCTGCCGGTGCTGGTCGAAGCCTGTGCCGGCTACCGGTCTCTGGGCGTGTTCAACTGCATGCTCAGCGACGGCGACTGGCTGTTCTGCTTCTGCTCGACCAAGCTGGTGCACATCACGCGGCGTGCACCCTTTGGTGCGGCGCGCTTGAAGGATGTCGACCTGATCGTCGATTTTCACACCGAAACCACCCCCAACGACGTGGTCACGGTCATCGCTACCGAGGCCCTGACCGAAAACGAGACCTGGCAGCGCTACGCGCCGGGACAATGGGCCCTGTGGCGGCACGGCGAATGCGTGGCGCACGGCCAGAGCTAAGGACGCTGCATGTTCAGAAGTTACCTGCGGTTGCTGCTGTTCACCTTCGGCCTGCTGGCCGGCATCCAGGTTCCGGGGCTGGTCAAGGATTACAGCCAGCGGGTCGAGGCGCACCTGTTCGAATCGCGCGAGGCACTGGATGGTTTCCGGCAGACGGCCGAGCGCTTCTTCAATGGTGACTTGCAGGCGCTGTTGCGGCACTACCGCAACAGTGACGACCCGGTGTTCCTCAGTGACGCCAACAGCATCGAAAGCCTGATGATCCGCAACGAACTGCTGGAAAACGAATGGCAGGCGCTGCAAGGGTCATGGGCTCAACGTACCTGGCACGTGCTGGTGCAGGCCGACCCGCAACTGCGGGAAGAAACCTTGAACAGCTACAGCTACCAGATACTGCTGGTGCCCGAGGCGGTTGGCTGGGGCATTGGCGCAGGGTTTGTGCTGGCTTTCGTTGTGGAGAGCCTGCTGCTCGGGATTGGCTGGGTGATCCTGGGTGGGCGGCGCAGGGCGGTGAAAGAGAGCTGGCGCTGATTCACCTGAACTCATACGTGGGTTGACACGATACCTGTAGGAGCGTGTCAGCCGGCCGCGAGAAAGCCAAACGCTCAGACCAACACAATCCGCTGCCCACCTGCATCCCGCGCATACCCTTGCAGCACCTGCCGGCACACCCCGACCACTTCATCCACCAACGCCACCCCGGTCTGCCAGGCCACCACCAGCTCCAGGCTTGGCGGCGGTTGCAGCCCTTGCAGCAACACCAGCTCACCGCGGCTCAACTCGGCATCCACCAGTGCCGGCGGCAACGCCCCAATACCAAAGCCGTCGCGCAGCAACCGGGTAATCGCCGCCACCGAATTCACGCAGTTCAAGCGCGGCGTTTCGGCACCCGCGCCTTGTAGCAGGCTCAGCACCTCCTGGTGCGGCCGTGAGTTCTTCGAGAAGGTGATGATGCGCTCACGCCCAAGTTCGGCCAGGGAGGCATAGTCGCGGTGCTGCAGCGAGCCTGCCGCCACGATCCAGCCCATCGGGTAGCGCGCCAGGTCGAGGCTGCGGATCGATTGCTCGCGCAACAGGTCGGTCTGCAGGATCACGTCGAGAAAGCCCTTCTGCAACTGCTCGCGCAGATTCAGTGCGGTGTCGGCCACCAGTTCGATCTCCACCTGCGGGTAGCGTTCGCTCAGCTCTGCCACCAGCGCGCTCATCCAGGTATGGATCACCGTGTCCATCACCCCGATGCGGATGCGCCCGACCTTGGCCCGGTCGCTGTCCAGTGACTGCTTCATGGCCTTGGCGGTTTCCAGCATGCGCTCGGCATACTCCAGCACCTTGCTGCCCTCCGGGGTCAGGCTGACCCCACGCGAGTCGCGCAGCAGCAGCTTGACACCCAGGTCGGCCTCCAGTGCGGCGATGCGGCTGGACACCGAGGCCTGGGTAGTGAACAGCTTTTCCGCGGTCAGGCGGAAGCTCTTGAGCCGGGCGACCCAGACAAAGGTTTCGAGGAAGCGAAGGTTCATGATCAGTTTTTCTTGTTCCAGACCGGCGTTTTTTTTCGTTGGACGCAGCTGGCGGGGCCTCTGAACAATGATGCCCAGGCCGCGACCCTGTGTCGCCCGTAAAACAATACCAACAAGCCGAGGCAACCATGAACCCCACCGGCGTGCAGCAGCAGGTCAGTTCCTCCTCATCGACCGGGCCTTTCGCCTGGTACCGCGATATCGACTCTCAGCAACGACGCACCTTCTGGAGCTGCAAGATCGGCTACGGCCTGGATGGCATGGACACGCAGATGCTCAGCTTCGTCATCCCCACGCTGATCATGCTGTGGGGCATCAGCACCACCGAGGCCGGGCTGATCCACACCAGCACGCTGATCGCCTCGGCCGCTGGTGGCTGGATTGCCGGCATCCTCTCCGACCGCATCGGCCGGGTGCGCACCCTGCAACTGACCGTGCTGTGGTTCGCCTTCTTCACCTTCCTTTGCGGCTTCGCCCAGAACTACGAGCAGCTGCTGATCGCCCGCACCCTGATGGGCTTTGGCTTCGGTGGTGAATGGACCGCCGGCGCAGTGCTGATCGGCGAGGTGATCCGTGCCCAGGACCGTGGCAAGGCGGTGGGCATGGTGCAGTCCGGCTGGGCCCTTGGCTGGGGCCTCACCGCCATTCTCTATGCGCTGCTGTTTTCCTGGCTACCGGCAGAGCAGGCCTGGCGTGCGCTGTTCCTGTTGGGCCTGGTGCCGGCGATCTTCGTGATCTTCGTCCGCCGCCTGGTCAAGGACCCCGAGGTGTATCGCGAGGCCAAGGCCGTGGAAAACGCCGAGGTGCCTTCGCAGTTCTACGAGATTTTTGCCCCGGGCATGCTCTGGACCACCGTGCGCGCGTCGCTGCTGACCACCGGTGCGCTGGGCGGCTACTACGCCATCACCTCATGGTTGCCTACCTTCCTCAAGACCGAACGGGGCCTGAGCGTGCTGGGCACCGGTGGCTACCTGGCCATGGTGATCGTCGGTTCCTACATCGGTTATGTGGTCAGCGCGTACCTGTCCGACCTGCTCGGGCGCAAGAAGAACTTCATCCTGTTCGCCGTGGGCTCGTTCGTCATCGTGCTGCTGTATACGCAAATGCCGGTCAGTGATGGCGTGATGCTGTGGTTGGGGTTCCCGCTGGGCTTCTTCGCGTCGGGCATCTTCAGCGGCATGGGGGCGTTTCTCACCGAGCTGTTCCCCACGCGTATCCGCGGTTCGGGGCAGGGCTTCTGCTACAACATCGGCAAGGTCGTGGCGGCGCTGTTCCCGCTGCTGATCGGCGTGCTCGGCCAGAAGGTGCCGCTGGGTCTGGGTATCGGCGTGTTCTCCGCCGTGTCCTACGGCGTGGTGATCCTGGCGGCACTGAGCCTGCCGGAAACCCGCGGCAAACAGCTGCAGGCGCGGTAAGGTAGGCATATGAACAACCACATGGGAGGCCGAGCGGTGAAACGCCTGCTACTCAACTGCGACATGGGCGAGAGTTTCGGCAGCTGGCGCATGGGCCTGGATGCCGAGGTCATGCCGTTTATCGATTGCGCCAACATCGCCTGCGGCTACCACGCCGGCGACCCTGGCATCATGCGCCGCACCGTGGCCCTGGCGCTGGCGCACGGGGTCACCATTGGCGCGCACCCGGCCTACCCGGACCTGGTCGGTTTCGGCCGCCGCTCCATGGCCTGCAGCGCGGAGGAAATCCGCGACCTGCTGCACTACCAGATCGGTGCGCTGGACGGTATCTGCAAGGTGCAGGGTGGCCGCGTGGCCTATGTGAAACCCCATGGCGCACTGTACAACGACATGATGGCCGACCCGCTCAAGCTGCGCAGCGTGCTGGAGGCTGTGGCGGATTATGGCGGTGACCTGCCGCTGATGCTGATGGCCACCGCCGACAACCGTGCTGCCCAGGCACTGGGTGATGAAATTGGCGTGCCGCTGTGGTTCGAGGCGTTCGCCGACCGCGCCTACACCGCCAGCGGCCACCTGGTGTCGCGGCGCCTGCCCGGTGCGGTGCACCACGACCCGGCACTGGTAGTGGGCCAGGCCGTGCGCCTTGCCCGTGGCGAAACGCTGGTGGCGGACGATGGCAGCGCGTTGCAACTTGAGGCCAGCACCCTGTGCGTGCACGGCGACAACGACAGCTCGGTGGCGGCGGTTCGGCAGATTCGCCAGGCCCTTGAAGCGCTGGAGTCGCCATGAAACCGCGGATCGAAGTCGTGGCCATCGACAGCCTGATGGTGCGCCTGTTCGAGCGTATCGACGAGGCCAACATGCCGTGGTTGCTCGCCGCCAGCCAGCGCTTGCGCGCGGCGTTCGCTGAGCACCTGCTGGACCTGGTGCCGTCCTACACCACGCTGATGGTGCAGTGTGCCCTGCCACCCGCCGAGGCGCGGGCGCTGATCAACCAGGCGCTGGCGGGCCTGCAGCCGGATGCGGGCAGCGCCGGTCGGCGTCATGAAATCCCTGTGTGGTACGACGCCAGCGTAGGCCCTGAGCTGCCGGTACTGGCGGCCCGCAGTGGCTTGAGCGAAGCCGAGGTGGTGCGCTTGCACAGCGAGCGCGAGTACCCGGTGTTCGCCCTGGGTTTCGCCCCTGGCTTCGGCTTCATGGGCCTAGTCGACGAACGCTTGGCAAGCCCGCGCCTGAGTACCCCACGCAAGCGCGTGGCGGCCGGTAGTGTCGGCATTGCCGAGCGCCAGACAGCGGCGTATCCGGCGGTTTCCCCGGGTGGCTGGAACCTGATCGGCCGAACCCCGGTGCGGCTGTTCGACCGGGAGCGTGAAGGTTACAGCCTGTTGCAAGCGGGTGACCGGGTGCGCTTCGTGCCGGTTTCGCGCAGTGAGTTCCTGGCCTTGGGTGGTGATGTGGAGGCGCAAGGATGAAGCAGTTGCAGATCGAGGCCAGCACGCCGCTGTGCCAGTTGCAGGATGCGGGACGCTTTGGCGTACGCCACCTGGGCGTGACCCAGGGCGGGGCGCTCGACTGGGTGGCGATGCACTGGGCCAACTGGCTGCTGGGCAATCCCCTCGCTGCGCCAGTGGTGGAGGTGGCGCTGGGTGGTTTTTGCGTGGTGGCCGAACAGGATTGCGTGCTGGCGCTGGCCGGCGCCGACCTGCAGGCGCGGGTCGACGATCAGCCGCTGGCGCCGTGGCGCAGCTTTGCCTTGGCCAAGGGGCAGCGGTTGACCCTGCAGCAGCCGAAGCAGGGCGTGCGGGCCTACCTGGCGGCACCTGGCGGGTTCCTTGGTGCGGACGTGCTGGGCAGTTGTGCCACGGTGGTGCGCGAAGCGCTGGGTGGCATCGAGGGCCAGGGGGCTGCGCTTGGCAAAGGCCAGCTGCTGACCTTCGCCGGTACCGCAACGACGCTGCGCGAGGTGCCGCCAGCGCTGCGTCCGCAGTACCCGCAAAAGCCTGTGCTCGACCTGGTGATGGGGGCGCAGATCGGTGAGTTCAGCGGTACCAGCCTATTCGAAGCGTTCAATCGCGAGTGGATGCTGGACAGCCGCGCCGACCGCATGGGCATCCGCCTGTTGGGGCCACAGTTGGTCTACCAGGGGGCGCCGATGATTTCCGAGGGCATTCCGCTGGGCGCGGTACAGGTGCCGCCGGACGGGCAGCCGATCGTGTTGCTCAATGACCGGCAGACCATTGGCGGTTATCCGCGGCTGGGGGCTTTGACGCCGCTGGCGCTGGCACAGCTGGCGCAGTGCATGCCGGGAGCGGTGGTGCGCTTCAGGGCGGTGGTGCAGGATGAGGCGTGGCGGGAGCAGCAGGCATACCTGGACCGTTGGCGTTAAGGCTTCCGGCCTCTTCGCGGGTGAACCCGCTCCCACAGGTACCCCACAGGCCTCAAGGCTTGCGCAATACCTGTGGGAGCGGGTTCACCCGCGAAAGGGCCGGCACTGGCAACATCACTTGGACAGGTAACGCATCCCTTCTTCCAACCCCTGCAAGGTCAGCGGGTACATCTTGTCTTCGATCAGGTCGCGCACCAGATGGGTCGATGCGGTATAGTCCCAGGCCTGCTTGGGGTAGGGGTTGATCCAGATGATCTTCCTGAATTTCTCCATGAAGCGCTGCATCCACACGTAGCCGGCTTCTTCGTTCCAGTGCTCGACGCTACCACCCGGCTGGGTGATTTCGTAGGGCGCCATGGCCGCATCGCCGACGAACACCACTTTGTAGTCATCGCCGTATTTGTGCAGCAGGTCGAAGGTGGAATACCGCTCCGAGGTGCGGCGCAGGTTGTTCTTCCATACCGACTCGTACACGAAGTTGTGGAAGTAGTAGTACTCCAGGTGCTTGAACTCGGTCTTGCACGCCGAAAACAGCTCTTCGCAGACCTTGATGTGGGCATCCATCGACCCGCCGATGTCGAACAGCAACAGCAGCTTGACCGTGTTGCGCCGCTCGGGACGCATCTGGATGTTCAGCAGCCCGGCATCGCGTGCGGTGTGGTCGATGGTGCCGTCGATGTCCAGCTCTTCGGCGGCGCCTTCGCGGGCGAACTTGCGCAACCGGCGCAACGCCAGCTTGATGTTGCGCGTACCCAGCTCGACCTGGTCGTCAAGGTTCTTGTACTCGCGCTGGTCCCACACCTTCACTGCCTTGCCCTGGCGCTTGCCGGCCTCGCCCACGCGGATGCCCTCGGGGTTGAAACCGCCCGAGCCGAACGGGCTGGTGCCGCCGGTGCCGATCCACTTGTTGCCGCCGGCGTGGCGTTCCTTCTGCTCTTCGAGGCGCTTCTTGAATTCCTCGATCAGCTTGTCCAGGCCACCCAGCGACTGGATCTGCGCGCGTTCCTCGTCGGTCAGCGAACGCTCGAATTCCTTGCGCAGCCAGTCGTCGGGGATCAGCGCCTCGATGTGCCGGTCGAGGTTTTCCAGGCCCTTGAAATAGGCCGCGAAAGCGCGGTCGAACTTGTCGAAATGGCGTTCGTCCTTTACCAGGATGGCGCGGGCGAGGTAGTAGAACGCGTCCATGTCGGCGAACACCACATGCTTCTGCAGGGCCTGGTGCAGGTCGAGCAGTTCGCGCACCGACACCGGCACCTTGGCCGCGCGCATTTCATTGAACAGGTTGAGCAGCATGGCCCGGCTCCTGTCAGCGGTTGCCGCGCCGGCTCATGAAGGCCAGGCGTTCGAGCAGTTGTACGTCCTGCTCGTTCTTCACCAGGGCCCCGGCCAGCGGTGGGATGGCCTTGGTCGGGTCGCGCTCGCGCAGTACCGCTTCACCAATGTTGTCGGCCATCAGCAGCTTGAGCCAGTCGACCAGCTCGGAGGTGGACGGCTTTTTCTTCAGGCCTGGCACCTTGCGCACGTCGAAGAACACATCCAGCGCTTCGCTGACCAGCGCCTGGCTGATGTTGGGGTAGTGCACGTCGACGATCTGCTGCAGGGTGGTGCGGTCGGGGAAGGCGATGTAGTGGAAGAAGCAGCGGCGCAGGAAGGCGTCCGGCAGTTCCTTCTCGTTGTTCGAGGTGATGATGATGATCGGGCGCTGCTTGGCCTTGATGGTTTCGTCGATTTCGTAGACGTAGAACTCCATCTTGTCGAGTTCCTGCAGCAGGTCGTTGGGGAACTCGATGTCGGCCTTGTCGATTTCATCGATCAGCAGGATCACCCGTTCATCGGCCTCGAAGGCTTCCCAGAGCTTGCCTTTCTTCAGGTAGTTGCGCACGTCGTGGACCTTGTCCACGCCCAGCTGCGAGTCGCGCAGGCGGCTGACCGCATCGTATTCGTACAGGCCCTGGTGGGCCTTGGTGGTGGACTTGATGTGCCAGGTGATCAGCCGTGCACCGAACGAGGCGGCCAGCTGCTCGGCGAGCATGGTCTTGCCGGTGCCGGGTTCGCCCTTGACCAGCAAGGGGCGTTCGAGGGTGATGGCCGCGTTTACCGCCAGTTTCAGGTCGTCTGTGGCGACGTAGTCGCGGGTGCCTTCGAACTTCATGAGTCTGTCCTCTGCAGTGGCCTGTACCGGCCCTCTCGCCGGTACAGGCAACACATGTTTGTAATTTGCCAACGACTATAACGCGGGGGTCGCCGGCTGGAAACGCAGACCGGGTATTCAGTCCCTGAATGCCCCGTCACACGATCTCAGTCGGAATCCGGCGCGTCACGCTCATAGCGCGCATTGAACGCTTCGATGAACCCGTTGCGCAGAATCTGCAGGAACGCCTCGAACGCGCTGATATCCTGCTTGCGTACGCTGCCATGCAATTCCACGCGGGTGGCGAACTGGTTCTTCGGCTGGTTTTTCAATACTGTCTCGGTCGCGCCCACCAGCGCTTCCCAGACCGAGCGGAAGAAGCCTTTGTCCTTTTCCTGCACATCCTGCTGCCAGTCGAACACATCCACATCCCGCAACAGCGGCTTGATGTAGCCATTCAAGCGCCCGTCGGTAGCCTCGGCCTCTATCACCACGTCGCCGTGCCCGGCATTGAAGTCGAACTTGCCGTAGGCGCTGGCGAAGTCATTGAGCTTGCGCAGCTCGATCCCGGTAGCGCGCAGGCGGAACTCGAAATCATCGAAGTTACTGAACGGATCGAACGTGGCACGGCTTTCCACCTTGGCATCGCCCACGATCAGCGCCGTGCCATCGAAGCTGGCGTCGCGTCGGCCTTGTTCGTCGCGGATGTTGGTGAGGTTGCGAATGCTGGCGTTCAGCTGGGTGGCCTTGAGGTTGACCGGTGGCTTCGAGTTGAAATTGCGGAAGGTCAGCACGCCATCATCGATGCGTACCTCGTTGAGGGTGATCGGCAGCAGTTTTTCCAGTTGCTGGCGCCAGTCGGTGCCCTGGCCGGTCTGCGAGTTCTGTTTGTTGCCGCCGTCGACGAAGTTCAGTTCGGGCCGGTCGAACACCACTTCGGCAACCACCGCACGGTCGTACCACAGGGCGTGCCAGCTCACCGACAGGTCGATCAGTGGTGCGTCGAGGAACGGCACCGGCACCTTGCCGGTGGTCTTGACGATCTTCAGCCCGTTGATCTGGTACGCGCCGCGCCACCAGGCCAGGTCGACGTCGGCTATCTGGCCACGGTAGTCGCCCATGTCGGCCAGCTTGTCGTTGAGGTAGTCGCGCACCAGGTAGGGCAAGGCCAGGTGCAGCACCAGCAACAGCACGATCAGGCTGGCCAGGCCGATCAACGGCCAGCGGTAGCGGGCTCTCATCAGCGTGTCTCCAAGGCAGCATGTGCGGTTGACCGCAACGCGGCTCGCTGAGTTCGAACGGGCTTTACGGGCTACCGGGGCGGGCTTACCCTTGAGGTCTTTCCCTGCTGTCTTTCATGCCAAGGACCCCTGCCATGAGCCGTATCTTTGCAGACAACGCCCATTCCATCGGCAACACGCCGCTGGTGCAGATCAACCGCATCGCCCCGCGTGGCGTGACCATCCTGGCCAAGATCGAAGGGCGCAACCCGGGGTACTCGGTCAAATGCCGCATCGGCGCGAACATGGTCTGGGACGCCGAGAGCAGCGGCAAGCTCAAGCCGGGCATGACCATCGTCGAGCCCACCTCGGGTAACACCGGCATCGGCCTGGCCTTCGTCGCCGCTGCCCGCGGCTACAAACTGATGCTGACCATGCCCGCCTCGATGAGCCTGGAGCGGCGCAAGGTGCTGAAGGCGCTGGGTGCCGAGCTGGTGCTGACCGACCCGGCCAAGGGCATGAAGGGGGCGATCGAGAAAGCCAACGAAATCGTCGCCTCGGACCCGGCCCAGTACTTCCTGCCTGGCCAGTTCGAAAACCCGGCCAACCCGGCCATCCACGAGAAGACCACCGGGCCGGAAATCTGGAACGACACCGATGGTGCGATCGATGTGCTGGTGGCAGGCGTGGGCACTGGTGGCACCATTACCGGCGTGTCGCGCTACATCAAGCAGACCCAGGGCAAGGCGATCACGTCGGTGGCCGTGGAACCACTGGCATCCCCGCTGATTACCCAGACCCTGGCCGGTGAGGAACTCAAGCCCAGCCCGCACAAGATCCAGGGCATCGGCGCCGGCTTCGTGCCGAAGAACCTTGACCTGTCGATGGTCGACCAAGTGATGACCGTGACCGATGAAGAGTCCAAGGCCATGGCCATCCGCCTGATGCAGGAAGAGGGCATCCTCTGTGGTATTTCCTGTGGTGCGGCGATGGCAGCGGCCGTGCGCCTGGCGGAAAAACCGGAGATGCAGGGTAAGACCATCGTCGTAATCTTGCCCGACTCCGGTGAGCGCTACCTGTCCAGCATGTTGTTCGCCGACATGTTCAGCGAGCAGGAAAACCAGCAGTAATTGGCCTTGTGGCTGACCCGGCGCAACGTTCGCTGGCCGGGTTCATTGCAAAATCTTCATCAATGAGTTGCCGCCCGGGTTGTTTTTACACCGGCGGCAGCGGTTTATGATGGCAGGATGATTTACCGGAGTGCAGGGCCCTGGCGCTGTCTCTTCCTCAAGGAGTGAAAGCATGACCGTTTCCTTTGCAGCCAAGGCGGGTGTCTTGCTGGTGTTTTTCGGCAGTGTGTTGTTCGTGCACCTGCGCGGCAAGGCTCGCCTGCCGGTGTTGCGCCAGTTCGTCAACCATTCGGCGCTGTTCGCCCCCTATAACAGCCTGATGTACCTGTTTTCCGGCGTGCCATCCAAGCCTTACCTGGACCGCCAGCGCTTCCCCGAACTGGATGTGCTCAAGGATAACTGGCAGGAAATTCGCGAAGAGGCCATGCGCCTGTTCGATGAAGGCTATATCCGTGCCGCCGAAAAGGATAACGATGCCGGCTTCGGTTCGTTCTTCAAGAAAGGCTGGAAGCGCTTCTACCTGAAGTGGTACGACAAGCCGCTGCCCTCGGCGGAAACCCTCTGCCCGCGCACCGTCGAGCTGGTCAGCAGCATCCCCAACGTCAAGGGCGCGATGTTTGCCCTGCTGCCGGGTGGCAGCCACCTGAACCCGCACCGCGACCCGTTCGCCGGCTCCTTGCGCTACCACCTGGGGCTGTCCACGCCCAACTCCGACGCCTGCCGTATCTACGTCGATGGCGAGGAATACGCCTGGCGCGATGGCGAGGATGTGATGTTCGACGAAACCTACGTGCACTGGGTCAAGAACGAGACCGACGTCACCCGGGTGATCCTGTTCTGCGACATCGAACGCCCGCTGAGCAGCCCCCTGATGACCCGCATCAACCGCAAGGTCAGCGCCTTCCTGGGCCGCGCCACCGCGCCGCAGAACACCGACGACGAGCGCGTGGGCGGGATCAACCAGGCCTATGCCTGGAGCAAGCGCTTCAGCAACCGGATCAGCGGCCAGGTGAAGCAGTTCAAGCGCGCCAACCCCAAGGCCTACCGCGTATTGCGGCCGGTGCTGGCGGTGCTGGTGGCATATCTGCTGTATCGCTGGTTGTTCTGATTCCTGCCTCGGGGGCTGTGCTGCAGCCCCTGTGCAACTCCAGGTTGCTCAGGCAAGGCCCTGCAGCAGGCCATCGGCCCGCACGATATCGACGATCACCTGTTCGTCTACCGCATACACCCCGCGTGATGCTTTCCACACCAGCTGCTTGTCCTGCAGGGCGATGAGTGCCTGCTGTACCCCCGGCACCTCGGCCTTCACTTCATTTGCAGCCACGCCTGCCAGTTCCATCGCCTTGGCATACAGGGCCAGGGTCGGGGCCTCGAACGGCGCATAGTCGTTACCTTTGACGCACATCACACGCAACACTGCGGACTGGATCGGGGTGAGGCTGTGGATCACTTTTTTCAGGCTTGCGTTCAAGTCATCGGCTTGGGCCCGGACCAGTTCGCTGAACCGCGCCGGAATCGCCCGGGGCTCGATGCTGAAGTCGAAGCGGATTTCATCCGCTGCGGCGCCCAACAGTTCCGGGCGGTAGCCGCTTTCCCTGAACAGCTGGAACACCTCGGTTGGGTCAAGCGTGCAGGGCAGGTCGATGTTGGCGCAAAGCCAGTCGATGAAGTCCTGGTCCAACGTCGGGAACTGCACCATCGAGGCGCCGAAGAATGCCTGGTCCTTGCTGTTGCGCAGCATCGCCAGCTTGTCCCGGTTCGAGCCTGTGCAGACGATGCGCAGGCCATGGTGCTTCGAGCTGTTGAGCTCGTCGCGGGCGGCCTTGAGGGCGAACAGTGCGGCTATGCCGGCTTCCGTGGTGATGGCGTGCTGGGCTTCGTCGATGATCAGGACAATGATCTTGTGCGACTCATCGGAGAGTGCCACCAGGGCGCTGGTCAGGTCGATATCCTGCCCGAGGCCGATCTTGTCCAGGCTGAAATTCAGGCCGCCAACCGTGACCTTTTCCATGCCGGACGCCTTCGCCAGGCGGGTGATGAAGCCTTCGTTACGACCGACTGCATCACGCACCGCTTCGACGATGACCTGGCCCGGATCCTTGGTCAGGTCTTTCCACAGGTCGGCATACAGCACGATCGCCCCTGCAGCTTCGAGAGCAGGGCGCAGGTCCTCACGGGCGAAGGTGGATTTGCCGGTGCGCCGTGGCGCAGCGAGAAATACGCCGGAGCTTGCAGCGCTGCCCACGGCGACATGCAGGATCAATTGCGACAGGCGGGATGCGAGCGCCGGGCGGTGGTAGACGGTTTCAGGCATTGCTGCACCTCCATACGAATCTATAGCCGATTATAGACCGACTATAGATTGACTATAGGTTTCGTAGGCAAGCCAGTTTATAGCGAATTATAGAGCGATTATAGAGTGATTATAGCGATCGCTGGCAAACCCACTGTACGGCCCTTCATGCCGGCGCCAGCGCAGTGACCACCTGTCCCCGGCTAAGGTGCACCAGCTTGTCCGCCGTATCGAAATAGCGGTCATCGTGCGAGATCACGATGATGGTCTTGCCCAGGCGTTTCAGGTCCGGCAGCAGCTCGGTGTAGAACACCCGGCGGAAGGTCGGGTCCTGGTCCGCCGCCCATTCGTCGAACACCAGCACCGGCCGCCCGTCCAGCCAGGCATTCACCAGCGCCAGGCGCTTGCGCTGCCCGGTCGACAAGTCGGTGGTGGTAAAGGCGCCATCGCGTACGCTCACCTTGTGGGCAATTTCCAGCCGTTCCAGGTAGCGCTTGGCATCGCCCGGCAGGCTGTGTTCAGGCTCGGGCAGGTCGTCGAACAGGTAATAGTCGGCGAACACCGTGGTGAACAGCTGGCGATAGTCGTCCAGCCCCTCCGGGCCGACGGCCTTGCCGTTCAGGCGCACTTCGCCGTGCTGCGGGGTGTACAGGCCCAGCAGCAGCTTGATCAGCGAGGTCTTGCCACAGCCGTTCTCGCCAACGATGAACAGGATCTCGCCCGGCTCGATGCTCAGGTTCACCGGCCCTACGCGGAACGGTTCGTGGCCGTCCACTGGTGGGTAGGCGTACTCGACGTTGCGCAGCTCCAGGTGCGCGCTAGCCGGGGCGGTGCGCTTGGCCGGTGGCTCCAGCAGCAGGTGTGGCTCGGCTGACGAGAAGCGCTCGGAGAGGTCGGTAATGCGACGGAACGCCACCTGGGCACGACCGAGGATCGGCAGGTTACTGATCAAGGTTTCCAACGGGCCCTTCATGTACAGCAGCACCAGCACGAAGCCGCTCATCACCGCCGGGTCGTTGCTTGGCCACAACGACTGCAAGGCCAGGGTCAGGCCGATGACCACGAAGAACAGCATCGAACCCAGGCTCTTGGCCACGACGAAAATGTTGATGGCGCGGATATGCGTGCTGGCGATGAAATCGGCAGTGCCCTGGATATTGCGCGTCAGCATGGCGTGGCGGCGGCGGCGGTCGATGCGCAGCTCCTTGGCGCCTTCGGCGATGGCCGTGTAGTGCTTCTGCAGGTTGTCCTCGGCATCGCGGGCGGCGTTGAAGCCGGCCACGCCTTTTTGCCGGGCGATGTACTGCACGCCGCTGCCGATGCCGATCGCCGCCAGGGTAATGAGGAAGATCGGCCATGACAGCCACGCCAGGTAGGCCATGCAGCCGGTCACCGTGGTGAGCGAAATGGCCAGCGGGGCGAAGGCGAAGGCGAAGTCGCTGATGGTGTCGACGTCGCGGGTCAGCACCGGGATCAGGCGGTGGCTGCGGTAGCGCTCGATCTGCTCGATGGGCGCCGACAGCACTTTGGCGCCGAGGTCCTTGCGCAGCCGGGCGATGACCTTCTGGCCGACGTAGTTGGTACCGCTGTCGGCGGCCACGCTGCTGACCAGGGCCAGCAGGCACAAGCCAGCGAAGGCCAGGAGCAGGCCCTGGCTCATGCCGCCCGGTGCCTGCAGGCCCTGGTTGACGGTGGCCAGTAGCGCAGTCACGGCCAGGCCGCCGAGCATGCCTAGCAGCACCGAGGCGAGCACCGCCGTGCGGTAGGGTTGGAGCAGACCCAGCAGTTCGCGGATGGCCCCGGGGGAAGAGGTTTTCATGAAGCGTGATCTCGCTGGTGGAGTGGGGCTGGGTCAGCTGCCGAAAGCCAGGGTGCCTTTCATCAAGGTGCTGTGGAACGGGAACGAGCAGTAGAAGCTGTAGGCGGTACCGGCTTTCAGCAGCCTGGTATCGAAGGTGATGCTGTCCCGTTCGCCGCCGCCGATCAGGCGGGTGTGGGCGATCACCCGGGTGTCGCCGGGCTTGATGTAGTCCTGCACCTCGCCAGCCTTGTGGCCGTCGTCCAGTACGCCCTGCATGTCGGCCTCGGTGCTCAGCACCCAGTTGTGGCCCATCACGTTCTTCGGCATGTCGCCAGGGTGAGTGAGAGTGACCGTGAACGAACTGCAGGCCACGGGTACGCTGATGGCGGCCTTGTCGAACGTCATCTGGTCGGTGCCATGGATTTCCACGGCGCATCGTTGCGCCGACCAGGCGGTCGGGGCAACAGCGAGCAGGGTGAGGAGCAGGAGCTGGCGAGTCATGTACGGTTCCTGGGCGATGAATGGGTGCACATCGTTCAGACGAACCGGCGCGCACTGGCTTTACCTGCGTGCGCGGCCCTGGTGAATTTCCCGCAGGGCCGCTCGTTCATCTAGTCAGGCGCTGCCATGGCGCATATCCCGATTTTGCCGCCAACGCGGCCCTGGCTTGAGGTGACCGGACATGAGTGAACTGCTGAGCTTCGCGATCGAACCCCTGGACGCCGCGCGCGGTAACCTGCCGTTGCTGGTATGCGCGCCGGAGCCGGGCATCGACCTGCTGGAAGCGTTTGCCGAGCTGCAGCCGCTGGTGGAGCGCCACCTGCTGCAGGCCGGCGGCATCCTGTTCCGCGGCTTCGAAGTGGCGGGTGCCGAAGCCTTCCGCCAGTTCGCCGCGGCCTTTGGCCACCCGCTGCTCAACTACGAGTTCGGCTCTACCCCGCGCAGCAATGTGACCCAGGGTGTGTACACCTCCACCGAATACCCGGCGCACCAGCGTATCCCCCTGCACAACGAGCAGGCCTATACCCTGGAATGGCCGATGAAGATCTGGTTCTACAGTGTGATCCCTGCCGAGACCGGTGGCGAGACGCCGATCGCCGACAGCCGCGAGGTGTACCGGCGCATGCCGGCGCGCATTCGTGAGCGGCTGGTGAAGAAGGGGCTGATGTACGTGCGCAACTACGGCAACGGCCTTGATGTGGAGTGGTCGCAGGTGTTCAACACTGAAGACCCGCGCCAGGTGGAGGCCTACTGCCGGGAGCACGCTATCGAGTGCATCTGGAAGGACGACGGCGAGCTACGCACCCGCCAGCGCTGCCAGGTGGTGGCGCGGCATCCGGTGACCGGCGAGGACGTGTGGTTCAACCAGGCGCACCTGTTCCATGTATCGAACCTGCAGCCAGAGGTGCGCGAGTCGTTGATGGACATTGTCGAGGAGGAGGACCTGCCGCGAAATGTGTATTACGCCGACGGCACGACCATCGAGGATGCACTGCTCGATGAAGTGCGCGGGGTGCTGGATGAGTGCACCATCAGCTTCCCCTGGCTGGCGAACGATGTACTGATGCTCGACAACATGCTCGCGGCCCATGCGCGGTCGCCGTTTACCGGCAAGCGCAAGGTAGTGGTGGCGATGGCGCAGGGGCATCGTGAGGTGTTGGGCTGACAGGTGCATGGCTGGGGGTGGCGCCTCAAGACGTACACCCGCCGCCCCCTAAATCAGCCCCCCATGCCTTCGTCTGACAGTTACCGCTCGACTGCCAGGACACCGCTCGACATGAATGCTGATCAAACCCTCCAGCTCGCCCGCCGCTTCATCGCGCTCGCTCCCGACAAGCGCCGCCTGTTCCTCCAGGCACTGCAGGGCGAGGGCATGGACTTCTCCGTGCTGCCGATCGCACCCGGCGTCGAGGTAGCCGAGCGTGACCAGCTGTCGTACGCCCAACGGCGCATGTGGTTCCTCTGGCAGCTCGACCCCCAGGGCGCGGCCTACAACCTGCCGCTGGCCGTACGCCTGCACGGCCCATTGCACTTGGCCGCCCTGCAGCACGCCTTCGATGCCCTGGTGGCCCGCCACGAAACCCTGCGCACCCGCTTCGTCGCCGACGGCGATGATGTACGCCAGCAGGTGGACGCCGTCGCCGCCCCGCTGCAACTGCGCCAGGATGCCCTGGCCGAGCTGGACGAGGACGCCCGCCAGGCCGCCATCGAGACCATCGCCGAAGCCGAAGCCCTGGCCCCGTTCGACCTGGCCAGCGGCCCGCTGCTGCGCGTGCGCCTGCTGCAACTGGCCGAGCAGGAACACGTCCTGTTGCTGACCCTGCACCACATCGTCGCTGACGGCTGGTCGATGAATGTGCTGATCGACGAATTCCTGCGTATATACGACGCTGCCGTGGCCGGCACCGATGCCGCCCTGCAACCGCTGCCGATCCAGTACCGCGACTACGCCCTGTGGCAACGCAGCTGGCTGCAGGCCGGCGAGCAGCAACGCCAGCTGGCCTACTGGCAGGCGCAGCTGGGCGACGACCATGCGCCGCTGGAGTTGCCACTGGACCGCATCCGCCAGGGCCGGCCCAGCTATCGCGGTGCGCGCCACGAGTTCGTCGTCGCCGCCGATGTCGCCGAACGTCTGCGCGGCCTGGCACGCAAGCACAACGTCACCCTGTTCATGGTCCTGCTGGCCGCCTTCAAGCTGCTGCTGCAACGCTGCAGCGGCCAGTCGGCGATCCGTGTCGGCGTGCCCATCGCCAACCGTAACCGCGCCGAAAGCCAAGGGCTGATCGGCTGCTTCATCAATACCCAGGTGCTGCATACCGAAATCGACCCGCTGCTGGATATCCCCGGCCTGCTGCAGCACGTGCGTGAAACCGCCGTGGGTGCACAAAGCCACCAGGACCTGCCGTTCGAACAACTGGTCGAAGCCCTGGACCTGCCGCGCAGCAGCGACAGCCCGCTGTTCCGCGTGCTGTTCAACCACCAGGCGCAGGTGGCCGATGTGCAGGCCATCGAAACCCGCTGCGGCCTGAGCCTGGCGCCGATCGCGCTGGCCAGGCACAGCGCCCGTTTCGACCTGGCACTGGATACCCACGAGCAAGCGGGGCAACTCCACGCTGCGTTCACCTATGCCACCGACGTGCTCGATGCGGCCACCGTCGAAGCCCTCGGCGAGCAGTGGCTGGCCCTGGTACAGGCATTGGCGGACGAGGCGGGTGGCGCAGTCGGCGAGCTGCCATTGCCAGGCCTGGCTCCTGCCATTGGCGCGCCTGCGCAGGCTGACACAACGCTGCTGGTGCACCAGCGCTTTGCCGCCGCCGCCAGCCGCTACCCCGAACGCACGGCGGTAATGGCTGCGGGCGAGCAGGCCAGCTTCGTCGAACTCGATGCCCGCGCCGAG
The DNA here is from genome assembly GCF_014269185.2 of Pseudomonas oryzicola. Taxonomy (NCBI): domain Bacteria; kingdom Pseudomonadati; phylum Pseudomonadota; class Gammaproteobacteria; order Pseudomonadales; family Pseudomonadaceae; genus Pseudomonas; species Pseudomonas oryzicola. Next base: position 1,590,383 of record NZ_JABWRZ020000001.1, read on the forward strand.
GCCATTGCAGGCCGGCTGGTGGAAGGCGGGGCAGGGCCGGACACACTGGTCGGCGTGCTGGCCGACCGCAGTGTCGGCATGCTCGCCAGTATCCTCGGCGTGCTCAAGGCCGGTGGCGCCTACCTGCCACTGGAGCCCGAGCAGCCGGCCGAACGCTTGGCCTACATGCTTGCCGACAGCGGCACGCGTTGGGTACTGGCGCCCGGTAACTGGCCGGCCGAACTGCCCGAAGGCGTGCAACGCCTGGACTGGGCGCAAACCGGCAACGGCAGCGCCGCCCGTATCGAGCCGGCGCCGGCCAACCTGGCCTACGTGATCTACACCTCCGGCACCACCGGCCAGCCCAAGGGCGTGGCAATCAGCCACGGCGCGCTGGCCAACTACATCGATGGCATCGCTGCGCGTTTGCCGGTCGAGCGTATCCGCAGCCTGGCACAGGTCTCGACCCCGGCTGCCGACCTTGGCCACACCATGCTGTTCGGCGCCTTGTGCGGCGGCCACACCCTGCATTTGCTGCTACGTGAGCAGGTGCTGGATGCCGAAGGCTTCGCTGCCTACCTGGCCGAACACCAGGTAGACGCGCTGAAGATCGTACCGTCGCACCTGGAGGCCATGTTGGCGGCTGGCCGCGCGGCGCTGCCGGCACAATGCCTGGTGCTCGGCGGCGAGGCCATCAGCCCGAGCCTGCTGGGCAAGGTCCGCAACCTGGCTCCGGCGCTCAAAGTGTTCAACCACTACGGCCCGACCGAGACCACCGTCGGTGTACTGGTCGCCGAACTGAACGGGCAAACCAGCCTCGGCCAGCCACTGGCCAACACCTGCGTCGCGGTACTCGACCGCTGCCTGCAACCCCTGCCGGCCAAAGCCAAGGGCGAGCTGTACATCGGTGGCGCCGGCCTGGCCCGTGGCTACCTGAACCGCCCCGCACTCACCGCCGAACGCTTCGTCCCCGACCCGACCGGCAGCCATGGCCAGCGCCTGTACCGCAGCGGTGACTGGGTGCGCCAAGGCCGCGAGCTGCAATTTGCCGGGCGCATGGACGGCCAGGTGAAAATCCGTGGCTACCGCGTGGAGCTGGCCGAAATCGAAAACCAGCTGCGTGCACTCGACGGCGTCGCCAACGCCCTGGTCCGGGTCCATGGCCAGGCGCCGCACCTGCAGCTGGCCGCCTGGCTGGTGCCCACCCAGGCGCCGACAGACAGCCTGGCCTGGCAGGACTCGATCCGCGCCACCCTCACAGGCCTGTTGCCCGAACACATGGTGCCGAGCCACCTGATGGTGCTGGAACACCTGCCGGTCACTGCCAATGGCAAGGTCGACGTCAAGGCGTTGCCGGAGCCGGTCGCCAGCCAGAAGGCCTACCAGCCACCGCAGACCCCGCTGCAGCTGCAGCTGGCGCGGATCTGGGCCGAGGTGCTGCACGTGCCGCAGGTAGGCCTGAGCGATAACTTCTTCGCCCTCGGCGGGCATTCGCTGCTGGCCACCCAGGCCGTGTCGCGGGTACGCAAGCAACTGGGCCTGGAGATTCCGCTGCGCAGCCTGTTCGACACCGTCGACCTGCAAGGCTTCGCCCAGGCAGTGGCCGAGGGCGAACAGGGCGCCGGCCTGGACATCGAAATCCTCGATCGCCAGCAACCACTGCCGGTGTCCCGGTCGCAGCACCGCCAGTGGCTGTTCTGGAAGCTCAACCCGCACAGCCTGGCCTACAACACGCCAATGGCGGTGCGCATGCAGGGCAACCTCGACCGTGCGGCGCTGCAGGCAGCGCTGGATGCGCTGGTGGCCCGTCACGAATCGCTGCGTACGGTATTCGTTGAAGCCGAAGGCCTCCCCTGGCAGCGCATCCTGCCAGCGGCCCCGGTGGTGATCGGTTTCGAAGACCTCGGCGGTCAGGACCACGCCGCGCAGTTGCGCAAGCTGGAGGCCGAGGCCTTTGTGCCGTTCGACCTCGCGCACGGCCCGCTGCTGCGTGCGCGCCTGTTCAAGGTGCATGAGCAGGAGCACCTGTTGTCGCTGACCCTGCACCATATCGTCTCCGATGGCTGGTCGATGAGCCTGCTGGTGCGTGAGTTCGCTGCCGTCTACAACGCCGCAGCAAGCGGCCAGGCGTACACTCCCGAGCCGCTGCCGGTGCAGTACGCCGACTTCGCCGCCTGGCAGCGCAAGTGCCTGGACGAAGGGCAGATGCAGGCCCAGATCGACTACTGGAAGGCGCGGCTGGAAGACGACTTCGAGGTGCTCGAACTGCCGGCCGACCGTGTTCGCCCGCAGCGCAAAAGCTACCGTGGCAGCCGCTTCGACGTGCGCCTGCCGCAGGCCCTCAGCGAGCGCCTGCGGGCGCTGGCGCTGGCAGCCAACGCCACGCTGTTCCATGTGTTCCTGGCGGCCTATGCCATCGTGCTGGCGCGCTACAGTCGCAAGGGCACGCTCAACATCGGCGTGCCGGTCACCAACCGCAACCGCCAGGAGCTGGAAGGCCTGATCGGCTTCTTCATCAACGTGGTGGTGGCCCGCATCGATGTCGATGGCAGCCAGCCGTTCGCACAATTGCTGGCGGCGATCAGGGAAACCACCTTGCAGGCCCAGGCCAACAAGGACGTGCCCTTCCTCGAGGTGGCCGAGGCGCTGTACCCGGAGCGCGAGCAGGGCGTGAACCCGTTCTTCCAGGTGCTCTACAACCATCTGCGCGACCTCGGCGAGCAGGTGGCCAGCGATGCGCTGCACGGTTTGCAGGTCAGGGAAGTGGACCTGCAGGAGCCGGGCGCGCAATACGATATCTCGCTCAACACCCTGGAACGATCCGACGGGGTGACGGCATCGTTCAACTACGCGACCGATCTGTTCGACGCACCGCGCATCGAACGCATGGCCGGGCACTGGCTGGCGCTGCTGGAGGCCATCTGCGCCGGGCCACAGCGCTGCATCGGTGAACTGAGCTTGCTCGGCGCTGCCGAGCGCCAGCAACTGACCTATGGCTGGAACCCGCCACAGCAGGCCGCTGGCGGCCTGTGCGCGCACCAACTGCTCCAGCGCCAGGCGCGGGCGCGGCCCGATGCGCCAGCATTGATCTGCGGCGACCAACAACTGACTTACGCCGAACTGGACCGCAGCAGCAACCGGCTGGCGCACCGCCTGCGCGCCATGGGCGTGGGGCCGGAGCGCCTGGTGGGCGTGGCCGTTGAGCGTGGCCTGGGCATGGCCTTGGCGTTGATTGCCATTCACAAGGCGGGCGGCGCCTACGTGCCGCTGGACCCGGATTACCCGCAAGAGCGCCTGGCCTGCATGATCGAAGACAGCGGCATCGGCCTGCTGCTGGCCGATGCGCCCTCGCGTGAGCGCCTGCAAGCAGGCAGGCAGTTGCCCTGCGTGCTGCTGCAGCCCGGTACCGAGTGGCTGCAGGCCTGGCCTGCCGAGCCGCTGGCCAACCTGGCTGCACCACACAACCTGGCCTACATGATCTACACCTCCGGCTCCACCGGCGTGCCCAAGGGCGTGGCCATCGACCATCACGCGCTGTCGCTGTTCTGCCAGGTGGCCGCCGAGTATTCGCGCCTGGGCCCGGACGACCGCGTGCTGCAGTTCGCCACCATCAGCTTCGACGGGTTCATCGAGCAGTTCTTCCCACCGTTGGCCCAGGGTGCCTGTGTGGTCCTGCGCGACGCGCGGATATGGGGCACGGCCACCCTGCTGGATGAGATCAACCGCCACGGCGTGACCGTGGCCGACCTGCCGGCTGCCTACTGGCGCCTGCTGGCCCTGGAGCGCCACGGCCCCGAGGCCTATGGCCCGCTGAAGCAGATCCATGTCGGTGGCGAGGCGGTGCCGGAAGACGCCTTGCGCGCCTGGCTGGCCGATGGCCCGCCAGCGGTGCGCCTGCTGAATACCTACGGCCCGACCGAAGCCACCGTGGTCGCCACCAGTTACGACTGTTCGCAGATGGCTGCAGCGCAGATCAGCCAGGGGGGCGTACCCATTGGCCGCGCCTTGCCGGGCCGCACCCTGTATGCCCTGGACGATTGCCTGGCACCGACCCCGACAGGCGTGCCTGGCGAGTTGTTCATTGGCGGTGCCGGTTGCCTGGCGCGCGGTTACCACCAGCAGCCGGCGCTCACCGCCGAGCGCTTCATCCCCGACCCGTTCGACCCGGTGGGCGGGGGCCGCCTGTACCGCACCGGCGACCTCGGCTACTACGACGAGAACGGCCAGCTGGCCTATCGCGGCCGGGTCGATCATCAGGTCAAGGTGCGTGGTTTCCGTATCGAACTGGGCGAGATCGAGCAGTGCCTGCGGGCGCATCCGGGCGTGCGCGAAGCCACCGTAATGGCCATCGACCTGCCCAGCGGCAAGCAACTGTGCGCCTATGCCGTGCCGGCCGATGGCTACGACGGTGACCTGCGCCTTGGGTTGCAGCAGCACCTCAGGGCCAGCCTGCCGCACTACATGGTCCCGGCCTGCCTGGTGACCCTGCCGGACATGCCGCTGACGCCCAGTGGCAAGCTCGACCGCAAGGCGCTGCCGGTGCCCGATCCGGGCCAGTCGCAGCGCGCCTATGAGGCGCCGCAGACCGAGCGGCAGCAGCAGCTGGCGGCCCTTTGGGCGCAGTTGCTGAACGTCGCCCGGGTCGGCTTGGACGACAACTTCTTCGAACTCGGCGGCCACTCCTTGCTGGCTGCCCAGGCGGTATCGCGGATCAACGTGGAACTGGGGCTGGACATGCCCCTGCAGCTGATTTTCACCCACCCCGAGTTGCGCGCGTTCGCCCAGGCGCTGGACGAGCAGGGCCTGTCACTGACTGATGACGGCCTGAGCGATATCGAACACATGATGAACGCATTCACAGAGGCCTGACATGGAATTCACCGCAGCACAACGCATCGCCCAACGTTTCGTTGGTCTTTCCGTGGAGCAACGCCAGCAGATCCTGGAAAAGATGCAGGCCAGCGGGCAGAGCTTCCGCCTGCTGCCCATCGTGCTGGCGCGCCAGGGCCTGACGCGCATTCCGCTGTCGTACGCCCAGCAGCGCCTGCTGTTCCTCTGGCAGCTGGAGCCCGACAGCCCGGCCTACAACGTGCCGATGGCCGTACGCCTGAAAGGCGCGCTGGACCCGGTGCTGCTGCAACAGGCGCTGGATGCGCTGGTGCAACGCCATGAGTCGCTGCGCACGCGCTTTGCCTCGGAGGAAGGTGAGTTCTACCAGGACATCCTTGACCATTGCCCGCTGCCGATCGAGTGGGTGGAATTCGCCGAGACCCCCGACGAAGCATCACTGAGCGAGGCCGTGGACGCTGCCCTCAAGCAGCCCTTCGACTTGCAGGCCGGCCCGCTGCTGCGGGTGACCCTGCTGCGTGTGGAGGCCGAGCAGCATGTGCTGGCGCTGAGCATGCACCACATCATCTCCGACGGTTGGTCCAGCGATGTGCTGGTGCGGGAGTTCATCCAGCTGTACACCGCCCTGGCCGAGGGCCGGCAGGCGCAGTTGCCGGACTTGCCGATCCAGTACGCTGACTACGCCATCTGGCAGCGCGCCTGGCTCGAAGCCGGGGAGGCGCAGCGCCAGCTGGCCTACTGGCAGGCGCAACTGGGCGACGAGCAGCCGGTGCTGAGCCTGCCGCTGGACTTCGAGCGCCCGGCCACGCCCAGCCAGCGCGGCGCGGTGCTGCGCGTGGCTATCGCCGGCGAGCAGGCCGAAGCCCTGCGCAGCCAGGCGCGCAAAGGTGGCTACACCGTGTTCGTGCTGGTGCTGGCGGCCATGGCGGTGGTGCTGTCGCGCTACAGTGGCCAGGCCGACATTCGCATCGGCGCCCCCAACGCCGGGCGCAACCGCAAGGAGCTGGAGGGCCTGATCGGCTTCTTCATCAATACCCAGGTGCTGCGCGTGCAAGTGGATGAGCGTGCCACCTTCGCCGCGTTGCTCGAACAGGTCAAGGCAGTGATCGGCGCTGCCCAGTCGCACCAGGAGCTGCCGTTCGAGCACCTGGTCGATGCCTTGCTGCCCGAGCGCAACCTGGCCCACAACCCGCTGTTCCAGTTCAAGATCAACCAGCATGTAGCCGCCAGCGACGCGGGGCGCAAGCGCCTGGGTACGCTGGAGGTGGAAGGCTTCGTGCGTGACGGCGGCGATGCCCGCTTTGATCTGGCGTTCGACTTTTCCGACAAGGCCGATGGCATCGAAGGCTACTTCACCTATGCCACCGAGCTGTTCGAACGGGCCACCATCGAACGCATGGCCGGTTCGCTGCGCCGGGTGCTGGATGCGCTGGCCGGCGACCTGCAGCAGGCAATTGTCGATTGTCCGGAAGGGGTGGCGCTGACGCCGGCGCCCACGCAGGCCTACCCGCACGGCGATGTACTTGCCCTGTGGCGCCAGGCCATGGCGCGAGGCCAGGCGCATGGCGGTGTGCGCGCCGGTGAGCGGTTCATGACCCAGGCCGGGCTGGAGGCGGCGTCCAACCGCCTGGCCGACTATCTGCGCCAGCGCGGTGTCGGTGCCGGCAGCATCGTTGCCTTGTGCCTGCCGCGCTCCATCGAGTGGGTCGGTGCCTTGCTGGCGGTGCTCAAGACCGGCGCCGCCTATCTGCCGTTGGACCCCCAGCAACCCCAGGAACGCTTGCAGCAACTGCTTGCCGACAGTGGTGCTGCGGTGCTGCTGCATGCCCCGGGCGACCAACGCTTCGCCGGCCTGGAGGGCGTACAGGTAGTCGCTTGCGACCATGCCCACTGGGCGACCTGCAGCGACCGCCCGCTACAACTGGCCATTGCCGCTGACCAGCCAGCCTACCTGATCTACACCTCGGGCTCGACCGGCCAGCCCAAAGGCGTGGTGGTCAGCCATGGGGCCCTGGCCAGCTACACCCAGGCGGTGCTCGAACGCCTGCAATTGCCGGCTGACGCGAGCATGGCGATGGTCTCCACCACCGCCGCCGACCTGGGCCACACCGTACTGTTCGCTGCCCTGGCCTCGGGCCGCCTGCTGCACCTGCTGCCGCAGGAACTGGCGTTCGACCCGGACGGCTTCGCCAGCTACATGGCGCAGCATCAGGTCGGCGTGCTGAAACTGGTGCCGAGCCATCTGCAAGGCTTGCTGCAAGCGGACCGCGCTGCCGACGTGCTGCCGGCCGAAGCATTGATCCTGGGGGGCGAGGCGTGCAGCTGGGGCCTGCTGGAACAGGTTCGCGCGCTGCGCCCGGGCTGCCGGGTCATCAACCACTACGGCCCGACCGAAACCACCGTCGGCGTGCTCACCTTCGAGCCGGGCCAGCCATTGCCAGGCTGCCGCACGGTGCCGGTCGGGCGCCCGCTGGGCAACGCCTGCGCCCAGTTGCTGGACGGTTACCTCAACCCGCTGGCAGCGCAGGTGACCGGTGAGCTGTACCTCGGCGGGCAGGGCGTCGCCCAGGGCTACCTGGGCCAGCCAGCGCTGACTGCCGAGCGCTTTGTGCCGGCCGAGGGTGGTGCCCGTCTGTACCGCACCGGCGACCGTGCGCGGCTTACCAGCGATGGCCTGATCGAGTTCGTCGGCCGCGCCGATGACCAGGTGAAGATCCGCGGTTACCGCGTGGAGCCTGGCGAAATTGGCCGGGTACTGGCCGGCCTGCCCGCCGTCAGCGCAGCTGTGGTGCTGGCCTTGCCGCTGGAGGGTGATGCCGAGCGCCTGCAGCTGGTGGCCTACGTGGTCGCTGCAGCTGGGGTGAGCGTCGAGCAGTTGCAGGCGCTGCTGCTGGCGCGCTTGCCGGACTACATGGTGCCGGCGCAGATCGTATTGCTGGAACGCCTGCCGCTGACCGCCAACGGCAAGCTCGACAAGCGTGCGTTGCCGGTACCCGGTGCAGTCAGCCGTGGCTATGTGGCGCCGGAAGGTGATATCGAGGAAGCACTGGCGGCGGTGTGGGCCGATGTGCTCAAGCTGGAGCGGGTCGGTAGCAGTGACAACTTCTTCGAACTGGGCGGCGACTCGATCCTCAGCTTGCAGATCATCGCCCGGGCCAAGCGTCAGGGCATCCGGATCACCCCCAAGCAATTGTTCGAACAACAGACCATCGCCCAGCTGGCGCAGGTGGCCAAGCGCAGCGAGGCCAAGCCAGCGCCTGCAGCAGGCGTAGACGCCACCAGCAGCGGCGAGGCCGCGTTGTTGCCAGCACAGGCGCGGTTCTTCGAAATGCAGATCGCCCAACCGGCGCACTGGAACCAGTCGGTACTGCTCAAACCGACCAGCCCGGTACTGGTGAAGCACCTGGAGGCCGCCCTGCGCGCCGTGGTCGCACAGCACGACGCCCTGCGCCTGCGCTTCACTCGCACCGCCAAGCAATGGCAGGCGCGCTTCCAGCCGCTGGACGATGCACCGCTGTTGCAGCAACGCAACCTCAATGCCCTGAGTGAACTGGACGCCGTAGGCAACCAGCTGCAGGCCAGCCTGAACCTGGAGCACGGGCCGCTATTGCGTGGCGAACTGTTCGACGTTGCCGATGGCCAGCAGCGTCTGTTGCTGGTGGTGCATCACTTGGTGGTCGACGGCGTGTCCTGGCGCGTGCTGCTCGAAGACCTGCAAACCGCCTATCAGCAGCTGCTGGCCGGCCAGGCCGTGAACCTGCCGGCCAAGACCACCTCGGTGCAGGCCTGGGCCGAACGCCTGGCCAGCCATGCCAGCAGCCCTGCGCTGCAGGCACAGCGCGACTACTGGCTGCAGGCCTTGGCCGGCGACCACGCCGAACTGCCGCGGGACAACCCCCAGGGCAGCCTGGCCAACAGCCATGCCCGCACCGCCACCACCCGGCTGGATGCCGAGTGCACCGCCAAGCTGCTGAGGCAGGCCCCGGCCGCCTACCGCACGCAGGTCAACGACCTGCTGCTGACTGCGCTGGCGCGCACCTTGTGCCAGTGGAGCGCGCAGGCCGAGGTGCTGGTCCAGGTGGAAGGCCACGGCCGCGAACACCTGTTCGACGACCTCGACCTCAGCCGCACCGTGGGCTGGTTCACCAGCCTGTACCCGGTGCGCCTCACGCCCGGCCACGACCTGGGCCAGTCGATCAAGGCGATCAAGGAGCAACTGCGCGCAGTGCCGGACAAAGGCATCGGCCATGGCCTGCTGCGCTACCTCGGCGATGCCGATGTACGTGACCAGCTGCGGCGTGCCGCCCAGGCGCGGGTCACCTTCAACTACCTTGGCCAGTTCGATACCAGCTTCGATACCGAAGGCGGCGCCCTGTTCACCCCAAGCGGGGAAAGCGCAGGCCGTAGCCAATGCGCCGGTGCACCGCTGGGCAACTGGTTGAGCATCACCGGCCAGGTGTACGGCGGCGAGCTGTTCCTGGAATGGACCTACAGCGCCGACATGTATCACCCGGCCAGCCTCGAAAAGCTGGCCCAGGCCTACGAACAGGCCCTGGCGGAGCTGGTCGAACACTGTTGCGATGCCCGCCACCAGGGGGTGACTCCAGCGGACTTCCCGTTGGCCGCGCTGACCCAGGCGCAGCTGGACAGCCTGCCGCTGCCGGCGCAGCAGATCGCCGATGTGTACCCGCTGTCACCGATGCAGCAGGGCATGCTGTTCCATACCCTTTACGACGCGCAGGCCGGCAACTACATCAACCAGTTGCGGGTGGGTGTGCAAGGGCTGGATGTGCAGCGTTTCCAGCAGGCCTGGCAGGCTACCCTGGAGGCGCATGACATCCTGCGCAGCGGTTTTGTCCTGCAGGGCGAGCTGGAGCAGGCCGTACAGGTGGTGCGCAAGACCGTCCAGCTGCCGTGCAGCGAGCACGACTGGCGTGGCCAGCCAGCGCTGGAGCAGGCTTTGCAGGCCCTGGCCGAGGGGGAACGCCAGCGCGGTTTCGACCTGGCCTGCGCGCCGCTGCTGCGCCTGGTACTGGTGCGCACGGGCGATGACGCCCACCAGCTGATCTACACCAACCACCACATCCTCATGGACGGTTGGAGCACCTCGCGCCTGTTCGGTGAGGTGCTGCAGCGCTACGCTGGCCAGGTGCCGCAAGCGCAGGTTGCGCATTACCGCGACTATATCGCCTGGCTGCAAGGCCAGGACGCGGCGCTTGCCGAAGCCTTCTGGAAGGCCCGCTTGGTGGTGCTTGATGCACCGACCCGCCTGGCCCAGGCCATTGCCGGCGGTAGCAGCGCAAGCGGCTACGGCGAGCACCACCTGGCCTTCGACCGCGAGCAGACCGCACGCATCGAAGCCTTCGCCCGGGCCAACCGGGTTACCGTCAACACCCTGGTGCAATCGGCCTGGCTGCTGCTGTTGCAGCGCTGCACCGGCCAGGCCAGCGTGTGCTTCGGCGCCACTGTCGCCGGGCGCCCGGCAGACCTGCCAGGGGTAGAGGAGCAGATCGGCCTGTTCATCAACACCCTGCCGGTGATCGGGGCGCCGCGCGCCGAACAGCGCGTGGCCGAGTGGATCGGCCAGGTGCAGGCCGACAACCTGGCCCTGCGCGAGTTCGAGCATACGCCGCTGTACGACCTGCAGCGCTGGGCCGGACAGGGCGGTGACGCCCTGTTCGACAGTATTCTGGTGTTCGAGAACTACCCGGTGGCCGAAGCGCTGCAACAGGGGACGCCCGCTGGCCTGCGTTTCGGTGACGTGGCCGTGCACGAGCAGACCAACTATCCGCTGACCCTGGTGGTGGAACTGGGTGCGACATTATCAATGCAATATAGCCACGACCGTGCGCTGTGGAGCGACGAGCGCATTGGCCACCTGGCGGGTTACTTCGCCAACCTGTTGCGGGCGCTGGTGGAGAATGCGGATGCCTTCATCGGTGAGCTGCCGCTGCTGGACCAGGCGGAGCAGCAACGGATGGTCGAAGGCTGGAATGCCACCCAGGCAGCCTACCCGGACGAGTGCAGCATTCATCAGCTGATCGAGGCCCAGGTGTGCGCCACCCCGGATGCCCCGGCGCTGGTATTCGGCGAGCAGGCCCTGAGCTATGCCGAACTCAACCGCCGTGCCAACCAGCTGGCGCACCGGTTGCGTGAGCAAGGCGTGGGCCCGGACGTGCTGGTCGGCATTGCCATGGAGCGCAGCCTGGAGATGGTCATCGGCCTGCTGGGCATCGTCAAGGCCGGCGGCGCCTACCTGCCGCTGGACCCGGAATACCCGCAGGAGCGCCTGCGCTACATGTTCGACGACAGCGGCATCGGCTTGCTGCTGAGCCAGTCGCACCTGCGCGACAGCCTGCCGATCCCGGTCGGGCTACGCTGCCTGGAGCTGGATACGGAAGACCTGAGCAGCTACAGCGCGGCCAATCCGAACGTCGCGGTGGCACCGCTGAACCTCGCCTACGTGATCTACACCTCCGGCTCCACCGGTCGCCCGAAAGGCGCCGGCAACAGCCATCGGGCACTGGTCAACCGCCTGTGCTGGATGCAGAAGGCCTACGGCCTGGACGCCAGCGACAGGGTGCTGCAGAAGACCCCGTTCAGCTTCGACGTGTCGGTGTGGGAGTTCTTCTGGCCGCTGATGACCGGCGCGCGGCTGGTCGTGGCCCAGCCGGGGGCGCACCGCGACCCACAGCTGCTGGTGGACACGGTCAACCACTACGGCATCAGCACGCTGCACTTCGTGCCGTCGATGCTGCAGGCGTTCATGAGCCACGAAGCGGTGGAGCGCTGCATCAGCCTCCGGCGCGTGGTGTGCAGTGGCGAAACACTGCCGGCCGAGCTGGCCCGCCAGACCCTGCAACGCCTGCCGGCGGCGAGCCTGTACAACCTGTACGGGCCGACCGAAGCGGCCATCGACGTCACCCACTGGACCTGCCAGGCGGATGAAACCATCAGCGTGCCGATCGGCCAGCCGATCGACAACCTCAAGACCCACATCCTCGACGGCAGCCTGCATCCGGCGGTACGCGGCAGTGCCGGTGAGCTGTACCTCGGTGGCGTGGGCCTGGCCCGTGGCTACCACCAGCGCCCGGCGCTGACCGCCGAACGCTTCGTGCCAGACCCGTTCAGCACCGACGGCGGCCGCCTGTACCGCACCGGCGACCTGGCGCGCTACCGCGCCGACGGGGTGATCGACTACGCCGGGCGTATCGACCACCAGGTGAAGATCCGCGGCCTGCGCATCGAGCTGGGCGAGATCGAAGCGCGCCTGCTGGAACTGCCGAGCGTGCAGGAAGCGGTGGTGCTGGCCCAGGACGGGGCGAACGGCAAGCAACTGGTGGCCTGCGTGGTGCCTGCCGACAGCTCGCAAGAGCAGGGCGCATTGCGCGACAGCCTGCGTGCCGCGCTCAAGGCCGGCTTGCCGGACTACATGGTGCCGGCACACCTGCTGCTGCTCGACCAGCTGCCGCTGACGCCGAACGGCAAGCTCGACCGCAAGGCCCTGCCGCAGGCGGATGCCAGCCAGTTGCAGGGTGAGTACGTCGCCCCGCAGAGCGCGTTGGAGCAGCAGATCGCGGCGATCTGGGCGGACGTGCTGAAGCGGGAACAGGTCGGCCTGACCGACAACTTCTTCGAGCTGGGTGGCGACTCGATCATCTCGTTGCAAGTGGTCAGCCGTGCGCGCCAGAACGCAATCCAGTTCACACCCAAGGAGCTGTTCGAGGCGCAGACGGTGCAGGCACTGGCCCGACTTGCCAGGCGCGGCGACAGCGTATCGATCGATCAGGGCCCGGTGACTGGCGTGACACCGCTCACGCCTATCCAGCACTGGTTCTTCGCGCAACCCATTGCCGAACGCCATCACTGGAACCAGTCGGTATTGCTCACACCAGCTGAAACACTCGATCCGGCGACGCTCGATGCCGCCTTGCAGGCCTTGCTGGAACATCACGATGCCCTGCGTTTGCGCATGCTCGCCCATGGCGCGCACTGGCAGGCCGAGTTTGCCGCTGCGGGTTACACCCCACTGCTGTGGCATCGCGAGTTCGCCAGTATCAAGCAACTGGAGCAAGCCGCCAGTGAAGCCCAGCGCAGCCTCGACCTTGAGCACGGGCCATTGATGCGGGCGATGCTCGGTGCCCTGCCTGACGGTAGCCAGCGGCTGTTGTTGATCATCCATCACCTGGCCGTCGACGGTGTGTCGTGGCGGGTGCTGCTGGCAGACCTGCAGCAGGCCTACCAGGCCCTGGCGGCCGGCCAGCGGCTGCAACTTCCGGCCAAGACCACGTCCTACAAAGCCTGGGCCGAGCGTTTGCAAAGCTATGCCGCGACCGCCGAACTGCAGCAGGAACTGGGCTATTGGCAGCGGCAGCTGCAAGGGGCCAACGCAACATTGCCTTGTGACGATCCGCACGGCAGCCGGCAGATGAAGCATGCGGCGTCGATCAGCACACGCCTGGATGCACAGCGCACACGCCGCTTGCTACAGGTGTGCTCGGCGGCTTATCGCACGCAGATCAACGACCTGCTGCTGACGGCGCTGGCGCAGACGATCAGCCACTGGAGTGGCCAGCCGGAAGTGCTGATACGCCTGGAAGGCCATGGCCGCGAAGACCTGTTCGCGGGTATCGACCTGACGCGTACGGTGGGCTGGTTCACCAGCCTGTACCCGGTAAAGCTGAGCCCGCAGGCGGACCTGGCAGGCTCGATCAAGACCATCAAGGAACAGTTGCGCGCCGTGCCGGACAAGGGGCTGGGCTATGGCGTGCTGCGTTACCTGGGGGATGTTGCGAGCCGCGAGTGCCTTGCCGCATTGCCGCAGGGCGAGATCGTCTTCAACTACCTGGGGCAGTTCGATGGCAGTTTCGATGGCGAAGCCGGCCTGTTCACGCCTGCCAGGGAGAATGATGGTGCCAGGCAGGATGCCGACGCAGCGTTGGCCAGCCTGCTGACCGTCAGTGGCCAGGTTTATGCTGGCGAGCTACGCCTGGAATGGACCTTCAGCCAGGCCATCCATCGTCGGGAAACCATCGAGCGACTGGCCGCGGCCTACCAGCAGGCCCTGGCTGAAATCATCGAGCATTGTTGTGCAGCGGGGGCCCGTGGCCTGACCCCATCGGACGTGCCGTTGGCCAACCTGACCCAGGCACAGCTCGACCAGTTGCCGGTGGCCGCAGCACAGGTCGCCGATGTCTATCCGTTGTCGCCGATGCAGCAGGGCATGCTGTTCCACAGTCTCTACGAGTACAGTAGCGGCCATTACATCAACCAGATGCGAGTGGATGTGGATGGCCTGGATGTGCAGGCCTTCCGCCAGGCCTGGAACGCTGCCCTGCAGGCTCATGACAGCCTGCGCAGCGGTTTCATCTGGCAGGGCGACCTGGGCCAGGCGGTGCAGGTGGTGCGCAACCAGGTGGCGCTACCGTTCAGCGAACAGGACTGGCGTGGCCAGGATGGCCTGGCGCAGGCACTGGACAACCTGGCTGACAGCGACCGGCGGCGCGGCTTCGACCTGGCCGAGGCGCCACTGCTGCGCCTGCTGCTGGTCCGTACCGGGGAGACGCGCCATCACCTGATCTTCACCTGTCATCACATCCTCATGGATGGCTGGAGCACCTCGCAGTTGCTGGGCGAGGTGTTGCAGCGCTATGCCGGCCAGACCGTGGCGGTAGCGCCGGGTAGCTACCGTGACTACATAGCCTGGTTGCAGCGCCAGGATGTACTTGCTGCAGAGCGCTTCTGGAAGGGCCGTATGGCCGACGTCCAGGCGCCGACACGCCTGGCCCAGGGCGCGTACAGCGGGCCGCGTGAGGGGCAGGGCCAGCGGGTGTATCACCAGGTGCTCGGCGCCGGGCGTACCGCGCGGGTCGAAGCCTTTGCCCGCGCCCAGCGCGTTACTGTCAACACCCTGGTTCAGGCCGCCTGGCTGTTGCTGTTGCAGCGTTATACCGGGCAGGCGTCGGTCTGCATCGGCGCCACGGTCGCTGGCCGGCCGGCGGAGCTGGCCGGGGTGGAAACCCAGATCGGCCTGTTCATCAACACCCTGCCGGTGGTGGGGGCACCGCGCAGCGAGCAGCGCGTCGCGCAGTGGATCGGGCAGGTACAGGCTGACAACCTGGCCATGCGTGAGTACCAACATACGCCGCTGTATGACGTGCAGCGCTGGGCCGGCCTGGGCGGTGAAGCCTTGTTCGACAGCCTGCTGGTATTCGAAAGCTATCCGGTGGCCGAAGCCCTGCAGCAGGGCGCGCCGAGTGGTTTGCAGTTCGGCACGGTGGAAGTGCGTGAGCAGACCAACTACCCGCTGACCGTATTGGTGAGCCTTGGCGACAGCCTGGCGATCCAGTACCGCCACGACTGCGCCTACTGGCGTGACGAGGCGATCGAGCAGTTGGCCGCTCACTTCGCAACCTTGCTTGATGCCCTGGTGAGTGATCCGCAGGCTGCGCTCGGCGACTTGCCGCTGCTCGACGCCGCACAGCAGCAGCGTATCGTGCAGGACTGGAACCGCACGGCGGCCAGTTACCCGGCCGAGCGCTGTGTCCATCAGCTGTTCGAGGCCCAGGTCGACAGCGCCCCCGACGCCGTTGCCCTGATCCATGGTGAACAGAGCCTGACCTATGCCGCGCTCAACGCGCGGGCCAACCAGCTGGCGCACAGGCTGCGCGAGGCGGGCGTAGGCCCGGAGGTGCTGGTGGGGGTTGCCATGACGCGTGGCCTGGACATGGTGGTCGCGCTGATGGCGATCCTCAAGGCGGGTGGTGCCTATGTACCGCTCGATCCGGGCTACCCGCAGGAGCGCCTGGTATACATGCTGGAAGACAGCCAGTCGGCCCTGCTGCTGTCGCAATCGCACCTGCTCGAGCGAGTGCCGGCCAGCTTCCAGCCGCGCACGCTGCTGGTGGAGCAACTGCAGCTCGATGCCTACCCGGTGACCGACCCGGTGTGCCACACCCTGCCGGACAACCTGGCGTACTGCATCTACACCTCGGGCTCCACCGGCCAACCCAAGGGCGTGCAGATTGCCCATCGCAACGCCGTGGCCATGATTGCCTGGGCACAGTCGGTGTACAGCCAGCAAGACCTGTGCGGGGTTCTGGCGTCCACCTCGATCTGTTTCGACCTGTCGGTGTGGGAGCTGTTCGTCACCCTTGGGTCGGGTGGCTACGCCGTGGTGGCGGCCAATGCCCTGGAGCTGCCGCACCTGCCGGCCCGCGACCAGGTGCGCCTGGTCAACACCGTGCCCTCGGCGATCAAGGTATTGCTGGAGACCGGCCAGTTGCCGGCCAGTGTGCGCATCGTCAACCTGGCGGGTGAGGCCCTCAAGCAGGGGCTGGTCGAGGCGCTGTATGCCAGCGGCCATGTGCTCAAGGTGTACGACCTGTACGGGCCGTCGGAGGACACGACCTATTCGACCTTCAGCCTGCGCAGCCCGGGTGGCCAGGCGAATATCGGCCGACCGCTTGCCAACAGCGCCGTGTACGTGTTGAGCGATGCCGGGACGCCGCTGCCGGTCGGCGTGGTGGGCGAGCTGCACATGGCCGGTGCGGGCCTGGCGCGAGGTTACCTGGCCCGGCCGGGGCTTACCGCCGAGCGCTTCATCCCCGACCCGTTCGGTGGCCAGGGTGGACGCCTGTACCGCACCGGCGACCTGGCGCGTCATGACGCCGACGGGGTGATCGAATATATCGGGCGTAGCGACCATCAGGTGAAAATTCGCGGCTTCCGTATCGAACTCGGTGAGATCGAGGCACGCCTGCAACGACTGGATACGGTCCGCGAAGCGGTGGTGCTGGCGCTGGATGCTGCGGGCGGCCAGCAACTGGTGGGCTACGTGGTGCCAGCAGATGCGCTGTCGGGCGATGACCTGGCGGCCCAGGCAGCGCTGTGCGAAACCCTGCGCGCCGAGCTGAAGGCCAGCCTGCCGGAGTACATGGTGCCTGCACACCTGGTGGTGCTCGACCAGCTGCCGCTGACGCCGAACGGCAAGCTGGACCGCAAGGCCCTGCCGCAACCGAACGGCCATCTGCGCCAGGCTGGCTACCAGGCGCCGGAAACCGAGCTGGAGCGTCGGATCGCGGCGATATGGGCTGAAGTTCTTGGCCTGGAAAACGTCTCTCTTACCGACAACTTCTTCGAGCTGGGGGGCCACTCCTTGCTGGCCACCCAGGCGGTAGCACGACTGCAGATCGAACTGGCCAGCAACCTGCCGCTCGCGTTGTTGTTCCAGACAGAGAACCTGCAGGCCTTTGCACAAGCGGTCGGCAGTCTCGGTACCCGAAACGACGGAGACCTGGATGAGCTCCAGGACTTCATGGCAGAGCTCGAGGCGGTTTGAGATGCACACGGACAACAGAAACGCAGACCTGGTTTATCGCTTCATTCGTCTGCCCCAGGCGCAGCAGCAGCTGTTTCTCGAAAAACTGGCGTCCAAGGGCGTCACCCTCGCGCAGCTGCCCATCCCGGTGGTCAGGCACGAAGTCGAACGCCCGCTGCTGTCCTATGCCCAGCAACGCCAGTGGTTCCTCTGGCAACTGGAGCCCGCCGGCTCGGCCTATAACATTCCGACTGCGCTCAGGTTCAGGGGGCGGCTCGATGTGGCTGCCTTGCAACGCAGCTTCGAGACGCTGATTCAACGTCACGAAGCCTTGCGCACGAGCATTGGCGAGGTGGAGGGCCAGCTGATCCAGGTCGTCCACCCGAACCAGCCGTTCCAGCTGGCCCGCCAGGCCTTGGGGGCAGTGGCAGAGCAGGTGTTGCAGGCGCAGGTTGCGCTGGAAGTTCAGCAGCCGTTCGACCTGGTCCATGGGCCGCTGCTGCGGGTCAAGCTGTTCGACCTGGCGGCGGATGAGCATGTGCTGGTGCTGACGTTGCACCATATCGTCGCCGATGGCTGGTCGATGCCACTGCTCATCGATGAGTTGGTGCGCCTGTATGAGGGTTACAGCCAAGGCCGTGAGGTGGCGCTGGCCGAACTGCCTATCCAGTACGCCGATTATGCGATCTGGCAGCGTGCCTGGATGGAAGCCGGAGAGCGTGAGCGTCAGCTGGCCTACTGGACCGCGCAGCTGGGCGATGAGCATCCGGTACTGGAACTGCCCACCGACCGGCCACGCCCAGCGTTGCAAAGCTATCGCGGCGAACGAATCGATGTTGACCTCGGCGAGGCGTTGAGCCTGTCCCTCAGGCAACTGGCACAGCAGCAGGGGGCGACGCCCTTCATGCTGCTGCTGGCGAGTTTCCAGGCGCTGTTGCACCGCTACTCCGGGCAGGCCGATGTGCGCGTGGGCGTGCCCATCGCCAACCGAAACCGCGTGGAAACCGAGCGGCTGATCGGCTTTTTCGTCAACACCCAGGTGATGCGTGCCGAATTCGACACGCAGCTGACCTTTACCGAGCTGCTGGCACAAGTGCGACAGCGCGCGTTGGGCGCGCAGGCGCATCAGGACCTGCCCTTCGAGCAGTTGGTCGATGCCTTGCAGCCGGAGCGCAGCCTGAGCCATAGCCCACTGTTCCAGGTGATGTACAACCACCAGGTCCGAGGCAAGGGCGAGCGCCATCGCTTGCCAGGCCTGGAGGTAGAAGCGCTGCAGTGGAACGTGCAGGCGGCGCAGTTCGACCTGACGCTGGACAGCTTCGAGCATGGGCAGGGCATCGGCGCCACGCTGACCTTCGCCACCGACCTGTTCGATGCGTCGACCATCCAGCAGATGGCGCGACACTGGCTGAATCTGCTGCAGGGGATAGTCGCCAACCCTGAGCAGCGGGTGGCCGAACTGCCATTGCTGGATGACGGGGAGCGGCAACAGATCGTGCATGGCTGGAATGCCACTCAGGCAGCCTACCCGGACGAGTGCAGCATTCATCAGCTGATCGAGGCCCAGGTGTGCACCACCCCGGATGCCCCGGCGCTGGTATTCGGCGAGCAGGCCCTGAGCTATGCCGAACTCAACCGCCGTGCCAACCAGCTGGCGCACCGGTTGCGCGAGCAAGGCGTGGGCCCGGACGTGCTGGTCGGCATTGCCATGGAGCGCAGCCTGGAGATGGTCATCGGCCTGCTGGGCATCGTCAAGGCCGGCGGCGCCTACCTGCCGCTGGACCCGGAGTACCCGCAGGAGCGCCTGCGCTACATGTTCGACGACAGCGGCATCGGCTTGCTGCTGAGCCAGTCGCACCTGCGCGACAGCCTGCCGATCCCGGTCGGGCTACGCTGCCTGGAGCTGGATACGGAAGACCTGAGCAGCTACAGCGCGGCCAATCCGAACGTCGCGGTGGCACCGCTGAACCTCGCCTACGTGATCTACACCTCCGGCTCCACCGGTCGCCCGAAAGGCGCCGGCAACAGCCATCGGGCACTGGTCAACCGCCTGTGCTGGATGCAGAAGGCCTACGGCCTGGACGCCAGCGACAGGGTGCTGCAGAAGACCCCGTTCAGCTTCGACGTGTCGGTGTGGGAGTTCTTCTGGCCGCTGATGACCGGCGCGCGGCTGGTCGTGGCCCAGCCGGGGGCGCACCGCGACCCACAGCTGCTGGTGGACACGATCAACCACTACGGCATCAGCACGCTGCACTTCGTGCCGTCGATGCTGCAGGCGTTCATGAGCCACGAAGCGGTGGAGCGCTGCATCAGCCTCCGGCGCGTGGTGTGCAGTGGCGAAGCACTGCCGGCCGAGCTGGCCCGCCAGACCCTGCAACGCCTGCCGGCGGCGAGCCTGTACAACCTGTACGGGCCGACCGAAGCGGCCATCGACGTCACCCACTGGACCTGCCAGCCGGAGGAAAATATCAGCGTGCCGATCGGCCAGCCGATCGACAACCTCAAGGCCCACATCCTCGATGGCAGCCTGCACCCGGCGGTACGCGGCAGTGCCGGTGAGCTGTACCTCGGTGGCGTGGGCCTGGCCCGTGGCTACCACCAGCGCCCGGCGCTGACCGCCGAACGCTTCGTGCCAGACCCGTTCAGCGCCGCTGGCGGGCGCCTGTACCGCACCGGCGACCTGGCGCGCTACCGCGCCGACGGGGTGATCGACTACGCCGGGCGTATCGACCACCAGGTGAAGATCCGCGGCCTGCGCATCGAGCTGGGCGAGATCGAAGCGCGCCTGCTGGAACTGCCGAGCGTGCAGGAAGCGGTGGTGCTGGCCCAGGACGGGGCGAACGGCAAGCAACTGGTGGCCTGCGTGGTGCCTGCCGACAGCTCGCAAGAGCAGGGCGCATTGCGCGACAGCCTGCGTGCCGCGCTCAAGGCCGGCTTGCCGGACTACATGGTGCCGGCGCACCTGCTGCTGCTCGACCAGCTGCCGCTGACGCCGAACGGCAAGCTCGACCGCAAGGCACTGCCGCAGGCGGATGCCAGCCAGTTGCAGGGTGAGTACGTCGCCCCGCAGAGCGCGTTGGAGCAGCAGATCGCGGCGATCTGGGCGGACGTGCTGAAGCGGGAACAGGTCGGCCTGACCGACAACTTCTTCGAGCTGGGTGGCGACTCGATCATCTCGCTGCAAGTGGTCAGCCGCGCACGTCAGGCAGACATACACTTCACGCCCA
Source organism: Pseudomonas oryzicola (assembly GCF_014269185.2). Lineage (NCBI taxonomy): Bacteria > Pseudomonadati > Pseudomonadota > Gammaproteobacteria > Pseudomonadales > Pseudomonadaceae > Pseudomonas > Pseudomonas oryzicola. The sequence goes on from NZ_JABWRZ020000001.1 coordinate 1,610,756, forward strand.
AAGAGCTGCTGCAGCATCAGACGGTGCAAGGGCTGGCGTCGGTTGCCCGGCGCAGCGAAGCACCAGCGTTGGAGCAAGCTGCGGTGACCGGTCCTGTACCGCTGATTCCGGTACAGCGGTGGTTCTTCGAACAAGCGCTTGCCGCCCCTGACCACTGGAACCAGGCGGTGCTGCTCGAACCCGCTCAGGCACTGGATGCAGCCCTGTTGCGCCAGGCGCTGGGGGACCTCCATAGCCATCACGACGTGCTGCGGCTCAATGCCTGGCAGCACGATGGCCACTGGCAGGCCGCGATTGGCACAGCGGTACCGACCGAGCTGCTGTGGGTATGCGAGTGCGCCAATGCCGAGGCGCTGGCCCAGCTGGCCGACCAGGCCCAGCGCAGCTTGAAACTGACCGAGGGGCCACTGTTGCGCGCCGTACTGGCAACGCTGCCAGACGCCAGCCAGCGGTTGCTGCTGGTCATCCATCACCTGGTGGTGGATGGCGTGTCATGGCGGGTGCTGCTCGAAGACCTGCAGCAGGCCTATCAGGCCCATGCTGCCGGGCAGCCGGTAAAATTGCCGGCCAAGACCAGCGCGTTCAAGGCCTGGGCCGAACAACTGCAGGCCTATGCCAGCCGGCAGGTGCTGCAGCAGGAGCTGCACTTCTGGCGTGATCAACTGCAAGATGCCAGTGATGCCTTGCCTTGCGACAACCCCCACGGCGAGAACCGGCACAAGCATGCCGCAACGGTGAGCACGCGCCTGGACTCGGCCGCTACCCGCCAGTTGCTGCAACAGGCGCCCGCTGCTTACCGCACGCAAATCAACGACCTGCTGTTGACGGCGCTGGCCCGTACCGTCAGCCGTTGGACCGGGCTGCCGCAGGTACTGGTACGCCTGGAAGGCCACGGCCGCGAGGACCTGTTCGCGGGTATCGACCTGAGCCGCACCGTGGGCTGGTTTACCAGCATGTACCCGGTCAAGTTGACCGCACAGCCCGATCTGGCGGCCTCGATCAAGACGGTCAAGGAGCAACTGCGCACAGTACCCAACAAGGGCCTTGGCTACGGTGTACTGCGTTACCTGGCCGGTGGCGAGGCACAGGCAACCTTGGCGGCGCTGGCCCAGGGCGCGATCATCTTCAACTACCTGGGCCAATTCGATGGCAGTTTCGACCAGCAGGCCAGCCTGTTCAGGCCGGCCAGGGAATCTGCCGGCCTGAACCAGGACGAGGACGCACCGCTGAGCGGCCTGCTGGTCCTCAATGGCCAGGTGTATGGCGGTGAGCTGACGCTGGGCTGGACCTTCAGCCGTGACGTCTTCGATAGCGCGACCATCCAGCACCTGGCCGACGCCTATGGCGAAGAGCTCAAGGCCCTGATCAAGCACTGCTGCGAGGACGACAGCCGGGGCTTTACCCCATCGGACTTTCCGCTGGCCGGGCTGACCCAGGCGCAACTGGACCGCCTGCCGCTACCCGCCGCCCAGGTTGCCGACATCTACCCGCTTTCGCCAATGCAGCAGGGCATGCTGTTCCATACCCTGCACGAGCGCGAAGCAGCGCTGTACATCAACCAGACTTGCGTCGAGGTGCAGGGCCTGGACAGCGAGCGTTTCGTTGCCGCCTGGAATCAGGTGATCGCCAGCCACGACATCCTGCGCACGCTGTTCCTCGCTTCGGCGCAGTGGGCCCAGCCCGTGCAGGTGGTGCAGCGTCAGGCCAGCCTGCCGTTGCGCGTCATCGACTGGCGTGGCCGTGAAGTGACCGGCGAGGCCCTGCAGCGGTTGGCAGACGAGGACGCCGGGGAAGGTTTCGACCTGGCCAGCGCGCCGTTGATGCGCTTGACCCTGGTGCAGCTGGATGAGCAACGCCTGCACCTGATCTGGTCGCGCCATCACATCCTCATGGATGGCTGGAGCAATTCCCGGTTGCTGGGAGAAGTGCTGCAGGTGTATCACGGCCGGCCGGTGAGCCACTCAGGTGGGCGCTTCGGCGACTACATCCGTTGGCTCGACGCGCAACCGCGCGACCAACTGGAGCAGTTCTGGCGCGCCAAGCTACAGGCACTGGAGGGGCCGACGCTGTTGGCCGACAGTATCGCGCCACCCGCGGACGCCACGCTTGCCGGGCACCATGCGCTGTACCTGCGCTGGGATGCCCGGCGCACGCAACGGCTGCGCGATCAGGCCCGGCGCCTGCGAGTCACGCCCAACACCTTGGTGCAGGGTGCCTGGCTGTTGCTGCTGCAACGTTACACCGGCCAGGCCAGCGTGTGCTTCGGCGCTACCGTGGCGGGGCGCCCCGCCAGCCTGGCCGGAGCGGACGAGATGCTGGGGCTGTTCATCAACACGCTACCGGTGGTGCAGGCACCGCAACCCCAGCACATCGTCAGCGACTGGCTGCAGCAGCTGCAGCACTTCAACCTGGAACTGCGCGACCACGAGCACGCCGCGCTGGCTGATGTGCAGCGTTGGGCCGGGCAGCCGGGGCAAGCGTTGTTCGACAGCATCGTGGTATTCGAGAACTACCCGGTCGACGACCGCCTGCGCGAGGGCGGCGGGGCAACGCTGCGCTTTGGCGAAGTACGCCACCGCGACGTCACCAACTATGCCATGGACCTGGCCGTGCAACTGGGCGAAACCTTCACGGTGGAGTTCTTGTACTTGCGCAACCGCTTTACCGAAACCGCCGTCGAATGCCTGCGCGGCAGTTTCGAGAGCCTGCTCGGCGCCATGCTCGACAACCCCCAGGCGACGCTGGGGAGCCTGGGCATGCTGACGCCGAGCCAGGCGCAGCACGCCTCTCTGCGCAACCACCTGGTGGCGCCCGAGCGCGAGCAGCCGTTGCTCGCCGCAAGCATCGCCGCGCATGCCCGTGAGCACGGCGATGCCATGGCGGTGATCTGCGCCGGCGAGCACCTGACGTATGGGCAACTGGACGCCCATGCCAACCGCCTGGCCCATTACCTGATTGCCCAGGGGGTAGGCCCGGAAACCAGCGTGGGTATCGCGCTGGAGCGGTCTGTGGCAGTGATCGTGGCGTTCCTGGCGGTGATGAAGACCGGCGCAGCCTATGTGCCGCTGGATATCGACTACCCGCAGGAGCGCCTGCAGTGGATCGTCGAGGATTCGGCAATGCACCTGCTGCTCACCAGCAGCGGCCTGCGTCAGCGCTTCAGCCAAGTGGCGCGCTGCGTCGAGCTCGACCAGCAGGCGCTGGAGCATCTGCCCGCGACTGCCCCGGCGTCGCGCGCCTGCGCGGACAACCTGGCCTACCTGATCTACACCTCGGGCTCGACCGGCAAGCCCAAGGGCGTGGCGGTGAGCCACGGCCAGATCCGCATGCACTGCCAGGCCATTGCCGAGCTTTACGAGATGGGCGCGCAAACCCGCGAGCTGTTGTTCATGTCGTTCGCCTTTGACGGTGCGCAGGAACGCTGGCTGTCGACATTGTCCTCGGGCGGTTGCCTGGTGTTGCGCGACCATCGATTGTGGAGCGCCGAAGAAACCTGGCAGACCTTGCATGACCAGCGCATCGATATCGCCTGCTTCCCGCCGGCCTACCTGCAACAGCTGGCCGAATACGCCGAGGGCCAGGCGCAACCTGCACCTGCGGTGCGGGTGTACTGTTTTGGCGGTGATGCGGTGCCGGATGCCCTGTTCGAACAGGTCAAGCGCGCGTTGCGTCCGCGCTGGTTGACCAATGGCTACGGCCCGACGGAAACCGTGGTCACCCCTCTGTTGTGGAAAGTGCCCGTGCAGCAGGCCTGCGGGGCCGTGTACGCGCCGATCGGTGACCGCGTTGGCGAGCGCACCCTGCATGTGCTGGACTCGGGCCTCAACCCGCTGCCCGATGGTGTCGCTGGCGAGCTTTACATTGGCGGTGCGGGCCTGGCGCGAGGTTATCACCAGCGCGCGGCGCTCACGGCCGAGCGCTTCGTGGCCGACCCGTTCGCCAGCGGTGGCCGCCTGTATCGCACTGGCGATCGGGTGCGGCGGCGTGCCGATGGGGTCATCGACTTTCTCGGGCGGCTGGACAACCAGCTGAAAATCCGCGGCTTCCGCATCGAACCCGGGGAAATCGAGGCGCGCCTGCGCAACCTGGCGGGCGTCCGCGACGCCGTGGTGGTGGCGCGTGACAGCAACGGCGGCAAGCAGCTGATCGGCTATGTGGTGCCGGTCAACGCCGCTATCCGCGCCGAGCCTTTACGCGATGCCTTGCGTGCCGAGCTGCCGGACTACATGGTGCCGGCACAGCTGGTGCTGCTGCCAGCGCTGCCGCTCACGCCCAATGGCAAGGTCGACCGCAACGGCTTGCCAACACCGGCGTTCACCACAGGCAGGGCGTGGATGGCGCCGCGCAATGCCATCGAGCAGGCGTTGGCGGCGATCTGGCAGGATGTGCTGGACGTGCAGCAGGTCGGCGTCGATGACAATTTCTTCGAGCTGGGCGGCGACTCGCTGCGGGTGCTCAAGATGCTGTCCAGGGTACGTGCCTGCGAGGAGCTGCCGATCGAACTGAAACTGCGCGATGTGATTGCCCGGCCGACTATCGCCGAGTTGTCTGGTTATGCGCCTGATGAGCCTGGCCGGGACCCGCTGCTGCCGCTCAACACCCGGGTAGACGCAAGCCCGCCGTTGTTCTGCCTGCATGCCGGGTTCGGCACGGTGTTCGATTACGAGCCGTTGGCGCGCCAGCTGGACGGCCGCTGTACGGTATATGGCCTGCAATGCCGTATGTTGCTCGACCCTGCCTGGGTGGACGACTCGCTCGAGACGATGGCGATCGACTACGCCCAGTACATTCGACAGAAGCAACCCGAAGGCCCTTATCAACTGGCCGGCTGGTCGCTTGGCGGCACTCTGGCAGTGCTGGTCGCCAAAGAGCTGGAAAACCAGGGGCAGCGGGTTGCCTTGCTGGCGTTGGTGGACAGCTTTGTGCCCACGGCCGGGCAAGCCATGCCGGAAAGCGACTGGAGCGCTGACCTGCGGGGTTTCCTGGCAGTTATCCTCGGGGTTTCGGCAACTGCGCTGGTGCTGCCGACGGTACCGGCAGGCACTGGTCAGGCGGCGCTGGAACGGGTGATCGAGACGGTGCGTGTCACCCAGGCGGCGCAGTCGGGCTATGCGCAAATTGGCAACGCCGATCTGGCCCAGACCTTCGTCGTGGCCATGAAGCTCAAGGAACTGTCGCGTCGTTTGCGCCAGCTGCCGCCTACCGAGATCGCGGCCAGTTGCTGGTGGGCGGGAGGGGGTGTGCACGCGGGTAGCATTGCGGGTAGTTGCCAGGACCTGGGCGTCGATGCCGGGCACTATGACATCCTTGCGCACGCGGATGTGCTTGAGGGAATGATGGCCAGGCTGTTGCTGGCAGACACGATAAGCGAGTAAACCCGCGAAGCACAAAGCCGCTCCTGCAGGTGCCGCGTCAACTCGAAGCCGGCGCTGTACCTGTAGGAGCGGATTTATCCGCGAATCAGGTGACGCGGGGGCACCGGCTGTGCCGGTATTCGCAGGCATGCCCGCTCCGGCAATGGACCGAGCACTGCTTCTGAAGAGTGTGCCGGCATGAAAAAGGCGACCCTGAGGTCGCCGTTTTCGTTTCTGCGCTCAGAAATCGTAGCGCAGGTTCAACGTTGCGTTTCTCGGCGCGCCATAGTGGCCGTAGTTACCGGCCAGGCCAGCGTAGTACTTCTTGTCGAACAGGTTGTCCACGTTCAAGGTAGCGGCCAGGTGTTCGCTGATCTTGTAGCGGGCCATCAGGCTGGCAACGGCGTAGTCTTCCTGGGTGATGCGGGTGTTGTAGCGGGTGGCCAGGGATTGCTCGGAGTTCCAGTTGACCCCACCACCGACAGTCAGGCGCTCCCATTCGCCGGGCAGGCGGTAGGTGGTCCACAGGCGGAATGTATCCAGCGGCAATTGCGAAGTCAGGCGCGTGCCGTTGGCATCCTCGGTGCGGGAATGGCTGTAGCCGGCGTGCAGTTCCAGGCCGCGAGCCACCTCGCCCGACAGTTCAAGGTCGATGCCTTTGGTTTCGGCGCCGCTGACCGCGCGATACGCGGTGGAGTTAGGCACGCCCGGTACGCTGAATCCGGTGTCTTCCTCGGCAAGATTGTCGCGTTTGATCAGGTAGATGGCGGCGTTGGCGTTCAGGCGGCCCTCGTAGAACTCGCCTTTCCAGCCCATTTCATAATTCTGCCCGATGACGGGGTCGAGCACCTTGCCTGTCCGGTCGCGGCTGGTCTGCGGCTTGAAGATATCGGTATAGCTGGCATACACCGATTGCTCGTCGCTCAGGTCATAGATCAGGCCAGCATACGGCGTGAATTCGCCACGCTCCTGCAGGTGCGATGGGTTGCCGTTGCCGGTGGTCAGCACCACCTGGTCCGAGTCCGAACGGTAACTGGTGGTACGGGCACCGAGGATCAGGTGCAGGTCGTCGGTGAAGTTGAGGCGAGTGGCGATGAAATAACCGGTCTGGCGGATGAACAGGTCATAGTCCAGCAGGGGGGAATAGTTGCCAGGTTGCGGTATGCGGTTGCCCCAGGTGTAGAAATTGAAATCGGCGGCACCGGCGGTGCCGGTGAAGTGGTTGTTCTCGTAATCCAGGTAGTCGAAGCCGGTAACCAGCTCGTGGGTCTGGCCAAACAACTCGAAAGGCCCCTGCAGCGTGATGTTCACGCCGCGCTGGACTTGGTGGGCATCGACCTGCAGCAGGTCGGCCTTGGCATTGCCGCTGGCCTGGTCGAGGGTGGATACCCCCGCACCGGTGCGGTAGAACGCCGACAGCGAGTCACGATCGACATCCATGTAGTTGCCGGCCATCTTCAATTGCCAGCCATGGCCAAGCTCCTGGTCCAGGCCAAAGGAGTAGTTTCTAGTGGTGTAGTCTTCGTACATCCAGCGTGGGCCGGAGCTGGTCGAGCGGGAGAAGTTGGTGGGCTGGCCATTGTTGAAGAACAGCGGCACGCCCGGGGCACCATTGGCGTCGTAGGTCTGGTAGTCCATGCCGAAGCGCACGGTGGTGGTATCGGTCAGGTCGGCCTCTAGCACACCGTACACCAGGTCACGGTCCTGGCTGTACCAGTCCATGTAGCTCTGGTTGCTTTGCTTGGCCGCTACCAGGCGGCCGCGCAGCTTGCCGCTTTCGATCAGCGGGCCGGAGACGTCGGCCTCGGTGCGATAGTAATCCCAGGAGCCCACACCAGCCTGCACATAGGACTGGAACTCACGGGTCGGGCGCTTGCGCACCATGTTGACCACACCATTGGGCTCGCCGGCACCGGTCATCAGGCCGGTGGCGCCGCGAACGATTTCCACCCGGTCGAACATGGCCATGTCCATCAGGGTGTTGGGCATGTTGCGGGTGAGGTAGTCCTGGGTCGTGTTCACGCCATCGAGCTGGTAGGTGCTGATTTCCGAACCGCGCGAATAGATGTGAAAGCGTTCTCCACCGTCCTGGGACATGGTGATGCCCGGGTTCTGTTTCAGCACGTCGGTGATGGTCGCCAGGTGCTGGTCGTCCATCTGCTGCCGGGTAATGACACTGATGCTTTGCGGTGTTTCCCGAATCGACAGGTTCATGCGCGTGGCGGTGCTGGTCACACCGGTGGTGTACGACCCTGTGCCTTCGGTGGTGGCCCCCAGGCCCGTGCTACTGACGTTGGTCGCCGAAAGCTCGACCTGGCCGTCCTTTGCGCTTGAGCCTGCGCTGACGGTCACGGTATTGCCGTCGATCTGGTAACGCAGGCCGCTGCCAGCTAGCAGGATGGCCAGTGACGAAGCGAGGTCGTGCTGGCCATTGAGGCCCTTCGAGCGCAACCCGCCGATGTCCTCCGGGCTGTACAGCAACTGGGTATCGGTCTGTCTGGCCAGTGCCTGCAATGCCGAATTCATCGGCTGCGCGGGAATGTCCAGGGTCCATTCCTGTGCCTGTACCTGGGTGACCATCGCAGTGGACATCGCCAGGCCCAGGCTGACGCGTGATAACGCGCGCCGGGGACGGAGGGAGTGACGCATCAGTAACGCTTTGGCAAGTGGGTTGAGCGGGCCGGGCAGGGACTTGGACATCTATTGCGGTCTCGTTGGCAGAGGGTTTTATCTGTGTCAGCAATAGGACGCAGCACCTGGAAAAAACCGGAACGATTCTTATTGCCAATTTTTTTCGAGGCTGCTGCGCCAACCGCGTCACACCTTCACAATTCACGTGCTACGCGAAATCCGAGGAAGTCACCGCGGGTGGTCTTGAGGCGGTCGTTGCGGTTGGCCGAGCGGGAGAAGATCGGCGGCTCGCCCCAGTCGTTGCCACGCATGTGCGCGCGGATGCACTGGGGGTCCTGAACCCAGGCGCTGCCGTCGGCGGGCGCGCCTTGGTAGCTGTCGTGGTAGCAGTCGGCGACCCATTCGTAGACGTTGCCGTGCATGTCGTACATGCCGAAGGCATTGGCCGGGTAGCTGCCCACCGGGGCGGTAAAGGCGTAACCATCCCTGGGGCCGTAGGTGTTGGCGTGCTTGCTGATCTGGTACTTGCCCGGTTCGTCGAAGGGGAAGGGGAACGGGCCGCTGGAGCCTGCGCGGGCGGCGTATTCACGTTCGGCCTCGCTGACCATGCGGTAGGGCTTGCCGGTGGTTTTCGCCAGCCAGCGGGTGTAGGCCTGCACTTCGTCGTAGTCAACGCACACCGCCGGTTGGCGGGGGCCCTGTGGGTAGCTGGGCTTGCTGGCCTGGCACCAGCGGCCGGGGCGGTCGTCGCCGCTGCTGATCACGGTGCCGGTGGCCTTGATGTAGGCGTCCAGTTCGCCAGCGGTGACCTGATAGCGGCTCATGGCGAAGGGTTTGGCGAAGGTCACGGTGTGCAGCGGGCCTTCGTCGGGCTGGCGGCCGAGTTCATCGTCGGGGGCGCCCATCAGGTAGCTGCCGGCGGGTAGCACGACCATTTCCGGGCAGTCCTTGCAGTCCTGGAACACGTCACCGGGTTTGGCGGCGTGGGCATGGGCGCTGACCAGCAGCAGGCAGGTGATCTGGGCTGGCCGGCAAAGCCAGGTGGATACGTTCATCGGTGGTCCTCGGAACGGGTGAATGCGGGCTGCGTTTCGCATTCAGACGAACCGGGGCGGTGGAAAATTAACCAGGGGCGTGCAGTCGTTGTGGGTGCGTGGCCGGCGACAGTTGCCAGCCAGGAAGCACCGGGCTATAGTCCGGCCTATTGTTCTCTTCCCGATGACCTGCTCATGCCAGCCAGCCCTTCCACCACATGCTTTGCCATCGCGCCAGTCGCGGGCATGGTCGTGCGTGGCCGCCAGCAGCCGGTCATGATCAGTCACTATCCACCACCTGTCAGTGGCGTCGTGGGCGGCGTAGCTCCGCCTCGCTGCGTGGTCGTACTGGGCTGATCGGCTTCCGGCCGTTCCCCTTCGCACACGCAACCTACTGGACACGGGCGGCGACTTCCCTCGCTGAAGCGCACGTCGTCCGTCTGGCTTATTTGCCTTATATCAGGTGGCAACCCATGTCTGTCTTTAGCAAAACCTCCGTGGCCTCGGCGGCCACTACCTGCCTGTTCGTCCTGCTGTGGAGCAGCGGGGCGATCGTTTCCAAGCTGGGCCTGGCGCAGGCCAGCCCGTTCGCCTTTCTGCTGCTGCGCTCGGCGCTGGCCCTGGCCGGCGTGCTGCTGATCGGGCCGCTGCTGGGGCTACGCTGGCCGCGCAGTCGCAGCGCCGTGCTGCGGGCCCTGGGCACCGGCTGTGTGCTGCTTGGTGCCTACCAGATCTTCTACCTGCTGGCGCTCGCCACCCAGGTCACCCCCGGCATCATGGCCACGGTGATGGGGGTACAGCCGATCCTGACCGTGGTACTGATGGAGCGCCAGCGCTCGTGGAGCCGCCTGTTCGGCCTGGGCTTGGGACTGGCTGGCCTGATCATGGTGGTCTACCAGGGCATCAACCTGGGCGGGGTATCGCTGGCAGGAATGCTGTTCGCCCTGCTGGCGCTGGCCAGCATGACCTTTGGCTCGATCCTGCAGAAGCGCATCACCGACAACCCCATGGGCACCCTGCCGTTGCAGTACCTGGCCGGCTTTGCCATGTGTGCACTGTTCGCGCCGCTGCAGCCACTGCATGTGCAGTGGAGCGGCGGCTTCGTCGGCGCGCTGCTGTGGATGGGCCTGGTGGTCTCGCTGCTGGCGACCTTGTTGTTGTACCGGCTGATCGCCAGGGGCAACCTGGTCAATGTCACCAGCCTGTTCTACCTGGTGCCGGCCGTGACTGCGGTGATGGACTTGCTGATCTTCGGTAACCGCCTGGCACCGCTCGGCCTGCTGGGCATGGGGTTGATCGTGGTGGGCCTGCTGTTCGTGTTCCGCAAGCCGGCCGCGCGCCTGGCCGAGGCGTAGGCCTTAGCGGAATTCTTCGGGGATGGCGTGGCGCAGCACGCCTTCCTCGAAGTCCAGCAGGCCGGCATCGCGCTGGGTGAGCAGGTAGTAGAGCAGGGTGTCGAGCGAACGCTGCGGCGGAACCTCCAGCGCCAGCATCTTCACCGCCTGTTCGGTCTCGCAGTTGCAGCCGAAGTCTTGCAGCGCCGCGCGTACCTGGTCCAGGGTTTCCGGGGGCTTGACGATAACCCGGAACACCGAGCTGCCGCTGCTGCGGCGCAGTTCGGCAAACCAGGTTTCGCCGGCTTCTTCGCGGGTGGCGATCACGTCGCCCGGGGCAATACCGTAGACATGGAAGGGAATGTTGTCGACGGCATAGCCACCTTCCACGGCCCTGGCCCACAGCCCCTCGACCGAGGCCGGCGGATAGCCGTTTGCGTCCTGTTCCAGGCGGAACAAGACCTTCTTGTATGCGCTGTTCACTGTCTACCTCGCTTCAGCTGCGCGCCGGGCGCAGCACCAGCCACAACGCCGCACCGATCAGCAGGCCGCCGTACAGGTGCGCCATCGACAGCGGTTCGTCCAGCAGCCATGCCCCCCACAATACGCCGAACACCGGAATCAGGAAGGTCACGGTGCTCGCCTTGACCGGGCCGATTTCCTCCAGCAGGCGGAAGTACAGGATGTAGGCGAATGCGGTACACAGCAAGCCCAGGCCCAGCAGCGACAGCCACACCTGCCAGCCGCCCCAGCTGGCCGGGGGCTGGCTCAGTGCGCTCCAGGCAAACAGCGGGCTGAGCATCAGGGTAGCGCCGAGCATGCTGCCCAGTGCCGACAGGCGGCTGTCCAGGCCGCTGACCCAGCGGCGCGCGAGGAAGCCGGCAAAGCCGTAGCAGGTGGTGGCTGCCAGGCAGGCGAGGGCGCCCTGCAGCAGGGCCAGGTCGAGGGCCACCGGGCCGGCACCGCTGAGGATGCCGACGCCGAACAGGCCGAGGAAGATGCCGCATAGCTTGGCCAGCGTCATTGGCTCGCGGAAGAACAGCGCACCGACCAGCACGCCCATCAGCGGCGTGGTGGCGTTGAAGATCGCCGAATAGCCGGCCGGTAACACCTGGGCGGCCACGGAATAGAAGGTGGCCGGAATGCCGGAGTTGATCATGCCCAGTACCAGGCAGGCGCCCAGCTTGCCCTGGAAGTCCCAGCGCACCCGGGCGGCGGCAAACAGCGCGACCAGGCCCAGGCAGGCGATGGATACGCGGAAAAATGCGGTCGGTAGCGTGCCAAGCTCCGGGGCGATGATGCGCATGAACAGGAAACTCGCCCCCCAGACGGCGGCAAGGGTCAGCAGGCGGGCTAGGGCGATGGGGCTCACAACGGTCTCCGGCGGCAGGGCAGGGCGCGAGTGTACGCCAGGGGGCGGGGGGATTCTTGTGCTTTCTTGCGCTGTAACCCTGCGTTGGCCCAATCGCCACCGCAAAGCCCAAGGGACGGCTAAGCTCTGTATTTCGCCCTGCACCGAGGCCCGCACATGCCCCAACCCTGGCCCGCCGTCGAGATTGCCCGGATGATCCTCGCCGGTTTCGACGACTACCGTGACCACTTCCGGCGCCTCACCCTCGGCGCCCGCAAGCGCTTCGAACAGGCGCGCTGGCAGGAAATCCAGCGTGCCGCTGCCGCTCGCATCAACCTCTACGAAGAAAAGGTCGGCGAGGTCAACGGCTGGCTGCGCCAAGGGTTTGCCGAGGAGGTGCTGCTGGACGTGGCGCAATGGCCTCTTGTGAAGAACGCCTACATCCACCTGATCGACCCGCGCCTGGACGACGAGCTGGCCGAGACCTGGTACAACTCGCTGTTCTGCAGCCTGTTCAGCCACGACCTGATCAGCGACGGCTGCATGTTCATCCACACCACCCGGCCCTCCATGCGCAGCCGCGAACGTGCTGCGCAAACCTGCACCTATCGGCCTGTCGGTGGTCTGAAAGGCTTGCTGCGGGCGGTATTTGCCGATTACCCGTTCGATGTGCCGTACGGCGACCTGGAGGGCGACCTGGCGCGCCTGGAAGAGCAGTTGCGCGACTGCCTGCCGGACTGGGTATGCAAGGACCCGGCCCTGGCCCTGGAGTTGTTCGTGCCGGTGCTGTACCGCAACAAGGGGGCCTACCTGGTCGGCCGGCTATACAACAGCGACGAGCAGTGGCCGCTGGTGATTCCGCTGCTGCACCGCGAAGGGCATGGCATCGAGGCCGATGCGCTGATCACCGACGAGGCCGAGGTGTCGATCATCTTTTCCTTCACGCGCTCGTACTTCATGGTCGATGTGCCGGTGCCGGCGGAGTTCGTCAACTTTCTCAAGCGTATTCTGCCGGGCAAGCACATTGCCGAGCTGTACACCTCCATTGGTTTCTACAAGCACGGCAAGTCGGAGTTCTACCGGGAGCTGATCAACCACCTGGCCAGCAGCGACGACCGCTTCGTCATGGCGCCCGGGGTACGTGGCATGGTCATGAGCGTGTTCACCCTGCCGGGTTTCAATACCGTGTTCAAGATCATCAAGGACCGCTTTTCGCCATCGAAGACAGTCGACCGCGCCACGGTGATCGACAAGTACCGGCTGGTGAAGAGTGTCGATCGGGTGGGGCGCATGGCCGATACCCAGGAGTTTGCCGATTTCCGCTTCCCGCGCGGCAAGTTCGAGCCGGAGTGCCTGGCCGAGCTGCTGGAGGTGGCGCCCTCGACCGTGGCGCTGGAGGGCGACACGGTGCTGATTCGCCACTGCTGGACCGAGCGGCGCATGACGCCACTGAACCTGTACCTGGAGCAGGCCAGCGAAGCGCAGGTGCTGGAGGCGCTGGAGGATTACGGCCTTGCCATCAAGCAGCTGGCGGCAGCGAATATCTTCCCTGGCGACATGCTGCTGAAGAATTTTGGCGTTACCCGGCATGGCCGGGTGGTGTTCTATGACTATGACGAAATCAGCTTCCTGACCGAGGTCAACTTCCGCCACATCCCGCCGCCGCGCTACCCGGAAGACGAGATGTCGGGCGAGCCGTGGTACTCGATCGGGCCGCATGATGTGTTTCCCGAAGAATTTCCGCCGTTCCTGTTCGCCGATATCGGCCAGCGTCGGTTGTTCAGCCGCCTGCATGGGGAGCTGTACGACGCGGATTACTGGAAGGGGCTGCAGGCGGCGATACGCGAGGGGAAAGTGATCGATGTGTTTCCGTATCGGCGCAAGGGGCGGTGACTGTGCTTTAGCAGGCCCGGCCTCTTCGCGGGTAAACCCGCTCCCAAAGATACGGCACAGTACGCGAAACCAGTGGGGTGCCTGTGGGAGCGGGTTTACCCGCGAAGAGGCCGGGCCTGCTTGTCACCGTTCCCCCTTCAAGCACTTCAATTCGCTGAAATTGGTGCGCACCTGGCCCAGCCGCTCCTGCAGGAACCGCCGCTGCTGCGGCGTGCTCTGCTGCACCAGGTCCACCAGCAGGCTACGTGCCTGCCGTTCGGTGTTCTGATACGCCGCGCGATACGCCGGCGTCCACAAGCTCTCCTTGCGCTGCAGCAAGGTCGCCAGGCGCGGTTCGAAGCTGGCGTCGTTACGCTGGTTCATCGCCAGCAGCAGTTGCTGCTGCCAGTGGGCGCGGTTGGCGATCCATTCGCGGTTCTGGTCGCCCAGCGCCTCGGACCAGGCCCGCACCCGCTGCTGCTGCACCGGGGTCAGCTCGCCAAACCAGGGCGTGAGGCGTTTTTCCATGCGTTCGGCACGGCGGGCAATCTGTTTCGACAGCGGCGTATCGACATACTGTTTCTGCCGTTCGGCGATGTCGTCGCGGAAGGCATCCCGCATCTCCGCCACCTGGGCGTCACTCATGCCGCGCAGCAGTTCAGTGGCCGACGGGGTGATTTCCTCGGCCACCCGGCCAATCGCCTCGCGGGCTTCGCGGGTGCGTTGCTGCAGGGCCTGGTCGGTTACCTGGTCGTCGGCCACCATGTCGCGTATCCGGTCCAGCCAGTCGAGGTAACCGGGCAATTGGGTCTGGCAATGCCAGGCCAGGTGTTCGCGCAGGCGGTCGTCGAGCATGGCCTTCTGTTCACGGTTCATGTCCAGGTAGTCGCCCAGCGACCATGGCACCAGGCGGTCGAGGTTGCGGTAGGCCAGGTCAATGCGGCTGCAGGCGGCCACCGCCATGACGAAGCCGATGGCGATGAGCAGGGCTTTGGACAGGCGTAGCGGCATGGGCTGTTCCTTGCTGAGGCTTGCCAGACGGTAGACGCAAGGGGGCGGCTGACGGTTCCACTGCATCAGCGGTCGGGCGGCGCGCTGGCTTCAGGTGTAGAATAGCCGCCTTGTCTTGAGGATCATCGGAAATGGCTCTGCTTGGGCGTTACAACAGTTTGCAAATCGTGAAACACGTGGACTTCGGCCTGTACCTGGATGGCGGTGCCGACGGCGAGATCCTGCTGCCCGCGCGCTACATCCCGAAAAACGCCGAAACCGAAGTCGATGACTGGTTGAACGTGTTCCTCTACCTGGACAGCGAAGACCAGCTGATTGCCACCACCGAAAAGCCCAAGGTGCAGGTCGGCGAGTTCGCCAGCCTCAAGGTCAAGGACATCAACGGGGCCGGCATCTTCCTCGATTGGGGCCTGTCCAAGGACCTGCTGATGCCGTACTCGGAAGAGGCGCGGCCGCTGAAGATCGGCGACTATTGCGTGGTCCACGTCTACCTCGACAAGCGCACCCGCCGCATCACCGCCACCTCGCGCCTGGACCGCTACCTCGACCGCACCCCGGCGGACTACCAGGTAGGCCAGCCGGTCGAGCTGCTGGTGGCCGGCGAAACGCCGATGGGCTTCAAGGCCATCATCAACAACCGCCACTGGGGCCTGATCCACAAGAACGAGGTGTTCAAGTTCCTGCGTTCGGGCATGCACGAAAAGGGCTTCATCAAGGAAGTGCGCCACGACGGCAAGATCGCCCTCAGCCTGCAACCGGTGGGCGCGGCCCTGGCCGACAGCCTGCAGGAGCAGATCATGGCACGCCTGGAGGCCGAAGGCGGGGTGCTGGGGGTGTGTGACAAGAGCGACCCGGCGCTGATCAGCAAGCTGTTCAACGTCAGCAAGGGCAACTTCAAGAAGGCCATTGGCGGCCTGTTCAAGCAGGGCCGTATCGTCATCCATGACGATCGGATCGAGAAGGCCTGATCAGGCCTGCACGAAGGTACGGAAGTCCAGCTGCTCGCCACCCGGGCGGGTGTCGCGCAGCAGCGAATCGCGGTCGGCACTGAGCGCCAGGCTGATGGTCGAGCGGCGCTTGCCGGGGTTGCGCACTTCCATCTGCTCCTGATGGGCGCGCAGGAAGTTGGTCGGCACTTTCAGGTGCTGCAGCTCATCGCTTTCCGGGGTGTGCAGCAGCAGGTTGACCCAGTCGGGCTGGCCCTTGCGCAGCAGCGCCACCGGCACCTCGAACCACCACAGGTTGCGTTTGCGGTCGAGAATGGCGAACAGGGTATTGGCGCTGGTCAGCACCGGCCGGGCCAATGCCTGGTTGCGCCGGGCGATGGCGGCGGGTTTGTCGAGTTTCATGCAGGTTCCTGCGGGTTGACGCTATGAAGGCCTGCATTGTGAGGGGTGGCACCCGGCGCGGCAAGGCTTGCAGTCTGCCATGCCTGCAATGATGCCGCTTGGCTCATGCATATGTGATTCATTGAAACTCCTGGCGAAGGGCCTGGGTCCACCGACTGTCGACACGGTCCACGTGTCTCCAGTTGCAGGAGTTTTGCCATGAGCGGTACCAAAGACAAAGCCAAGGGGTTGGCCAACGAAGCGATCGGTAACGTCAAGCAGGGTGTTGGCAAAGTCACCGACAATGACAGGCTGCGCGCCGAGGGCGAGGCGCAGGAGCTGAAAGGTGAGGGGCAGCAGATCAAGGGCAATGTGAAGGATGCAGTGAAAAAGCCTTGATGTGAGTGTCGAATCGGCCTCTTCGCGTTTGCCCCGCGAGGAGGCTGTTACTGGCGTAAGAAAATTCCTGAAGCATTGCCGGGAGCAACGCACTGCCGACAGGGTCTATTAGACTTGTCCGTTGAACCGATCAAGCGGCGAAAGGAGACGCTATGATTTTCCCCGACCTGCGCGGCCTGCCCTTGCACCGCGTGCTGGTACGTACAGTCAAGGAATTCCTTGACGACGAGATGTCCACCTACGCCTCGGCATTGGCTTATCAGGCACTGTTTTCGCTGTTCCCTTTTCTGCTGTTCCTGATAGCGCTGATCGGCTTTCTGCACTTGCCGGACTTCTTCTCCTGGCTGCGCCTGCAGTCGGAACTGGTGCTGCCGCCCCAGGCACTGGAGCAGGTGAACCCGGTGATCGACCAGTTGCAACAGTCCAAGGGCGGGTTGCTGTCGGTGGGTATCGTGATCGCCCTGTGGACCGCCTCGGCCGGTGTGCGCCTGATGATGAGCGCGATGAACGCCGCCTACGACGTACCCGAGGGGCGCCCGGCCTGGAAGCGCATGCCGCTGTCGATTTTCTACACGGTAGGCTTGGCCGGCATGCTGCTGGTGGCGGCCGCGCTGATGGTGCTGGGCCCGCAGGTCATGGAATGGATCGCTGCGCAGGTTGGCATGCAGGAGTACATCGTCATCTTGTGGACCGTACTGCGCTGGCCGGTGATCGTCATTCTGCTGATGGTCGCAGTGGCGGTGATCTACTACGTGATGCCGGATGTGAAACAGGAGTTTCGCTTCATCACGCCGGGCTCGGTGTTGGCGGTGGTGGTGTGGATCGTGGCATCGCTGGGCTTTGCCTATTACGTGAAGACCTTTGCCGACTACAACGCCATGTACGGCAGCATTGGTGCAATCATCGTGCTGTTGCTGTATTTCTACATTTCCGCTGCGGTGTTGCTGCTGGGCGCGGAGATGAACGCCGTGATCGAGCATATGTCCAGCGAGGGCAAGAACCCGGGCGAAAAGGAAGCTGCCGAGCACACGCCCCACGCCACCATTACCGTGCTGGGCCATGAACACCCGGTACCCAGCGAGCACCAACCTACCGAGCCGAACCCCCGATGATCCGCGACATTCTCAAGATGGGTGACGAACGCCTGCTGCGCATCGCCCCGCCCGTACCCCAGCACATGTTCGGCAGCGCCGAGTTGCAGCAACTGATCGACGACATGTTCGAAACCATGCATCACGTCGGCGGGGTCGGCCTGGCGGCGCCGCAGGTCGGCATCGACCTGCAGCTGGTGATCTTTGGCTTCGAGCGCAGCGAGCGGTACCCGGATGCCGAACCGGTGCCGCAGACCATCCTGCTCAACCCGCTGATTACGCCAACCTCCAGCGAAATGGAGGACGGTTGGGAAGGCTGCCTGTCGGTACCTGGCCTGCGTGGCGTGGTGCCGCGTTTCAAGCACATCTGCTATACCGGCCTCGACCCCCAGGGCAAGCCGATCGAGCGCTTTGCCGAAGGCTTCCATGCCCGGGTGGTGCAGCACGAATGCGACCACCTGATCGGCCGCCTGTACCCGTCACGCATCCAGGACTTCTCCCGGTTCGGCTACACCGAGGTGCTGTTCCCCGGGCTTGACTCCAGCGACGACTGACCCCACTGCAGGGCTACCAGGCGTTTGCTGCGCTGGTAGCGCAGCAGGCGGCCAGCCAGGGCTTCCGGCAGGTGCCCGGCCGAGGCGAAGCCCAGGCGCTGGTAGAAGGCTGCAAGGTCCGGATGGCAGAACAGCCAGGTCGGCCCGCCTGCCTGCGCCAGCGCCGCCTCGATCAAGCGCCCGGCTGTCCCCTGGCGACGCCATTGCGGGTCGACGAACAATCCACTCAGCCAGAAACCGTTGCCTGCCGCACTCAGGCTCAACCCGGCGATGATGCCCGGAGCCCGGGCTACCCACAGTTGCCCGTCGCCCGCAGCACGCATGCGCGTGCCGTGCTGGCGGTAAAAATGGTTCAGCAGCGGGCGTTCGGCGGCCGACAGTGGCGAACATTGAAGATTGGCTGAAATGGCGAGTCCTGCCCTGAAAGGTGGCCAAAAGCTCTGGCCTGACGAGTTGCGGCCACGTTGTCGCAGATTGTTGCAAATCCTGCAAGGCTGAATATCCGACTGTGGGGTTCAACTATTCAGGGCCGAGAGTAGACTTTCAAGCATCCCCCCTGGCAGTACGAAGCGGGATCGGTACTTCGTGCCATCTCTACCGCAGATGGCAACTTCTCCGCGCCGTTACGGCAATAGAAGTCAATCGATCAGCTTGAACGCTTGAAAGGCAGACTCACATGAAACCATTACTGATTCTTGCATTGGTCGGTATGTCCTCGTTCGCCCTCGCCGACGAGGCCAAACCCGTCAGCAGCGAGCCCCTGGCCCAGCAATACGACTATTCGATGAATCTGGATATCAAGCGGGTGATCAACCTGTCGACCATCCCCAACGTCTGCGAAGTGGTCCCGGCGACCATGACCTACGAGGACCACCAGGGGCAGGTGCATACCATCCAGTACCGTGCCATGGGTGAGGGTTGCCAGCAGGGTTGACCAGGTCGTTGTCTGATGTGGGTGGCCCCTGCGGCGGTCTGTTGCCCCGAGGCCACCTGCGCACTTCCCTTCCGCAGCGCACTCATGGCACGCTCTACGCCGCTTTCTTGAGCCGCAGTCGAGCCTTGCATGCCTTTCTCCAACGGTTTCCTCCTCAGCCTGTCCCTGTGCCTGGATATCGGCATCGCCAATATCGCCATGATTACCCTGGCCATGCAGCGCGGTTTTCTCCAGGGCTTCTGGCTGGGCCTCGGCACCTGCGTCGGCGACCTGCTGTATGCCATCGCCGCACTCGCCGGTATGACCGTGCTGCTGCAGTTCGAATCGGTGCGCTGGGCGCTGTGGCTGGGTGGTTCGGTGCTGCTGGTGTGGTTTGCGCTGAAAATGCTGCTGGCGGCGTGGCGCGGCGGGCACATGGAGGCGCGGGCCGAGGTGGTGGTGGAATCGGGCTGGCGCGAATTCCTGCGCGGTGTCTTCCTGGCCATGTCGTCGCCCAGCGCCATCTTGTGGTTTGCCGCGGTGGGGGGCGTGCTGATCTCCCGTTCCGGCGGCGGCAGCCTGCTGGAGGTCGGGTTGTTCCTCGGCGGTTTCTTCGCGGCTGGGCTGGTGTGGTGCGTTGGCTTGTGTGGCATTGCCAGCCATGGCGGGCGCTTGCTGGGTGACCGGTTGCTGACCTGGTCGTATCTGCTGTCGGCGGCAATCTTCTGCTATTTTGCAGCGTACGTGATCGTGTCGGGGTATCGGGAGTTCGTTTGAGCAGGTCGGCCCATTGCCGCTCCGCCAGAAATATTTCCAGGCCTTGTCGATTGCCCCGTCCTCGGATCGACCATAGGTGAAGGCACGCTGCCGGCGTTGCCGCCACCCATGACCTGTCGGAGGAACCCCCGATGAGCAGCACAGCCGAAACCGAGATCCACCAACTGATCGCGCGCTGGATGCAGGCCGTACGCGACCGCGACATCCCCAGCATCATCGCTCCTTATGCCGACGACATCGTAGCCTTCGATGCCATCCAGGCCCTGCAATTCAAAGGCAAGGCCAATTACCAGGCGCACTGGGAAATGTGCATGGGCTTGTGTACCGGCCCGATGGTCTTCGAACTCGCCGAACTCACCGTGCATGCCGCTGATGACCTGGCCCTGGCCCACTGGCTGAATCGCTGTGGCCCGGCCGACAACGAAAGCCAGTGCGGCTTCATGCGCGCCACCGTAGGCTATCGTCGTCAGGGCGGCCAGTGGCAGGTAATCCATGAACACTGGTCGGCGCCATTCGACATGCAGACCCAGAAAGCGCTGTTCGATCTCAAACCCTGAGTGGTTATCGCCAAACGTACGTTGCCAATACCTGGAGGCGACCATGAAATACCTGTGCCTGGTCTATTGTGACGAGGGGCTGCTGCACAGCCTGCCCGACAGCCCGGAAGACGCCGAATGCATGGCGTACGCCGAATCCATCCAGGGCTCCGGGCGAATGCTGGCGGCCGAAGCGCTGAAGTCGGTGCAGACCGCCACCACGGTGCGCATGCGCAACGGCCAGATGAGCCTGACCGATGGCCCGTTCGCCGAGACCAAGGAGCAACTGGCCGGCTTCTACCTGGTGGAGGCCCGCGACCTGAACGAGGCGCTGAACATCGCCAAGGGCATCCCCGCTGCGCGGGTTGGCAGTGTCGAGGTGCGGCCAGTGCGTGAACTGCAACCCTGACAGCGACGGAGAGCCTGAGCATGACCCTTGCACTGCCTGCGCAAGCGCAACACGAATTGTCCATCAGCCGCCTGATCGACGCGCCACCGGCCAAGGTGTTCCGCGCCTGGACCGAACCCCAGTGGTTGATGCAGTGGTGGGGCCCGCACGGCATGACCACCCCGGAGTGCGAGATGCAGTTGTGGCCCGGTGGCCTGTTCCGCACCCTGATGCGCGCGCCGGACGGCAGCGAGTACCCGAACCTGGGCGTGTTCCTGGAAATTGCCGCGCCGCGCCGGTTGGTGTTTACCGATGCCTTCAACCCGGGCTGGGTGCCGTCGGACAAGGCCTTCATGACCGCCGTGATCAGTTTTGACGAGGAGCAGGGCAAGACCCGCTACACCGCCCGTGCCTGGCACTGGAACGCCACCGACTGCCGTGCCCATGAGGAGATGGGTTTCCACCAGGGGTGGGGTGAAAGCCTGGACCGGCTGGTGGAGGTGGTGACCCAGCGGATGCCGGACTGATGAGGGCCGTGGCGCAGGTGCGCGCCGAAGTCGAGGCGGTCTACCGGCAAGAGTCGCGCCGCATCCTGGCGACGCTGATCCGCCTGTTGGGCGACTTCGACCTGGCCGAGGAGGCCATGCATGATGCCTTCTTCATCGCGGTCGAGCGCTGGCAGCGCGACGGCATACCCGCCAACCCACGGGCGTGGCTGGTTTCCACCGGGCGCTTCAAGGCCATCGATGCGCTGCGCCGACGTGCCCGTTTCGACCGCTCACAGGCAGACCTGAGCATGCTGCTCGAAGGCCAGGTGCAGGATCCCAGTGAAGAAGAATTGCTGGCGGACGACCGCCTGCGGCTGATCTTTACCTGCTGCCACCCGGCGTTGTCTGCCGATGCCCAGGTACCGCTGACCCTGCGCGAAGTCTGCGACCTGACCACCGAGCAGATCGCCCGTGCCTTCCTGCAAAGCCCGGCCACCATCGCCCAGCGCATCGTGCGTGCCAAGGCCAAGATCCGCGATGCCGGCATTCCCTATCAGGTGCCGGAACTGAGCGAGCTGCCTGAGCGCCTGGAAAGCGTGCTACGCGTGATCTACCTGGTGTTCAACGAAGGCTATTCGGCGTCGTCGGGCGAAGCGTTGTTGCAGCAGGAGCTGAGTGACGAGGCCATTCGCCTGGCGCGCCTGCTGGTGCAGTTGCTGCCCGACCCGGAGGCGGTCGGCCTGCTGGCCTTGATGCTGCTTCAAGCGTCCCGGCAGCGGGCGCGTACCGATCGCCAGGGCAATCTGGTGGTGCTGGAGCAGCAGGACCGCAGCCTGTGGGACCAACGGCGCATTGCCGAAGGTTGCGAACTGGTGCGCCAGGCCCTGCAAAGCCGGGCGTTCGGCGCCTATACCGTGCAGGCGGCGATTGCGGCAGTGCATGCCGAAGCGGCCACGGCCGAGGACACCGACTGGGTCGAGATTGTCGGGCTGTATGATGTCTTGCAGCGGCATTGGCCGTCGGCCGTGGTGGCGTTGAACCGGGCGGTGGCGCTGGCGAAGCGGGACGGGCCGGAAGTTGGCCTGCGGGAAATCGAAGGGATTCTGGCGCGGGGTGAACTGCAGGATTACCACCTGGCGCATGCGGCGCGGGCCGAGCTGCATTACCAACTGGGGCAAGTGGAGCAAGCGCGTGCGGCCTGGCGGCAGGCACTGGCGCTGGCCCGGCAGGAGCCGGAACGGCGCCATATCGAGCGGCGTTTACACGCCACTGATTGACGTTGGCAGTCCCGGCCCTGGCTTGCCGGCTACAGGGCCAATACTGCCTGCATCACTGTTCAGCTAGCGACAAAATTCGGCGGCGACACCAGCTCGACGGTCTGCTGCTTGCGCGGCGCCAGGATCTCGGCCTCACCCTCGACCACCAGTTCATCGTTCTGGTTGTACACATTGGTGGCGATACGCACCTTGAACTTGGGCAGCTTCTCGAGGATTTCCAGGCGCACGGTCAGGGTGTCGCCAATCTTCACCGGCTTCTGGAAGCTCATTTGCTGGCCCAGGTAGATGGTGCCAGGGCCGGGCAGGGTGCAGGCCACCGCAGCGCTGATCAGCGCGCCGCTGAACATGCCGTGGGCAATGCGCTCGCGGAACATGCTCTTGGCGGCGAACTCGGCATCCAGGTGCACCGGGTTATGGTCGCCGGACATCGCGGCGAACAGCTGGATATCACGTTCTTCAACGGACTTCTTGTATTCGGCCTTCTGACCGACTTCGAGGGCTTCGTAGGGCGTGTTGCTGACCTGGGTCATCGGGGCTTCCTTAGGGGGCGGGCGAGGGCGCCTATCATTCGCTGCGGGCAGGCCGGCCAAGGGCCAGCGCCTGTTCGAGCCAGGCGAGAATATCGCCGGTGACCTCGTCTCGATTGAGTTCGTTGAGCACTTCATGCCGCGCGTCGGGGTAGACGCGCAGCTGTACATGTCGATTGCCGGTCGCGCGCAAGGCATCGGCCAGATGGGTGAGACGCTTGCCGGCACTGACCGGATCACATTCACCACCGATCACCAGCAGCGGCAGGTTTGGATCGATCTGCGCGAGGTTACCCGGCTGGCTGATCTGCGCCAAGCCTTGCAGCAGGTCGAGCCACAACTGGTTGCTGCAGCGAAAGCCGCATAACGGGTCGTTGACGTACAGGTCGACCTGCGCCGGGTCGCGGCTGAGCCAGTCGAAGGCCGTGCGGTTGGGCTTGAAGGCCTTGTTGAACGAGCCGAACGACAACCACTCGATCAGCGCGCTCTTGCCCAGCGGCCCCTGGCGCCAGGCCTCCAGCCGGGCAATCAGCCGCGCCACGCGGTACAGCATCGCCGGCTGGTAGTTGGAGCCACTGAGGATCGCCCCGTGCAGGCTGCCGCTGTGGTGCAGCAGGTAGGCCTGGGCGATGTAGCTGCCCATGCTGTGGCCAAACAGGAATAAAGGCGTGCACGGGTACTGCTGGCCGATGTGCTGGGCCAGTAGCCCAAGGTCATTGACCACGGCATCCCAGCCATGATGACGGGCGAACAGGCCGAGGCTGCCCAGTTCGGCAGTGCGTCCATGGCCGCGCTGGTCGGCGGCGATCAGGGCAAAGCCAGCCTCGCTGAGTGCCTCGCCCAGCGGCTGGTAGCGCCCGGCATGCTCGGCCATGCCGTGGGCCAGCAACACCACGGCCTTGACCGGCGTGGCCGGCAGCCACTGGTGCACGTACAGGCTGCAGTGCTCGCTGGCAGGCAGCCAGAAGGCGTCGTGAGGCATGGCGGGTCCTTGTGCGCACGGGTACTCGAACAGTGTATGCACAACCGGCCGGATTGCAGGAAGGGCACAAATAAGATTCACAATGTTAATGGCGGCACTTGGCGTATATGCCACCTCGGGCTTACCTGTTAACGTCGGATCAACGCCTTTTCGCTTTCGGGCGGGCAGGTAACAGGACGACAGGACACTCAGCAGGTCCAGGTAGAGGAACAATAATAAATGCAAGCCGACTTCTGGAACGACAAGCGCCCGGCAGGCGTGCCTTCCACCCTCGATCTCAATGCCTACGCCTCGGTCGTCGAGGTGTTCGAACGCTCTTGCAAGCGCTTTGCCGACCGCCCGGCCTTCAGCAACCTCGGCGTGACCCTGACCTACGCGGACCTGGAGCGCCATTCGGCGGCCTTCGCCGCCTGGCTGCAGCAACACACCGACCTCAAGCCGGGTGACCGCATCGCGGTACAGATGCCCAACGTGCTGCAGTACCCCATCGCCGTGTTCGGCGCCCTGCGGGCGGGCCTGATCGTGGTCAACACCAACCCGTTGTACACCGCCCGCGAGATGCGCCACCAGTTCACCGACAGCGGCGCGCGTGCGCTGGTATACCTGAACATGTTCGGCAAGCACGTGCAGGAGGTACTGCCGGATACCGGCATCGAGTACCTGATCGAAGCCAAGATGGGCGACATGCTGCCGACCGCCAAGGGTTGGCTGGTCAACACCGTGGTCGACAAGCTGAAGAAGATGGTACCGGCCTACCGGCTGCCCCAGGCGGTAGCGTTCAAGCAGGTGTTGCGCCAGGGCCGCGAACTGTCACCCAGGCCGGTGCCGCTGAGCCTGGACGACATTGCCGTGTTGCAATACACCGGCGGTACCACTGGCCTGGCCAAGGGGGCCATGCTCACCCACGGCAACCTGGTGGCCAACATGCTGCAGGTGCTGGCTTGCTTCTCGCAGCACGGGCCGGACGGGCAGAAGCTGATCAAGGAAGGCCAGGAGGTGATGATCGCGCCACTGCCGCTGTACCATATCTACGCCTTCACCGCGAATTGCATGTGCATGATGGTCACCGGCAACCACAACGTGCTGATCACCAACCCACGGGATATCCCCGGCTTCATCAAGGAGCTGGGCAAGTGGCGGTTCACTGGGCTGCTGGGCCTGAATACCCTGTTCGTCGCGCTGATGAACCACCCGGGCTTCAGCCAGCTGGATTTCTCGGCGCTGAAAGTCACCAACTCGGGCGGTACTGCGCTGGTCAAGGCCACTGCCGAGCGCTGGGAGAGCCTGACCGGCTGCCGCATCGTCGAAGGCTACGGCCTGACCGAAACCTCGCCGGTGGCCAGCACCAACCCCTATGGCCAGCTGGCGCGCCTGGGCACGGTGGGCATCCCGGTGGTGGGCACCGCCTTCAAGGTGATCGACGATGACGGCAACGAGCTGCCGTTGGGTGAGCGCGGCGAGTTGTGCATCAAGGGGCCGCAGGTGATGAAGGGCTACTGGCAGCAACCCGAGGCCACCGCCCAGGCTCTGGACGCGGAAGGCTGGTTCAAGACCGGCGATATTGCGGTGATCGACCCGGACGGCTTCACCCGCATCGTCGACCGCAAGAAGGACATGATCATCGTCTCCGGTTTCAATGTGTACCCCAACGAGATCGAGGACGTGGTCATGGGCCACCCCAAGGTGGCCAACTGCGCAGCCATTGGCGTGCCGGACGAACGTTCCGGCGAGGCGGTGAAGCTGTTCGTGGTGGCGCGCGAGGGCGGGGTGAGCGTGGAAGAGCTCAAGGCGTTCTGCAAGGCCAACTTCACCGGCTACAAGGTGCCCAAGCACATCGTGTTGCGCGACGCCTTGCCGATGACGCCGGTGGGCAAGATCCTGCGGCGGGAGCTGCGCGATATAGCTTGATACCGGGTTGGCTTGTTCGCGGGCTTGCCCGCGAATGCCGTGAAACCGCTCTAACAGGCTATCTACAGCCCGATCTGCGACATTTTGGATAAATACTCTAAAAATGACTTGTATTGTTCATTGAGTCATTTTTGTGACTGCAAGGCCTGTTTTGGCCCCTAGGCGACCCCAGGTAAAGCTGATACTCTCGGCCCGCTTTCAGATGATCCGGTTTGCAACGAGCCGTCATCTCATATCAATAATAAGCGCATCGACGCGTGAATCGAACTTCGCTGTTGCTGAAGGAGTGGGCTTCCATGATCGAACATTTTTGGAAGGATAAGTACCCAGCCGGGATTACGGCGGAAATCAATCCTGACGAATTCCCCAATATCCAGGCGGTACTCAAGCAATCCTGCCAACGCTTTGCCGATAAACCGGCCTTTAGCAACCTGGGCAAGACTATCACTTATGGCGAGCTGTATGCGCTGTCGGGGGCGTTTGCCGCCTGGCTGCAGCAGCATACCGACCTCAAGCCGGGTGACCGGATTGCCGTGCAGCTGCCCAACGTACTGCAATACCCGGTGGCGGTGTTCGGCGCCATGCGTGCCGGGCTGATCGTGGTCAACACCAACCCGCTGTACACCGCGCGGGAGATGGAACACCAGTTCAACGACTCCGGCGCCAAGGCCCTGGTGTGCCTGGCCAACATGGCCCACCTGGCCGAGAAAGTGGTGCCCAAGACCCAGGTCAGGCATGTCATCGTCACCGAAGTGGCCGACCTGCTGCCACCACTCAAGCGCCTGCTGATCAACAGCGTGATCAAGTACGTGAAGAAGATGGTGCCGGCCTATCACCTGCCGCGTGCCATACGTTTCAACGATGCGCTGGCGCTGGGCAAGGGCCAGCCAGTGACCGAGGCCAACCCGCAGGCCAATGACGTGGCGGTGCTGCAATATACCGGTGGCACTACCGGCGTGGCCAAGGGCGCGATGCTGACCCACCGCAACCTGGTGGCCAACATGCTGCAGTGCCGGGCACTGATGGGCGCTAACCTGCACGAAGGTTGCGAAATCCTCATCACCCCGTTGCCGCTGTACCACATCTACGCCTTTACCTTCCATTGCATGGCGATGATGCTGATCGGCAACCACAACGTGCTGATCAGCAACCCGCGTGACCTGCCGGCGATGGTCAAGGAACTGGGCAAGTGGAAGTTCAGTGGCTTCGTCGGCCTCAACACGCTGTTCGTTGCCCTGTGCAACAACGAGGCGTTCCGTGCCCTGGATTTCTCCGCGCTGAAGATCACCCTGTCCGGTGGCATGGCCCTGCAACTGAGCGTGGCCGAGCGCTGGAAGGCTGTGACCGGTTGCGCCATCTGCGAAGGTTACGGCATGACCGAGACCAGCCCGGTGGCCGCGGTGAACCCGTCGGAGGCCAACCAGGTCGGCACTATCGGTATCCCGGTACCCTCGACCCTGTGCAAGGTGATCGATGACGCGGGCAACGAACTGCCGTTGGGCGAGGTGGGCGAGCTGTGCATCAAGGGCCCGCAGGTGATGAAGGGTTACTGGCAGCGCGAGGACGCCACGGCCGAGATCCTCGACAGCGAGGGCTGGCTGAAGACTGGCGACATCGCCGTGATCCAGCCGGACGGCTACATGCGCATCGTCGACCGCAAGAAGGACATGATCCTGGTCTCGGGCTTCAACGTGTACCCCAACGAGCTGGAAGACGTGCTGGCGGCCCTGCCGGGCGTGTTGCAGTGCGCGGCCATCGGGGTGCCGGACGAGAAGTCGGGCGAGGTGATCAAGGTGTTCATCGTGGTCAAGCCGGGCATGACCGTGACCAAGGAGCAGGTGATGGAGCACATGCGCGCCAACGTTACCGGCTACAAGGTACCGCGCCAGATCGAGTTCCGCGACGCGCTGCCGACCACCAACGTGGGCAAGATCCTGCGCCGTGAGCTGCGTGATGAAGAGCTGAAGAAGCAGGGCCTGAAGAAGATCGCCTGATCTTCTGAATCTCTGCTGGCTTTACCGACCTCTTCGCGGGTAAACCCGCTCCCACAGGTTCTGTGCAACTCTCAAGGGTTGTGCAATACCTGTGGGAGCGGGTTTACCCGCGAAGAGGCCGGTAAAATCAGCGCAATTTCTCCAGCATCTGGTAATACCACATCCCTGCCGCCAACAGCGGGTTCCCCAGCAATTCCCCCATTGGCACCCGCACATGCTTGCACTGGGCAAAGGTGTCGAACTTCTCCAGCGTCCCGGTCAACGCCTCGGCCATGATCTCGCCCATGATGTGGCTGGTGGCAATGCCGTGCCCCGAATAGCCCTGGCAATACCACACGTTGTCCGACAGCTTGCCCAGTTGCGGGATACGGTTGACCACGATGCCCATCGCGCAGCTCCACTGGAATTCGATCGGCACGCCTTTCAACGCCGGGAAGGTGCGTTCGATGCACGGGCGCAGTTCACCAGCGATGTCGCGTGAGTCACGGCCGGAATAGTTGGCACCGCCGCCGAACAGCAGGCGCTTGTCGGCGGTCAGGCGGTAGTAGTCGAGGACGAAGCGGCAGTCGTAGACCGCCAGGTCCTGCGGGTTGATCTGCTCGGCCAGTTGCCCCAGCGGTGCGGTGGTGACGATGCCGCCCATGGCCGGGAAGATCTTGCCCTTGAGCTGGCGTTTCTCCAGTTTGTGATAGACATCGCCAGCCAGCATCACCTGGCGCGCCTCGACCCGACCGTGGGCGGTGACCACGGCCGGCCGCGGGCCGTGGACGATGTCCAGCACCTCGGAGTTCTCGAAGATCAGCGCACCCAGGCCATGGGCGGCGCGGGCCTCGCCCAGGCACAGGTTGAGCGGGTGCAGGTGCAGGTTGCGCAGGTTCTTCAGCGCGCCCAGGTACAAAGGGCTTTGCAGGTGCTCGGCGACGCCGTTGCGGTCCAGCAACTGCACCTGCTCGCCCATGCCTCGGCGCCGGGCCTCGGCCTCGAATGCGCGCAGCTCGTCCATGTGCGAGGGTTTCATCGCCGCATGCAGGTGGCCGCGCT
The DNA here is from genome assembly GCF_014269185.2 of Pseudomonas oryzicola. Classification (NCBI taxonomy): domain Bacteria; kingdom Pseudomonadati; phylum Pseudomonadota; class Gammaproteobacteria; order Pseudomonadales; family Pseudomonadaceae; genus Pseudomonas; species Pseudomonas oryzicola. The sequence continues at coordinate 1,639,546 of NZ_JABWRZ020000001.1, forward strand.
TGAGGTCGCAGTCGATGCCATAGCGTGCCACGCGCTGTTCGATCAACTGGTGCCCGCGCCAGCGCAGGTGCCAGATAAAATCGTCGACTTCGCCCCCCAGGCGGTTGCGCATCTGCGTGCGCATGGCTTCGTCGCCCGACAGGCTGCCGGTGACCTGGCCGCCATTGCGCCCGCTGGCGCCCCAGCCAATGCGGTTGGTTTCGACGATGGCGACTTTCAGGCCGCGCTCGGCCAGTTCCACTGCCGTGGCCACGCCGGTGAAGCCGCCGCCGATGATGGCCACGTCCACCTGCACCGTGCCCTTGAGCTGCGGGTATTCGGTGTGGTCGTTGAGGGTGGCGCTGTAGTAGGACGGCGCGCGCTGCGCCGGGCCTTTGTTCAATGCTGCATTCATGGGTGTTCCTTGTTATCCGGGGCTCAGGCCTGGTGCAGGTACCAACGCCAGTCCTGTTCGCTGACTTCGGCCATGAACTGGCGGTACTCGGCGCGCTTGACCTTCAGGTACACGCCAAGGAATGGCTCGCCAAATGCTTCGCGGGCCCAATTGGAGTGCTGCAGGGCGTCGAGGGCAGTCAGCCAGTCGGTGGGCAGGTGTTCGGTGGCCTGGGCATAGCCGTTGCCTTCCACCGGCGCCCCTGGGTCCAGGCGTTCGCGGATGCCGCGGTGGCTGGCCGCGAGAATCGCCGCCGCCGCCAGGTACGGGTTGGCGTCGGCGCCGCAGATGCGGTGCTCCACATGCCGGCTGTTGGCCGGGCCGCCCGGTACGCGCAGGCTCACGGTGCGGTTGTCCACGCCCCAGGTTGGCGCCAGCGGCGCGTAGCTGTTGGCCTGGAAGCGGCGGAACGAGTTGGCATTCGGGCAGAACAGCAACAGCGAGTCGCGCAGGTGGCGCAACATGCCGGCCACGGCCTGGCGCAGCAGCGGGGTGCCGGCCTTGTCGTCGCTGGCGAACAGGTTGTTGCCGGCGCCGTCGGCCAGGCTCAGGTGCATGTGCATGCCAGTGCCGGCCAGGTGGGCGAACGGCTTGGCCATGAAGCAGGCCTGCATGCCGTGGGCGTGGGCCACACCTTTGACCAGGCGTTTGTAACGCACGGCCTGGTCCATCGCCTGCAGCGCGTCGCCGTGCTCGAGGGTGATTTCCACCTGGCCAGGGGCATATTCGGAGATCGCCGTACGGGCCGGTATGCCTTGGGCCTTGCAGGCGGCGTAGAGGTCGGCGAGGAACGGCTCGATCTGCTCCAGTTCGCGCAGGCCATAGACCTGGGTGCTGCGTGGGCGGCCGCCATCGTTGTCCAGCGCCGGTTGCGGGCGGCCCAGGGCGTCACGCTGCTGGTCGAGCAGGTAGAACTCCAACTCGCAGGCCATCACTGGGTGGTAGCCGTCGGCCTTCAGCGCATCGATGGTGCGCAGCAGTACATGGCGTGGGTCGGCGATACTGGCCGGCAGGCCTTCGCTCGGATGCATGCTCACCTGTACCGCGGCAGTCGGTACCCGCCGCCAGGGCAGGCGCACCAGGCTGCCTTCGAGTGGATAGGCGCGGCAGTCGATATCGCCCACGTCCCACACCAGGCCGGAGTTTTCCACATCGTCGCCGTTGAGGGTCAGGCCAAGGATGGTACTGGGTAGTGGCCTGCCGCTCTGGTACACGGCCAGCAGCTCGTCGCGGTGCAGCAGCTTGCCGCGCGGTACGCCGTTGGCGTCGAGGATGAACAGTTCGAACAGCTCGATATCGGGGTTGTCGGCCAGGAACCGCCTGGCCTGCTCTACAGGTGCAAAGTGCATGATGGATTCGCTCATGGGCGCACGGGGCCACCGCACAGGCAGGCGGCCCAGCTGGGTCAAACGGCCGGACGGGGTCCGGGTTCGGTCATGAAGGCGTGCGTGAGCAATCCGGTGGGCGCGCGTGACGGCAGTGCCACAGGGCCCAGAAGGCGAGGATGACGTGGACCAGCGGATTTTCACCGGCACGGCGCCGGGCCTTCGGTAGCGAAGGGCGGGGCGAGGGTGGGGCGCTGGGCTGGAGGGGAGTCATGCCTTGGATACTCACATGCTGGGTAAGGTTGATTAAAGCAGTGAATGGCAACCTTTACATAAGCCCTTGCTAAACTTTCAGCCTTGCTGCGCTGCTACCGGGGATAGCGCCAGCCTGGACAGCAAAGTAGGCGCAAATCTGCGACAATCGCGCATCCTTCGAATGCCGATCATGAAAAAGCAGGCCCACCTGCATCACTAAAAAGCCCCATGACTGACCACGCCATCGACAAACTGCTGCAAAACCTCGACCACGCCATGATTGCCGACCGCCATCGTCTGCGCTGGCAATTGCACGAACTGCGCAAGCGCCCCGATGAGGCGAAGCTGGCGCAATGGGTGGACAGGGTCCAGGCCTCCTGTGCCCAGGTCACCGCGCGCCAGCAGAGCGTGCCCACCGTGCGCTACGACGACAGCCTGCCGATCGCCGCCAAGCGTGACGAAATCAAGAAGGCCCTGGCCGAACACCAGGTGCTGGTGATCGCCGGCGAAACCGGTTCAGGCAAGACCACCCAGCTGCCGAAGATCTGCCTGGAACTGGGCCGTGGCAGCCATGGCATGATCGCCCATACCCAGCCACGCCGCATCGCCGCCCGCAGTGTGGCGGCGCGGGTCGCCGAAGAGCTGGGCACGCCGTTGGGCGGGCTGGTCGGTTACCAGGTGCGTTTCGAAGACCAGAGCGACGCCAACACCCTGGTCAAGCTGATGACCGACGGCATTCTGCTGGCCGAAACCCAGCATGACCGCTTTCTCGAGCGCTATGACACGATCATCGTCGACGAAGCCCACGAACGCAGCCTGAACATCGACTTCCTGCTCGGCTACCTGAAGACCCTGCTGCACCGCCGCCCCGACCTGAAGCTGATCATCACCTCGGCGACCATCGACCTGGAGCGTTTCTCCAGACACTTCGACGGTGCGCCGATCATCGAGGTATCCGGGCGCACCTTCCCGGTGGAAACCTGGTACCGCCCACTGACCAGCGAGCAGGACGAAGAAGGCAACCAGATCGAGGACGACCTCACCGTCGACCAGGCCATTCTCGCCACCCTGGACGAGCTGGCGCAGCACGAACGCAGCGTCGGCAAGGGGCCGGGCGATGTGCTGATCTTCCTGCCGGGCGAGCGGGAAATCCGCGATGCCGCCGAGATCCTGCGCAAGGCGCAACTGCGCCACACCGAGATCCTGCCGCTGTACGCGCGCCTGTCGCCGGCGGAACAGCAGCGCATCTTCCAGCCGCACACCGGGCGTCGCGTGGTGCTGGCCACCAACGTCGCGGAAACCTCGCTGACCGTGCCGGGCATCCGTTACGTGATCGACACCGGCACCGCCCGTATCAGCCGCTACAGTTACCGCGCCAAGGTCCAGCGCCTGCCCATCGAAGCCGTGTCGCAGGCCAGTGCCAACCAGCGTAAAGGCCGCTGCGGCCGGGTCGAGCCGGGCATCTGTGTGCGCCTGTACAGCGAAGAGGATTTCAACAGCCGGCCGGCGTTCACCGACCCGGAGATCCTGCGCACCAACCTGGCTGCGGTGATCCTGCAGATGCTCCACCTGCGCCTGGGGGCGATCGATGCCTTCCCGTTCATCGAGCCGCCGGATGGCAAGGCCATCAGCGATGGTTTCAACCTGCTGCAGGAGCTGTCGGCGGTCAACCGCGAGAACCAGCTGACCCCGATCGGGCGCCAGTTGGCGCGCCTGCCGATCGACCCGCGGTTGGGCCGCATGCTGCTCGAAGGCGCACGCCTGGGCAGCCTGCAGGAAGTGCTGATCGTGACCAGTGCGCTGTCGGTGCAGGACCCGCGTGAGCGCCCGCCGGAGCGCCAGCAGGCCGCCGACCAGGCGCACGCGCAATGGAAGGACGTGGACTCCGATTTCGCTGCGCTGGTCAACCTCTGGCGTGGCTTCGAAGAGCAGCGCCAGGCACTGACTGCCAACCCGCTGCGCAATTGGTGCCGCAAGAACTTCCTCAATTACCTGCGCCTGCGCGAATGGCGCGATGCTCATCGCCAGTTGGCGCTGATCTGCCGTGACCTGCAATTGACGGTGAACAAGGACCCGTCCGACTACCCGAAAATGCACAAGGCCATTCTCAGCGGGCTGCTCAGCCAGATCGGCCAGAAGACCGAAGAGGGCGACTACCAGGGGGCCCGCCAGCGGCGCTTCTGGGTCCACCCGTCCTCGGGCCTGGGGCGCAAGCGCCCGCAGTGGGTGATGGCTGCCGAACTGGTCGAGACCACCAAGTTGTATGCGCGCATGGTGGCCAGGATCGAACCGGACTGGATCGAGCCGCTGGCCGGCCACCTGGTCAAGAAGAACCACTTCGAACCGCACTGGGAGAAGAAGCGCGGGCAGGTGGTGGCCTATGAGCAGATCACCCTGTACGGCCTGATCCTGGTCGGCCGCCGCCCGGTGCATTTCGGCCCGATCGACCCGGTCACCTCGCGCGAGCTGTTCATCCGCGAAGGCCTGGTAGGTGGCGAAATCCAGTCACGGGCCAGGTGCCTGGCGGCGAACAAGCGCCTGCTCGAAGAACTCGACGAGCTGGAAGCCAAGGCCCGCCGCCGTGACATCCTCGCCGACGAAGAAACCTTGTACGCCTTCTACGAAGCGCGACTGCCGGCGGAAATCCACCAGACCGCAACCTTCGACAGCTGGTACCGCATGGGCAGCCAGAAGGACGCCAACCTGCTCATCATGCGCGAGGAAGACGTGCTGGCCCGCGAAGCCAGTGAAGTTACCGCCGCGCAATACCCCGACAGCCTGCAGGTGGGCGACCTGCGCCTGCCGCTGAGCTACCACTTCGAGCCCGGCCATCCCCGCGATGGTGTGACCGTGCGGGTGCCGGCACCGCTGCTGCCGAGCCTGCCGGGCGAGCGCCTGGAGTGGCTGGTGCCGGGCCTGCTGGAAGCCAAGTGCGTGGCGCTGGTGCGCAACCTGCCCAAGGCCCTGCGCAAGAACTTCGTGCCGGTGCCGGACTTCGTCAAGGCCTCGCTGGCGCGCATGGCCTTTGGCCAAGGGGCACTGCCGCAGGCCCTGGGCCAGGAGCTGCTGCGCATGACCGGTGTGCGGGTTGCCGACGAGGCCTGGGACGAGTCGGTCAACCTGGTCGAAGGCCACCTGCGCATGAACATCGAGGTGGTCGATGGGCAGGGCAAGTTCCTTGGCGAAGGCCGCGACCTGGCCGAGCTGACCGCACGCTTTGCCGCCGCCAGCCAGGCTGCGCTGGCCGTGCCGCGCGACGCCAGGAGCGAACAGCCGGTGCAGGCCAAGGCCTTCAGCGAAGTGAAGCAGACGGCCCAGCAGAAGATCGCTGGCCTGTCGATGACCGTGTACCCGGCGCTGGTGGAAGATAACGGCAGCGTGCGCGAAGGGCGTTTCTCGACCCAGGCCGAAGCCGAATTCCAGCACCGCCGTGCCTTGCAACGCCTGTTGCTGCAGCAGTTGGCCGAGCCGGCCAAGTACCTGCGTGGCAAACTGCCGGGGCTGACCGAACTGGGCCTGCTGTATCGCGAATTGGGCCGCGTCGAGGCATTGGTCGAGGATATTCTGCTGGCCAGCCTGGACAGTTGCATCCTCGACGGCGAACAACCACTGCCGCGCGACGGTGCCGCATTGGCCGGGCTGGCGGAGCGCAAGCGCGGCGGTTGGGCCGAGCATGCCGAGCGCCTGGCCCGGCAGACCCTCGAAGTACTGAAGCTGTGGCATGGCTTGCAGAAGCGGTTCAAGGGCAAGATCGACCTGAGCCAGGCGGTGGCGCTGAACGACATCAAGCAACAGCTGGGCAACCTGGTGTACCCGGGCTTCGTGCGCGAAACCCCCGGGGCCTGGTTCAAGGAACTGCCGCGCTACCTCAAGGCGGTGGAACTGCGCCTGGAAAAGCTGGGCGCGCAGGTACAGAAGGACCGGGTGTGGAGCGGCGAGCTGGGCAACCTGTGGGCGCAGTACAAGGCCCGTGCCGACAAGCATGCCCAGGAGGGCAAGCGCGATGAGCAACTGACGGTTTACCGCTGGTGGCTGGAGGAATACCGGGTATCGCTGTTTGCCCAGCAGTTGGGGACCAAGGTGCCGATTTCTGACAAACGTTTGAGCAAGCAATGGAGCCAGGTGGAGGGTTAAACTTCCCTGGTTGTGGCACTATTAGGGCAATTTGGGGTCGCGCTGCGACCCTTCGCGGGCCAGCCCGCTCCCACAGGTGCAGTGCACGCGGGAGCAGCTTTGTCTTTGAATTGGCACTAAAGTGCCATTAACTTGCCATATTTCCCAGCCAGCGCCCTGTGGCGATGGCCTTTGACCAGAGGAACGACCGTGCATAACGTCGTGATCAGCGGCACCGGCCTGTACACCCCGGCCCAGAGCATCTCCAACGAAGAACTGGTAGCCTCCTTCAACACCTGGGCGCAGCAGTTCAACCAGGACC